>DASQGW010000182.1:0-26348 GCA_035632415.1 Burkholderiales bacterium | reverse complement strand
TCGCGAGCGTCTCAAGAAGGCCGGTTATGAGTTCGCCTCCGACACCGACACCGAGGTCGTCGCGCATCTGATCGCCCACTACCGCAAGTCCGCCGATTCGCTGTTTGCTGCGACCACCAAGGCCGTGGCCGAGCTGCAAGGCGCCTTTGCCATCGCCGTGGTTTGTGCGCGGGATCCTGAAGCGGTGGTCGTCGCGCGGCGCGGTCCGCCGTTGCTGCTCGGCTTGGGCGAGGGCGAGAACTTCGCCGCCTCCGACGTCTCGGCGCTCCTGCAGGTGACGCGCCGCGTGGTCTACCTCGAAGACGGCGACTGCGCCGAGATCCGGCCGAACGGCTATCGCGTGACGGACGCGCGCGGCGCCGCCGCCGAGCGCCCGGTGCGCGTGTCGGAGATGACCGACGAGTCCGTCGCGCTCGGCCCGTACCGGCACTACATGCAGAAGGAGATCCACGAGCAGCCGGGCGCGCTCGCCAACACGCTGGAGGTCGTCACCGGCGCGAGCTCGCTGCAGCCCGGGCTCTTCGGCGCCGAAGCCGAAGAAATCCTGCGGGCAGCGAGTTCGGTGCATATCACCGCCTGCGGCACGAGCTATAACGCCGCGCTCATCGGGCGCTACTGGCTCGAGGACATCGCCGGGATTCCGACCCGCGCCGAGATCGCGAGCGAATACCGCTATCGCCGCTCGGTGCCCGACCCGAAGGGCCTCTTCATCACGATCTCCCAGTCGGGAGAGACCGCCGACACGCTCGCCGCGCTCGAGCACGCGAAGTCGCTCGGCTATGCCGCGACGCTCGCCATCTGCAATGTTCCCGAAAGCTCGCTCATACGCGCTTCGCGGCTGCGCTATCTGACGCGAGCGGGTCCCGAG
Organism: Burkholderiales bacterium; assembly: GCA_035632415.1. Classification (GTDB taxonomy): domain Bacteria; phylum Pseudomonadota; class Gammaproteobacteria; order Burkholderiales; family SG8-39; genus SCGC-AG-212-J23. The sequence goes on along the minus strand of DASQGW010000182.1, from coordinate 25,480 downwards.
ATCGGCGTCGCCTCCACCAAGGCATTTACGACCCAGCTCGCAGCACTCTTTCTTCTATCGCTGGTCATCGGCAAGCTGCGCGGCCGGCTGGATGCGAATGCCGAGCGCACCCACCTCAACGCGCTGCGCCACCTGCCGGCCGCCATAAACGCGGTGCTCGCAACCGAATCTCAGGTCGCTGCGTGGGCGGCCCGGTTTGCGTCGAAGGAGCACGCCCTTTTCCTCGGTCGTGGAATTCACTGGCCGATCGCCATGGAAGGGGCGCTCAAGCTGAAGGAAATCTCGTACATCCACGCCGAGGCCTACGCGGCCGGCGAGCTCAAGCACGGCCCGCTCGCCCTCGTCGACGAGAACATGCCGGTCGTCGCCGTGGCGCCAAGCGATGCCTTGATCGAGAAGCTGAAATCGAACCTGCAGGAAGTCCGCGCGCGGGGCGGCGAGCTCTACATCTTTGCCGACGAAGGCGCACACATCCCGCAATCCGACGTGGTCCACGTGATCGAGCTCGGCGCGCACGCCGGCGCGCTTTCGCCGATCCTGCATGTGGTGCCGCTGCAGCTTCTCGCCTATCACGTCGCGCTCGCGCGCGGCACCGACGTCGACAAGCCGAGGAATCTCGCCAAGTCCGTCACGGTGGAATAGCACCGTGCTGAAGACGACCCCTTTTCACGAGCGCACCGCCGCGCTCTGCGCGAGCCATGCATGGCGCCGCTGGGCGGGACACGTGGTGGCGAGCTCTTACGAGCTCACGCATGAGCGCGAGTACCACGTCATCCGCGCCGCGGCGGCGCTCTTCGACGTGTCGCCGCTCTACAAGTACCGGGTGGAGGGCCGCGATGCGGCGCGCCTGCTGGATCTCGTCGTGCCGCGCAACGTCCTCAAGGCTGAGATCGGCCAAGTGCTCTATACGCCGTGGTGCGATCACGCAGGCAAGGTGATCGACGACGGCACGGTCGCCCGCCTCGGCGAAGGCCTATTCCGCATCACATCCGCAGAGCCGAACTTGCGCTGGCTCGAGGACAACGCCGCGGGCATGGACCTGGAGATCGCCGACGTCTCGGACTCGATCGCCGCACTGTCGCTCCAGGGGCCGATGGCCTGGTCGATCCTCGAGTCGCTCGGTGCGCCGCCGCTCAAGTACTTCCGCATCACGTCCGCCCGCATCCGGAATACTCCGGTAGAGATCTCCCGCACCGGATACACCGGCGATGTGGGGTTCGAGATCTGGATGGATAGGGCGAGCGCCCTGCCGGTGTGGGACGCCTTGATAGAGGTCGGCCAAGCCTACGGCATCATGCCCGCAGGCATGCTCGCGCTCGACCTGGCACGCATCGAGGCGGGGCTCATGCTGATCGACGTCGACTATGTCCCGGCGCGCAAGGCGCTCATCGACAGCCAGCTCTCGTCGCCCTACGAGCTCGACCTCGGCTGGACGGTCGACCTCGCGAAGGAACGGTTCATCGGCCGAGATGCGTTGGCGAAGGAGAAAGCGCGCGGAGCGCAATGGCAGTTCGTCGGCATCGAGCTGGAATGGCACTCGCTCGAGCGCCTTTACGCGGAGGTCGGACTCGCCACGCGGTTGCCCAGCGCTGCGTGGCGCATGAGCGTGCCGATCTACTCGGGCGGCGAGCAGGTGGGCTATGCGACGAGCGGGGGCTGGTCGCCGCTCCTCAAGAAGTACATCGCGCTCGCGCACCTGCGCGCGCCATGGTTCGCACTCGGCACGTCTCTGGAAATGGAAATCACCGTGGAGCACCGCCGCAAACGCGCGGCGGCGCGCGTGGTGAAGAAGCCCTTCTTCGATCCGCCGCGGAAAAGGGCATGAAGGCCTACGACGCGATCATCGTCGGCGGCGGTCATAACGGCCTCGCTTGTGCGGCGTACCTTGCCCGGGCCGGACGCAAGGTGCTGGTGCTCGAGCGCCGAGAGCGCGTCGGCGGCGCCGCGTTGAGCGAGGAAGTGTTCCCGGGTTTCCGCTTCTCCGTCTTCTCGTATGTCGTGAGCCTGCTCCGGCCGGAGATCATCCGCGAGCTCGAGCTGCCACGCCATGGGCTGCAGATCCTGCCGCTGGAAAGCACGCTGACGCCCTTGGCGAATGGCGACCACCTCGCGCAATGGTCCGACCACGACCAGAACTGCCGCGAGCTCGCGCGCCACTCACCGCGCGATGCGGAGGCGTACGACGAGTTCGGTTTGCTCCTGCACCGCATGGCGCGCGCGGTGAAGCCGTTGCTCTCCACGGCACCCCCCGATCCGGCTTCGCTCGATCCACGGGAGTTGCTCGATCTTCTGCGGCTCGGCCGCTATTTCCGTCGCCTGCCCGAGAAGGACCTGCACGCGCTATGGAAGCTGCTGACGATGAGCGCGGCGGACTATCTCGACGAATGGTTCGAGAGCGAGGCGCTCAAAGGCACCAAGTCGGCAAGCGGCATCATCGGCACCCTGCTTGGGCCGCGCTCGCCGGGGACCGCCTATGTGCTCCTGCACCACTACATGGGCGAGCTCGATGGCGTTTTCCGCGCGTGGGGCTTCGCCAAGGGCGGTAACGGCTCGGTGAGCGCCGCCATCGCAGCCGCGGCGCAGGCACACGGCGCTGATATCCGGACGCAAGCTCCGGTCGCCAAGATTGCGCTTCGCGGCGATCGTGCCGTGGGCGTGGTGCTTGAGAACGGCGAGGAGCTGCGCGCTGCGACCATCGTTTCAGGCGCCGACCCGCGGCGCACCTTCCTCGGCCTAGTTGGCGAGGCGTATCTGCCCGGCGATTTCGTCGCCGCAATCCAGCGCTACAAGTTCCGCGGATCATCCGGCAAGGTGAACCTGGCCCTCAGCGAGCTGCCGCGGTTCAGCTGCATGCCGGAACCCGGCCGGCACCTTCGGGGCGCGATTTCCATCAGCCCGAGCGTCGACTACCTCGAGCGCGCTTACGACGACGCCAAGTACGGGGAGATCTCCCGCCGGCCGTATATGGACATCGTCATTCCGTCGGTGCTCGATCCGTCGATGGCGCCGCCGGGCAAGCACGTGATGTCGATCTTCGTCCAGTACGCGCCTTATCACGTGAATGGCGGCTGGAGCGATGCCAAGCGAGAGCAATTCGGCGACACGGTGATCGATACGCTGGCCGAGTACGCGCCGAACCTGAAGAGCGCGATCCTGCATCGACAGGTGATCACGCCGGCGGACATCGAGCGCATCGTCGGCCTCGCCGAAGGCAACATCTTCCAGGGCGAGCTCACGCTGCAGCAGATGTTCTTCCTGCGCCCGGCGCCGGCCTGGTCGCGCTATCGCACGCCGATTCACGGCCTCTATCAGTGCGGCTCAGGCACGCACCCCGGGGGCGGTGTCATGGGCGCTTCCGGACGCAACGCGGCGATGGCGATCCTGGGTGCGCGGGCATGACGGACGCGATCGTCATCGGTGCAGAGGCGGACGGGCTCGCGGCCGCGCATCAGATCATGCGCGCCGGGCGCAGCGTCGTCGTCGTGCAAGAGCACGCGCCGCAGGCGCACACCGAAGGATGGGTACCCCGCGCCATCGCCATGCCCGGCGTGGTCATGGACCTGCCTGATCCGTGGCTGCGCGCTGTGTTGCCCGCCGGCGGAGTACTCGAACTTTGGCAGGACGTGCGCCGCAGCGCCGAAGCGATACGGCGCTTGAGCGTGCAGGATGCAGGCAAATGGCCCGAATTCTGCGAGCGCATGGCGAAGCTCGCGCGCCTGCTCGAGGACCTATATCTCGCGCCGCCTCCCAGCCTCGTCGATCTGCGCTTCGCCTTCAAGATCCGCCGCCTGGGACGCATGGGAATGGAAGACCTGATGCGGCTCCTGCCCATGCCGGCCGCCGAGCTGCTCGACGACTGGTTCGAAAGCGATGCATTGAAGGGCGCGCTCGGTGCGCTTGCCGTGCGCGACCTGCAGCAAGGGCCCCGATCGGCCGGCACGGCGTTCCGCCTGTTGCACTTCCATGTTGGCAATCCGGCCGGAGTCTTTCGCCCGCCGGTCTCGAACTACGGCGCGCTTGCCCGCTCCGGCGTCAATGTGAGGCAAGCGCAGGTCCAACGCATCAACGTTCGTGCGGGTCAAGCGACGGGCGTGATGCTCGCGAGCGGAGAGGAGATGCGCGCGCGGTTCATCCTTTCCGCGGCCGATCCAAGACGTACGCTGGTCGACCTTGTGGAACCCGGATGGCTCGATCCGGATCTGGTGCGCGCGCTGCGTCATGTGCGTGCCCGTGGCGTCGCTGCGCGCCTTGATGTCGAGCTTGAGCGTGCGCCCGAGTGGAAGACGCTCACGCTGGCCCCCTCGCTAGACTACGTCGAGCGCGCCTACGATGATGCGAAGTATGCGCGGGTATCCACCCACCCCTGTCTTGACGCGATCGCCGACGGGCCGCGCGTGCACGTGCGGTTCCAATACGCGCCCTATGGCGCGCAAGGCGACGTCGCAGGTGCGGTGGCGAAGCTCCTGCCGCCGATCAAAAAAGTTGCCGTGCAATCGCCGTTAGAGCTTGAGCAGTCGTACGGTTGGCCGGAAGGCCAGCCGCATCATGCGGAGCTGTCGCTCGATCAGGCGTTGTGGACGCGACCCCGGCCGGAGCTTTCAGGCTATCGCTCGCCGATCAAGGGACTTTGGCTTTGCGGCCCGGCGATGCATCCGGGGGCCGGCGTCGCCGGCGCAAGCGGCTACAACTGCGCCAGAGCGCTGCTCCGCACCCTATGAACCGTCGCGCTGTCGCCGCCGTTGTCGGCGTCGCCGTTGCTGCTGCGGCGGCGGGCGCCTATGTCTCGTACTGGGAAAAGAGCTCCGACCCATTCACACGCGCGGCCGCGCCGCAGGTGATACCGGAGCTGCGATTTGTCGACGAGCGAGGCCGCTCGCATTCGCTCGCCGATTTTCGCGGCAAGGTCGTGCTCCTCAACGTGTGGGCCACCTGGTGCGAGCCGTGCCGGCAGGAAATGCCGGCGCTCGACCGCCTGCAGGCGAAGCTCGGCGGCGATCGCTTCCAGGTGCTCGCCTTGTCGGTCGACCAGCAGGGCGCCCCGATCGCGCGCAAGTTCTACGACGAAGTCGCGATCAAGGCGCTGCCGCTATACGTCGATCCGACCGCCAAGGCCGCGTTCGCGCTCGATGCTCCGGGGCTTCCCGTGACGCTGCTCGTCGACCGCAGCGGGCGCGAGATCGGGCGGCATCTCGGCGCCGTCAAATGGGATGCGCCGGAAGTGGTGCAGCGGCTGCAGCGTGCAATGACGCAAGAGTAAACTTCCCGCCATGACCATCTACATGAACAGCACGGCCCGTGCGGCGGAGAAGCTGCCCATGACCGAGGCGGAGCGCAAGGCGCGCGTCGAGCTCGCCGCCTGCTATCGCGTCTTCGACATGCTCGGCTGGACCGAGATGATCTTCAACCACATCACCTTGCGCGTGCCCGGTCCGCAGAAGCGCTTTCTCATCAATCCGTTCGGGCTGCATTACCGCGAGGTGAAGGCGAGCAATCTCGTGCTCATCGACATCGAGGGCAACGTGCTGCGCGACTCGGGCTGGCCGGTGAACCGCGCCGGCTTCGTCATCCATTCCGCGATCCATGGCGCAGTACCCGATGCGCACTGCGTGATGCATACGCACACGACTAACGGTGTGGCCGTCGCGTCTCTGAAAGAAGGGATCTCGAGCGACAACTTCTATGGCGCGATGCTCCATGGCCGCGTCGCGTACCACGATCTGGAAGGCGTCACGGTCGATCTCGCCGAGCGTGGGCGTATCGTGCGTGACCTCGGCGACAAGCACGTCATGATCCTGCGCAATCACGGCCTGCTCTCCTGGGGCGAGAGCGTCGCGCAAGCGTACCTGCGCCTCTGGACGCTCCAGCGCGCCTGCGACGTGCAGGTCGCGGCCGGGCAAGCCGGGGGCGAGGTGAATCGCCTCTCGCAGCAGGTCATCGACCGGATGCTGGCCGAATCGGGCCCCGGCGAGACAAAGACGTGCGACGACGTATTCGCGGCTCTGGTCCGCCAGGTCGATGCCCGCGACCCGTCGTATAAAGACTGAACGATTGACGTTTACGTAAACGTAAACTAGGCTGGCTTCATGACGGATCTCTCCGACGCCGCCAAGCTCGCCTACAAGGCCAAGCACAAGATCCGCTTCGTCACCGCAGCGAGCCTGTTCGACGGGCACGATGCCTCGATCAACATCATGCGGCGCATCCTGCAGGCTTCGGGTGCGGAGGTGATCCACCTCGGCCACAACCGGTCGGTGGGCGAGATCGTCGAAGCGGCGCTGCAGGAGGATGTGCAGGGCATCGCCATCTCCTCGTATCAGGGCGGCCACATCGAGTTCTTCAAGTACATGGTGGATCTCTTGAAGGAGCGCGGCGGCGCGCACATCCAGGTCTTCGGCGGCGGCGGCGGCGTGATCGTGCCGGAGGAGGTGAAGCAGCTCCAGAGCTACGGCGTCGCGCGCATCTATTCGCCGGAGGATGGCCAGCGCATGGGGCTGCAGGGCATGATCAACGACATGCTCGCGCGCTGCGATTTCGATCCGGTGCAGTACGCACCGAAGCGGCTCGAGGCGGGCAATCCGCGCTCGCTCGCGCAAATCATCACCGCCATCGAGCTGGGCGCATTCCGCGGCAAGCTCGAGTCCAACGCTGCGCCGGTACTCGGCGTTACCGGCACGGGCGGAGCGGGCAAAAGCTCTCTTACCGACGAGCTAGTGCGCCGCTTTCGCCTCGACCAGGGCGAAGATCTCGGCATCGCCGTCCTGTCGGTCGATCCGACACGGCGTAAAACGGGGGGCGCGCTGCTCGGCGACCGGATCCGCATGAACGCGATCCACGGGGGACGAACCTTCATGCGCTCGCTCGCCACGCGCGATACCGGGAGCGAGCTGTCGGCCGCGACCGGTGGCGCCATCATCGCCTGCCAGGCGGCCGGCTATGAGCTCATCATCGTGGAGACGGCGGGTATCGGCCAAGGCGATGCCGCCATCGCAAAGCATGCCGACGTGTCGCTCTACGTGATGACCCCCGAGTTCGGCGCCGCCAGCCAGCTCGAGAAGATCGACATGCTGGACTTCGCCGACTTCGTCGCGATCAACAAGTTCGACCGCAGGGGCGCCGAGGACGCGCTGCGCGACGTGCGCAAGCAGGTGCAGCGCAACCGCGAGATGTTCCGGGCGTCCCCCGAGTCGATGCCGGTGTTCGGCACGATCGCGGCCCGCTTCAACGACGATGGCGTCACTGCGCTCTATCACGCGATCGCCGATCGACTTGCCGAGAAGGGTTTGAAGCTCGCGCCCCGCCGGCTGCCGCGGCCGAAGGACAAGGCCTCATCGAGCGTCCACGTCATCATCCCGCCGAAACGCCAGCGCTATCTCGCGGAGATCGCCGAAACCGTACGCGGCTACCACCACCACTTGGCCGAGCAGTCGCGGCTCGCCCGCGAGCGCCAGCAGGTGCTTGCCACGCAGGCGATGCTCGACAAGCCGCTCGCCTCAATCGACAAGCTCGCCGCGGAAAAGGATGCCGCCCTCGGCGCGGAGGCGAAAAAGCTGATCGATGGCTGGTCGAAAACCGTAAAGGCCTATTCCGGCGACGAACAGATCGTGAAGGTGCGCGGCAAAGAACTGCGCACTCGCCTGAACAGTACTTCGCTATCGGGGACGAAAGTCCCCAAGGTGGCGCTGCCGAAGTTCGAGGACCACGGCGAGCTCCTGCGCTGGCGCATGCGCGAGAACCTGCCCGGCGAGTTCCCATTCACGGCGGGCGTGTTCCACTTCAAGCGGGAGAACGAAGGCCCGACGCGCATGTTCGCAGGCGAGGGCGATCCGTTCCGCACCAACAAGCGCTTCCATCTGCTCTCCAAGGACATGCCGGCGAAGCGGCTCTCCACCGCCTTCGACTCCGTGACGCTCTACGGCTTCGACCCCGACGAGCGGCCCGACATCTACGGCAAGGTCGGCAATTCCGGCGTCTCGATCGCGACGCTGGACGACATGAAGGTGCTGTACTCGGGGTTCGATCTGTGCGATCCGGCCACGTCCGTGTCGATGACCATCAATGGCCCCGCGCCGACCATCCTCGCCATGTTCTTCAACACGGCGATCGACCAGCAGGTCGAGAAGCTCGGCCGCAAGCCGACGGCGCCGGAACTTTCAACGCTGAAGAATAAAACCCTGGCCGCTGTCCGAGGTACGGTGCAGGCGGACATCCTGAAGGAGGACCAGGGCCAGAACACCTGCATCTTCTCCACAGAGTTCTCGCTCAAGGTGATGGGGGACATCCAGGAATACTTCATCGCCAACGACGTGAAGAATTTTTACTCGGTGTCCATCTCGGGCTACCACATCGCGGAAGCAGGAGCGAATCCGATTTCCCAATTGGCATTCACGCTGGCCAATGGTTTCACGTTCGTAGAGGCGTACTTGGCGCGCGGCATGAAAATCGACGACTTCGCGCCGAACCTTTCGTTCTTCTTTTCCTACGGCATGGATCCGGAGTACGCGGTCCTCGGCCGCGTGGCGCGGCGCATCTGGGCCGTGGCGATGAAGAACCGCTATGGTGGTAACGAGCGCAGCCAGAAGCTGAAATTCCATTCGCAAACGTCCGGGCGCTCGCTACATGCGCAGGAGATCGCGTTCAACGACATCCGCACGACCCTGCAGGCACTCATCTCCACCTACGACAACACGAACTCACTGCACACCAACGCCTATGACGAGGCCATTACCACGCCGACCGAGGAATCGGTGCGCCGCGCGATGGCGATCCAGCTCATCATCAACAAGGAGTGGGGCGTGGCGAAGAACGAGAACCCCAACCAGGGCTCGTTCCTGATGGAGGAGCTGACCGATCTCGTCGAGGAGGCGGTGCTGAAGGAGTTCGAGGCGATCTCGAGCCGGGGCGGCGTGCTGGGGGCGATGGAAACCGGCTACCAGCGCGGCAAGATCCAGGAAGAGTCGCTCTATTACGAGCACAAGAAGCACGATGGTTCCTATCCGATCGTCGGCGTCAACACTTTCCGCAACCCCTCAGTGGACAAATCGGGCGATCCTACCCCGCAGAAGCTCGAGCTCATCCGCTCGACGGAAGACGAGAAGCAGTCGCAGCTCAAGCGCCTGCGCGCCTTTCAGGCGAAGAATGCGAAGGAGGCGCCCGCGATGCTCGAGCGCCTGCGCCAGGCGGTGATCCGCGATGAAAACGTCTTCGAGGTGCTGATGGACGCAGTGCGCGTCTGCTCGCTAGGGCAGATCACGCACGCACTCTTCGAGGTGGGCGGCCAGTACCGCCGTTCTATGTAGCCTAGTTGACGGTGGCGCCGGTCTGCTGCACGACCCGGCCCCATTTCTCGTACTCCGAGCGCACGAAGGGGCCGAAGTCCTTCGGCCCCATGTACGCCGCCGCGATGCCCGCGTGGTGGAACTGCTCGATCAGCGCAGGATCGTGCAAGGCCTTGCCGATCTCGGCTGCCAGCCGGTCGACGATGGCGGCCGGCGTGCCGGCCGGCGCCATCATGCCGAGCCATAGCGACGCTTCATAGCCGGGGACGCCGGCCTCGGCGAGGGTCGGCACGTCGGGCAAGTCCGGCCAGCGCTTTGCGCCCGTAACGCCGAGCGCGCGCAGGCGGCCGTTGCGCACGTGGTTGATGACGTTCGGCACGCCGGCGAAAGTCACCTTCACGCGGCCGCCAAGTACGTCCTGCATCGCCTGGCCGCTTCCCTTGTACGGGACGTGGTTCAGGTCGATCCCCGCCATGCTCGCGAAGAGCGCGCCAACGAGGTGCTGCGCGCTGCCGTTGCCCGAGCTGGCGAAGTCGATCTTGCCGGGTTGCGCCTTGGCGAGCGCGATGAGCTCCCGCACGGAATGTGCGGGCAAATCGGGGTGCACTGCGAGCACGTAAGGCCCGGCGGCGATCAGCGCGACCGGCGCAAAGTCCTTGAGCGCGTCGTACGGCAGCTTCTTGTACAAGTGAGCGCTGATGACATGCGGGGTAGCGCTGAACAGAAGGTTGTAGCCGTCGGGCTCGGACTTCGCGACTGCGTCGGCACCGATCGTGCTGCCGGCACCGGGCTTGTTCTCGACAAAGAAGGTGCCGCCCATCTGCCGGCTGAGCGCCGGCGCCAGAATGCGTGCCGGCACGTCGGCGAAGCCCCCGGCGCCGAGCGGCACCACGATGCGCACGGGGCGGGCGGGGTAGTCCTGGGCGAGGACGTTGGTCGCAGCGAGCAGCAGGCAAAGGGCGAGGCGAATCACGCGCGGTACACCGGGTCGGGTTGCGAAAAGAAGGCGTGCAGGATGTGGTACACCATGAGGTAGTTCTTCTGCTGGAAGCTCGCGTGCGAGATGCCCGCCATGACGCTGAACTGCTTGTCCGGGTTCGGCAGCCGGCGGTAGAACTCGATCAGGTCGTCGAGGGACGCGATGCCGTCGAATTCGCCGCGCATGATGATCGTCGGCACGTCGATCTTCTCGGGGTCGACGAGCGGCAGCTTCGAGCACATGTCGACATACGTGCCGGTCGGCACCGAATGGTCGAGCTTGAGGATCTCGTCGGCAAAGGCTTCGATGGTCGCCCTGTCCGCGGTGCCGGGATGGTCGCGCTCGAAGATGCTGTGCACGAACGCGCGATCGATCGGCCGACGATTCTTCGCCGAGAACTCGGGCAGGCGCTTGCGGCGCTGCTCGAGCGTCGGGCTGCCTTGCCCGGTCCAGACGAAGGCATCGAGCGCAAGGCGCGCGACGCGCTCGCGATGACGCTGGGCGAAAAGCGCCGCCTTAAGTGCGCCGGACGAGATGCCGTAGATGAGCAGCTTCCTCGTGCCGGTGGTTTTTTCGATGTGGGCAGCGCCCGCCTCGAGGTCGTCCGCTCCGTTCGGAATGTCGCAATTGATCGGACGCGACTTGTCGGAACGGCCGTAACCCTCGTTATCCATGGTCCAGGTGTCGAAGCCGCGCTCGGCGAACCATTCCATTACGGAGGAATCCGGCCGGCCGGGCACGTGCAGGTCGAAGGTCGGCTGCGAGGCCATCGAAGATCCGTGCACGAAGAGAACCGTCCCCTTCGCAGTGGTGCCCGTCGGCTGTTTGCGCCAGAGAAAAAGCTTGACGTCGCCTTTGCGCGTCCAGTGTTCTGTGCCGTTCATGCGCTCCATTATCTTCTGGATTTTGTGCAAGAATCGACCGGCCTAGCCTAGAGGAGGAGGCTCGATGACCGAGAACATCGAGGCGCTGGACACGTTTCCGAAGCTGCTCATGCATCACGCGCGCGTGCGCGGCGATCGCCCGGCGATCCGCGAGAAGGATCTCGGCATCTGGCAGACCTGGACCTGGAAGCAATTCGCCGACGAAGTGCGCGCACTCGCCTGCGCGCTTGCTTCGCTCGGGCTCAAGCGCGGCGAGCACTTCGCGCTGGTGGGGGATAACCGCCCCCGACTCTATGCGGCGATGGCTGCCGGCCAATGCCTGGGCGGGATCCCGGTGCCGCTCTATCAGGACGCGATCGCCGCGGAAATGGCGTTTCCGATCCAGAACGCCTCCATTGCACTCGCCTTCGCCGAGGACCAGGAACAGGTCGACAAGCTTCTCGAGATCGCGCCGAGCTGCCCGACGCTGACGCGCATGATCTACGACGATCCGCGGGGCATGCGCCACTACACCCAGGGCCATCTCATCTCCTACGACGCGCTCCTCGCCCAGGGGCGCGAGCGCCTCGCCGCCGATCCGCAGTTCGTGGATCGCGAGATCGCCAAGGGAGCGGGCAGTGATATCGCGGCGATGTTCTTTACCTCGGGAACGACCGGTGTCGCCAAAGGCGTGGTGCATACGAATGCCAGCCTCATCGGACCCTCGCGCACCGCAGCCCAGCTCGAGGGCCTCGGCGAGCGCGACGTCGTCCTTGCATACCTGCCGCCCGCATGGATCGGTCAGAACATCTTCTCGGTGGCGCAAGCCTACGTGACCGGCTATTGCATCTGCTGCCCCGAGTCGGCCGAAACGGTCATGACCGACATGCGCGAGGTCGGCCCGACCTATTACTTCGCGCCGCCGCGGGTGCTGGAGAACCTGCTCACGCAGGTTTCGATCCGCATGGAGGACGCTTCACGGGTGAAGCGCTGGCTTTACCACTACTTCATGGGCGTCGCACAGCGCGTCGGCGGCGCCATCCTGGATGGCAGGCCGGTCTCGGTCTTCGACCGGCTGCAATACGCGTTCGGCGATCTCGTCGTATACGGCCCGTTACGCAACGTGTTGGGAATGAGCCGGGTGAAGCTCGGCTATACCGCGGGCGAGGCGATCGGACCGGATCTTTTCAAGTTCTACCGCTCGATCGGCATCAACCTGAAACAGCTCTACGGCTCGACCGAGACCGCGGTGTTCGTTTGCATCCAGCCCGACGGCCAGGTGAAGCCGGATACGGTCGGGCCGGCGGTGCCCGGCGTGGAGCTCAAGTTCACGCGCGAGCGCGAGCTCGTCGTCCGTAGCCCGGGGCTTTTCCGCGAGTACTACAAGAATCCGCAGGCCACGGCGGAAGTGAAGGATGGCGAGGGCTGGTTCCATACCGGCGACGCCGGCTACTTCGACGCCGACGGCCATGTCAAGATCATCGACCGTGTGAAGGACGTCGGCAGCCTTGCGGACGGCACGCTCTTCGCGCCGAAGTACCTCGAGAACAAGCTCAAGTTCTTTCCTTACATCCGCGAAGCCGTGTGCTTCGGGCACGGCCGCGACCGAGTGTGCGCATTCATCAACATCGACCCGGACGCGATCGGCAACTGGGCGGAGAAGCGCAGCATGCCGTACTCGGGCTACACCGATCTCGCTTCGCGGCCCGAGGTGTATGCGCTCGTGCGCGAGTGCATCGAGCGGGTGAACGCGGATCTCGCGGCCGAGCCGGAGATCGCCAACTCGCAAATCTCGAGATTCATCATCCTGCACAAGGAGCTCGATGCGGATGATGGCGAGCTCACGCGCACGCGCAAGGTGCGGCGCGGGTACATCGGCGAGAAATACGCCCCGCTCGTCGAGGCGCTGTACGCCGGCCGCGACTCGGTGCATGTCGAGGCGCAGGTGAAGTACGAGGATGGCCGCACCGGAGTGTTCTCGGCCGACCTCAGGATCGACAACGCAAGGACCTTCCCGCCCGCCGCCGCGCAGCGCGCCGCATGATCCTTTCGGTCGAAAACGTCTCGCTCTCCTTCGGCGGCGTGCGGGCGCTGCAGGACGTCTCCTTCGATGTCGAGGAGCACGAGGTGCGCGCGATCATCGGGCCCAACGGCGCCGGCAAGAGCTCGATGCTGAACGTCCTGAACGGCGTCTACCATCCGCAGCAAGGGCGCATCCGCTTCCGCGGCCACGAGTTCCGGGACATGAATTCCCACGAGGCGGCGTCGCTCGGCATCGCGCGCACTTTCCAGAACATCGCCCTCTTCAAGGGCATGACAGTGCTCGACAACGTCATGACGGGGCGCAACCTCAAGATGCGCTGCAACTTCCTCGAACAGGCGCTGTGGCTGGGGCGGGCGAAGCGCGAGGAGCTCGAGCACCGGCACGCCGTCGAGGAGATCATCGATTTCCTCGAGATCCAGCACATCCGCAGGACACCGGTCGGGCGGCTGCCCTACGGTTTGCAGAAGCGCGTCGAGCTTGCGCGCGCGCTCGCCGCCGAGCCGGTGCTCCTGCTGCTCGACGAGCCGATGGCTGGGATGAACCTGGAGGAAAAGCAGGACATGTGCCGTTTCGTCCTCGACGTGAACGATCACTACGGCACCACGATCGTCCTGATCGAGCACGACATGGGGGTGGTGATGGACATCTCCAACCGCGTGGTGGTGCTCGATTACGGGCGCAAGATCGCCGACGGCACGCCCGAGGACGTGCGGGGAGACCAGAAGGTCATCGATGCATACCTCGGGGTCGCGCGCGCATGAATTTCTTCATCGAGGTGGTGGCGGGAGGGCTGCTTGCCGGCGTCATGTACTCGCTCGTCGCGCTCGGCTTCGTCGTCATCTACAAGGCCTCGGGCGTCTTCAATTTCGCCCAGGGCTCGCTCGTCTTCTTCGCCGCGCTCACCTTCGTCTCGCTCATGGAGCGCGGCTGGAACATCTGGCTCGCGCTCGCCGTAACGCTCGTCGCGATGGTGGTGCTCGGCATCGTGATCGAGCGCACGGTGCTGCGGCCGCTCGTCAACCAGCCACCGATCACGCTCCTCATGGCAACCATCGGCCTCACCTTCGTGCTGGAAGGCCTGTCGCAGCTCCTGTGGGGTTCGCAGCCGCACGGCCTGGAGCTCGGCATCCCCGACGTGCCGATCGAGTGGCTGTCGGAAAAATGGAACATCAACATCAGCCAGTTCGATCTCTTCGGCGCCCTGGTCGCCGGCGTGCTCGTGGCCGTGCTTGCCGTGCTCACTCAGAAGACGCGTATCGGCCGGGCGCTCCGTGCAGTGGCCGATGACCATCAGGCGGCGCTGGCCGTCGGCATCCCCCTGCAGCACATCTGGGCGATCGTGTGGGCAGTCGCTGGATTCGTAGCGCTCGTGGCGGGCGTCATGTGGGGCGTGCGCAACGGCGTGCAATACGCGCTCACCTTTACCGCGCTCAAGGCCCTTCCGGTGCTTATCCTCGGCGGCTTCGAGTCGATCGCCGGCGCAATCGTCGGCGGGCTCATCATCGGCGCGAGCGAGAAGCTGGCCGAGGTCTATCTCGGCCCCTACGTCGGCGGCGGCATCGAATCGTGGTTCGCCTACGTAGTGGCGCTGCTATTCCTGCTCGTCCGGCCCGAGGGCCTGTTCGGCGAGAAGATCATCGACAGGGTCTGAGAATGCTCTACCGCGAAGCCGGCCAATTCAAATCGACGTATGCCGAGGACCAGCAGATCTTCCCCATCCGGCAGGATCGGATCGCGATGCTTGCGCTGCTGGTGGTTGCGTTTGTGGTCGTGCCGCTCACCGGCGACCAATACTGGTTTGCCGCAATCCTCACGCCTTTCCTGGTGCTCTCGCTCGCCACGCTCGGCCTCAACATCCTCACCGGATACGCGGGGCAACTCTCGCTCGGCACGGCCGCGTTCATGGCGGTGGGCGCCTTCATGGCCTACAACGCGATGCTGCGCATTCCCCACATTCCGATCGTCGGCGCTTTCATCATCGGCGGCCTTTGCGCGGCCGTGGTCGGAGTGATCTTCGGCTTGCCGAGCCTGCGCATCAAGGGCCTGTACCTCGCCGTGGCCACTCTCGCGTGCCAGTTCTTCGTGCTCTGGGCGATCAACCGCATCGGCTGGCTTTCGAACTACAGCTCTTCCGGCGTGATTACTGCGCAGCGCATCGAGATATTCGGCTATCCGGTCGACCATTCCGAGGGCAAGTATCTGCTCACCCTTTCGATCGTCTCGGTGATGGCCCTTCTGGCCAAGAACCTGATGCGAAGCGAGACCGGGCGCGCCTTCATGGCGGTGCGCGACATGGATGTCGCGGCGAGCGTCATCGGCATTCCCATGATGAAGACCAAGCTCCTCGCATTCGCCATCAGCTCCTTTTATTGCGGCGTGGCGGGCGCGCTCTATGCCTTCTGTTACCTCGGCACCGTGGAGCCGGAGGCGTTCACCCTCGACCTCTCGTTCCGGATCCTGTTCATGATGATCATCGGCGGCGCGGGGTCCATCCTGGGCTCGTTCCTCGGGGCCGCGTTCATCACGCTCTTCCCGATCTTCCTGAACGTGGTGTCCAAGTCGCTGGAGAACGCCCTCGGCATCGAGATATCGCACGCCATAGTGTCCAATACGGAGGCGATGATCTTCGGCGGCCTGATCATCTTCTTCCTGATCGTGGAGCCTAACGGCCTTGCCCGCCTGTGGCAGATCACCAAGGAAAAGCTCCGCCTATGGCCGTTTCCGCATTAGGGGCGGTATACTGCCGTTCCGCATTTCGGAACAGATCTCTAGGAGGAGGACTGCAATGAAACGGATCGCATTTGCCGCTGCGACGCTCGCCATCGCGTGCGCTGCACCGGTCTACGCTCAGAACGAGCAATTCGTTCCGGCGAACTTTTATTGGGTCGGACCCTACGCGCCCGGCGGCTCGGGGTTCGGCGGCGGCCTCATCGACTACATGCAGATGCTGAACGCGCGCGACGGCGGCATCAACGGCGTGAAGCTGACCTGGGAGAAGTGCGAGACCGAATACAACAACGCGCGCGGCGTGGAGTGCTATGAGCGGAGCAAGAAGCATCCGCCGACCGGCGCGACGGTCATCCATCCGCTCTCGACCGGCATCACGTATTCGCTGATCGACAAGGCCACGGCGGACCATATTCCGATCATCTCCATGGGCTATGGGCGCACTTCCGCGGCGGACGGCCGCGTGTTCCCGTACGTCTTCCCGCTGATCACCACCTACTGGTCGCAGGCCACCGTGATGGTCAAGTTCATGGGCCAGAAGATGGGCGGCATGGACAAGTGGAAGGGCAAGAAGCTCGTCCTCGTCTACCACGACTCCGCGTACGGCAAGGAGCCGATCCCGGTCCTCACCGACATGGCGAAGGAGTACGGCTATCAGCTCACCACCATCGCCGTGCCACACCCGGGCAACGAGCAGCAGGCGCAGTGGCAGCAGATCCGCCAGATCAAGCCCGACTGGGTGATCCTCTGGGGCTGGGGCGTGATGAACCCGACCGCGATCAAGGCTGCGGCGAAGATCGGCTATCCGCGCGACAAGATCGTCGGAGTGTGGTGGTCCGGCGCGGAGGAGGACGTCATCCCCGCCGGCTCGGCGGCGAAGGGCTACATCTCCGCCGGCTTCAACGCCCCGGGCGCCGATTTCCCGGTGATGAAAGACATCAAGAAGTACGTCTACGACAAGGGCAAGGGCGAGTTCGAGGACAAGTCGCGTTTCGGCTCGATCTATCACACCCGCGGCGTCGTCGCCGGCATCGTCACCGCCGAAGCGATTCGCAACGCCCAGGCGAAGTTCGGCAAGGGCAAGCCGATCACGGGCGAGCAGATGCGCTGGGGAATCGAGCACCTCAACATCGACGAGAAGCGCCTGAAGGAGCTCGGCGCTACCGGTTTGATGCCGACGCTTAAGGTCTCGTGCATGGACCACGAGGGCTCGGGCTTGGTCAAGTTCCAGCAGTGGGACGGCGCCAAGTGGAAGGTGATCACCGGCTGGATGGAGCCCGACCGCAAGCTCGTGCGCTCGATGGTAGAGGCCGACGCGGCGCAGTACGCGAAGGAAAAGGGCATCACGCCGCGCGACTGCTCCAAAGACTCCCTGTAATCTTCCAGCACCGGAAAACGGCGGACCCGGTCCGCCGTTTTCATTTATGGCCACCCAAGCGCTGCTCGCCCTCGAGAACATCGAGGTCATCTACGACCACGTGATCCTCGTGCTGCGAGGCGTCTCGCTCGAGGTGCAAGAGGGGCAGATCGTCGCCCTGCTCGGCGCCAACGGCGCCGGCAAGACCACCACCCTCAAGGCGATTTCCAACCTGCTCCGCGCCGAGCGCGGCGATGTGACAAAGGGGCAAATTCTCTACAAGGGCGAACGCATCGACCGCCTCGATCCTGCGGCCCTCGTGAAGCGCGGCATCTGCCAGGTCATGGAGGGCCGCCATTGCTTCCAGCACCTCACGGTGGAGGAGAACCTGCTCACCGGCGCCTATACACGGGGCTACATAGGCTCGGGCGTACGCGAGGAGCTGGAGAAGGTGTACACCTACTTCCCGCGGCTCAAGGAGCGGCGCCACTCGCAATCCGGCTACACGTCCGGCGGCGAGCAACAGATGACCGCCATCGGCCGCGCGCTGATGGCGCGCCCGCAGACCATCCTGCTCGACGAGCCGTCGATGGGCCTCGCGCCGCAGCTCGTCGAAGAGATCTTCGAGATCGTGAAGCAGCTCAACCACAAGGAGCAGGTGAGCTTCCTGCTCGCCGAGCAGAATACGAACATCGCGCTGCGCTACGCCAACTACGGATACATCCTCGAGAACGGTCGGGTCGTGATGAATGGCGAAGCGAAGGACCTCGCGCAGAACGAGGACGTGAAGGAGTTCTACCTCGGCTTCTCGACCGCAGGGCGCAAGAGCTTCCGCGACGTGAAGTCCTACAGGCGACGCAAGCGTTGGCTTTGACGCACTACGACAAGCTCGAAACCCGCGCGCCCGCGGCGCGGGAGAAAGCGCTGATGACGGCGCTGCCAAGATTGGTCGCGCATGCCACGAAGAACGCGCCGGGCTTCGCGCGCATCCTGAAGGACATGAAGCCGCAGGACATCAAGACGCGCAAGGCGCTCGCCAAGCTGCCGGTCACACGCAAGTCCGATCTCGGCGCGCTGCAGAAGGAAACGCCACCGCTCGGCGGCCTGAACGCCACGCCGCTGGACAAGCTCGGCAAGCTCTTCATCTCGCCCGGCCCGATCTACGACCCGGAGGGTCGCGGCCGGGATTGGTGGCGTACGGCGCGCGGCCTTTTCGCCGGCGGCTTCCGGGCCGGCGACCGGGTGATCAACACTTTCGCCTATCACTTCACCCCGGCTGGCTCGATGCTGGAATCCGGGGCGCTCGCTCTGGGTTGCACGGTCATTCCGGCGGGTACCGGACAGACCGAGATGCAGGTCGCCGCAATCCATGACCTCGGCGCGACAGGCTACGTGGGCACGCCGTCGTTCCTCAAGCTCATCGTCGAGAAGGCCGCCGAACTGAAGATCGACATCTCTTGCCTCAAGCGCGCGCAAGTGGGCGCCGAGTATCTGGCGCCTGCGCTTCGCACGGCCATGCGCGAACGCGGCATTGTCGTGACGCAGATGTACGGCAGCGCCGACCTTGGGCTCATCGCCTATGAGTCGCTCGACAAGAGCGGTACACCGTGTGAAGGGATGATCCTCGAGGAGGCGCTACTCCTCGAGATCGTCCGCCCGGGTACCGGCGATCCGGTTCCTGCCGGCGAAGTCGGCGAGGTGGTCATCACTTCGTTCAACAAGGACTACCCGCTCATCCGGTTTGGCACTGGCGACCTCTCCGCCGTGCTACCGGGCAGGAGCCCATGCGGCCGCACCAACATGCGCATCAAGGGCTGGATGGGCCGCGCCGATCAAAGCACCAAGGTCCGCGCAATGTTCGTCACGCCGAAGCAGGTCGACGAAATCGCGAAGCGACATCGCGAGATCCTTCGCGCACGGCTGGTCGTGTCCGGCGAGCCGGGTTCGGATCAGATGACTCTTAGGGTCGAGGCGCGGGAGCGGCCGGCGGGCCTGGCGGAAGCAATCGTTGCCACGATCCGCGACGTCACCAAGCTGCGCGGTGAAGTCGAGCTCGTCGATGTCGGCAGCCTGCCCAACGACGGCAAGGTCATCGAAGACCTGCGCAAGTACGGCTAGGTCTTCGGCGGCAAGTGGCCGCTCGGCGTCGAGCGGCTGATGGCGAGTTCCTCTTCGGTCATGTCGGCCGGAATGTCGGCGAAGAGCGGCGTCGAAAGGTAGCGCTCGCCGGTGTCGGGCAGCATGGCGAGGACGGTCGAGCCCTTCGGCGCTTCCTTGCACACCTGCAGCGCGCCGGCGAACGTGCCGCCCGCCGTGATGCCGACGAAGATGCCTTCCTTCTGCGCAAGATCCTTGCTGCACTTCATCGCCTCTGCGCCGGTGATCGTCAGCACCTTGTGGATCACCTTCATGCCCACGACGTCGCCGGTGAGCTTCGGCACGAAGTCCGGGCTCCAGCCTTGCATCGGGTGCGGCTTGAACGACGGATGCGGCTTCGCCGGCGTACCGTCGGGCTTGCGCTCCTGGGCCGCGCCGCTCGTCAGCATCGGCGCGTCCGCCGGCTCGCAGACGACGATCTTGGTCTCCGGGCGCTCTTTCGCGAGGACTCGCGCCACGCCCTTCAGCGTGCCGCCGGTGCCGAACCCGGTCACCCAGTAGTCGAGCCGCTCGCCGTTGAAGTCGTTGACGATCTCGCGCGCCGTGGTCTTGGAGTGGTAGTCGGCGTTCGCCTCGTTCTCGAACTGCCGCGGCATGAACCAGCCGTTCTTCGCGGCGAGCTCCTCCATCTTCCGCACCATGCCGAGCGCGCGCTCGGGCGCGGGCGTGATCACCACCTTGGCACCGAGGAAGCGCATCAGCTTGCGTCGCTCGACGCTGAAGCTCTCGGCCATGGTCACGACCAGCGGATAGCCTTTCTGGGCGCAGACCATGGCGAGGCCGATGCCGGTGTTGCCGCTCGTCGCCTCGATGACGGTCTGCCCGGGCTTTAGCCTCCCCGTCCGTTCGGCATCCTCGATCACGCCCAGGGCGAGGCGATCCTTGACGGAGCCGAGCGGATTGAACGCCTCGATCTTCACGTACAGGTTCACGCCGGCAGGAGCCAGTCTTCCGATCTTCACCACCGGCGTCTTGCCGACGGTCTGCAGGATATTGTCGAACTTGGCCATGTCTTCCTCCTCTCGCGCAGTCTACGGATTATCGGCGGCTTGCGCCGACCGGCAATGCATCGACGCGGCGCATCTCCTCGTTACGCACGACCTCCGGATTGTCGAGAAACGCCTTGGCGAAGTCGACCGCGTCGGCGCCCCAGAAGACTTCGCCGTCGATGACCAGGCTCGGCACGCCGAACACGCCGCGGCCCGCCGCCTCCTCGGTATTCGCGCGCAAGCGGTCTTTCATCTCCGCGAGCCTCGATTCCTCGATGCCGAGCTCGCGGCAGAGCGAACCGAGGCGCTTCGGGTCGTCCGCGTGCTCGCCGCTCGTCCAGATGGATTCGAAAATCCGTTCGACCGCATCCGGCTGGCTGCCGCAGGCTAGCGCAAGGCGCAGGTGCGGCAGCGGATTGAACGGGTGCGCTGCGGGAAAGCGCAATGGCACGCCGAGCTCTTTCGCCCACCAGGTGCACCAGCGATAGGTCCAGCGCCGCTTGGCGGGAATCTCCGCCGGACCTTTCTGGCCCCAATGGTTGAGTAGCCCCGCGAAGAGCACCGGCTTGTGCACGACCGGATGCGAGAATTCGCGAAGGCGGTGGAAAGCGATATAGGAATAGGGCGAAACGAAATCGAAGTACCAGTCAATGGAGGGGCGCATGGCGGTGAGGATCGAGAAGAAGGGCAGAGTGTGGACGGTGGTCCATTCGCGCCCCGCGGCGCGCAACGCGATGGATCCGGAGAGCGCCGATGCGCTCGTCGCCGCCTTTCAGGCGTTCGACAAGGATGCCGACGCGGCCGTGGCGGTGCTGTGGGGCGAAGGCGGCGCATTCTGCGCCGGCTGGGACCTCAAGTACTGCGCCACGATGATCAAGGATGCGAAACAGCTGCACGAGATCGACTATCCGCTCGACGATCGCAAGTCCATCCCGCGCGGCCCGCTCGGTCCGACGCGGCTCGAGCTCGACAAGCCGGTGATCGCTGCCGTGGCCGGGCCTGCCGTCGCCGGCGGCTTCGAGCTCGCGCTGTGGTGCGACGTGCGCGTCATGGAGTCGTCCGCGTACTTCGGAGTCTATTGCCGGCGCTGGGGCGTGCCGCTCATCGACGGCGGCACGGTGCGCCTGCCGCGGATCGTCGGCATGGGCCGCGCGATGGAGATCATCCTCACTGGCCGCAAGGTCCCGGCGGACGAGGCGCTGCGCATCGGCGCCTGCGAGCACGTCGTGCCCGATGGCAAGTCGCGCGAGTTCGCCGAAGCGATGGCGCACGAGATCGCTCGCTTCCCGCAAGCCTGCGTGCGCGCCGACCGGCGCTCGGCCTATATGCAGCAGGGTCTGCCGGTCCGCGAGGCGATGCGCAAGGAGTGGTACAACGGTTTTCCCGCTTTCGAGATCGATGGCGCTGCCGGCGCCGCGCGCTTCGCCTCAGGCAAGGGGCGGCACGGAGATTTTCGCGACATTTAGTTTTCGTGCCGGAAGCTCCGCCAGGATCCGATCGCGCTCAGGGTCGCTCATCCGGGCCCAGCGCGAAATCTCGTCGAGCGTGCGCGCACACCCGAGGCACAGGTCGTGCTCGGGGTCCATCTGGCAGACCTTGATGCAGGGCGACTTCATCGCGCCTTGTAGGCCTTATTGACTTTGGAAGAAGGCTCCCTGCCGAGCACGCCGCAGATCCAGCGTCCGATTCCGACCAGCTTGTCGAGATCGACGCCGGTGCGCACGCCGAGGCCGTTCAGCATGTACACGACGTCCTCCGTCGCCACGTTGCCGGAGGCGCCGGCGGCGTAAGGACATCCGCCGAGCCCGGCGATCGAGGCATCGAAGGTGCCGACACCGAGCTCGAGGGAAGCATAGATGTTGGCGAGCGCCTGGCCGTAAGTATCGTGATAGTGCCCGGCCAGCTTCGCCATCGGCACTTCTCCTGCGCAGGCCTCGATCATCGCCTTCGTCTTTCCCGGCGTGCCGGTGCCGATCGTGTCGCCGAGCGAGATCTCGTAGCAGCCCATGTCGTAGAGCGCCTTCGCCACGCCGGCGACACGCCGCGGAGCGATCTCGCCTTCATACGGACAGCCGAGCACACAGGACACGTAGCCGCGCACCTTGACGTTCGAAGCGCGCGCCGCCTCGGCCACTGGACGGAAGCGCGCGAGCGACTCCGCGATCGAGCAATTGATGTTCTTGCGCGAGAACGCCTCGGAGGCCGCGCCGAAGATGGCGATCTCGGTGGCACCTGCCGCGCGAGCGGCCTCGAATCCCTTGAGGTTGGGCGCGAGCACCGGGTAGTCGACGCCCGGCTTGCGCCGCACGCGCTCGAGCACCTCGGTATGGTCGGCCATCTGCGGCACCCATTTCGGCGAGACGAATGCGGTGGCCTCGACCGCGGGCAGGCCGGCGTCCGCCAATCGCTCGATCAGCTCCACCTTCACCGCCGTCGGCACTTCCTTGGGCTCGTTTTGCAGCCCGTCGCGCGGACCGACTTCGACGATGCGAACGGTCTCGCTCATTCGACCTTGATCAGTTCGGCGCCTTCGAGCACCAGCTCTCCGGCCGCATAGTGGATTTCCTTCACCGTGCCGGCTGCGGGCGCGGTGATGGTGTGCTCCATTTTCATAGCCTCCAGGATAAGGAGCGGCTCGCCTTTCTCAACCTTGGCGCCGGCCTCTACGAAGAGCTTGATCACCCGCCCCGGCATGGGTGCGGCGAGCGAGCCGCTGCCGGCGTCGAGGTCGACCGCGCCGAGCTCTTCCTTGAGCGCAAGCGTCCAGCGCACGCCCTGATGAAACACATGCCAGCTCCGGCCGTCCCGCACGGCCTCCGCCTTGCTGCTGCCCTGCTCGTAAGGCTGCCCGTCGATCGAGAGGCGATGCGTGGCGTCGCCGAAAGCCACGCGCACGCGATGCTCCTCTCCTGCGGCGATGAAGACGAAATCATGGTGCGATTCTTCGTTCAGGCGCCAGCCGTCGACGCAATGCCAGGGCGAATGCCGATCGCCCGAGCGCGAGGCGCGCTCGCGCGCAGTCCGCTCTTCATGGGCGAGCTCCGCCAGCGCCGCCGCGGCGAGGACCTCGTCGGGCACTTCGCCGCGCGGACGGAAGAGCTCGGCGTGATGGCGTTCGATGAGCCCGGTATCGAGCTCGGCCTTGGCGAACGCCGCGCTTTCGCAGATGCGCCGCAGGAATTCGACGTTGGTGGTGACGCCGACGATGCGCGTCTCGCGCAGCGCCGCGTCCATGCGGGCGAGCGCGGTCGCGCGATCGGCTCCATGCACGATCAATTTGGCGATCATCGGGTCGTACCACGGCGAAATATCGCCGCCCGCCTCGACGCCGGTATCGACGCGCGCCCCGCTCGGAAATGCGACGTGCACGAGGCGGCCGGTCGAAGGCAGGAAGCCGCGCTCGGGGTCCTCGGCGTAGATGCGAGCCTCGATCGCATGGCCGTTCACCTTCACGTCGTCCTGAGCGAACGGCAGCCGCTCGCCGGCAGCGACGCGGAGCTGGAGCTCCACCAGGTCGAGACCCGTGATCATCTCGGTCACGGGATGCTCCACCTGCAGCCGCGTGTTCATCTCCATGAAATAGAAGCGGCCGTCCTGCTCGGCGATGAATTCCACCGTGCCCGCTCCGGTATAGCCGATCGCCTTGGCCGCAGCGACAGCCGCCATTCCCATTTCTTTCCTACTCTTGAAACGAGGCGCAGGTGCCTCTTCGATCACCTTCTGGTGGCGCCGCTGCACGGAGCAGTCGCGCTCGAAGAGATGCAGCACGTTGCCGTGCGTGTCGCCGAACACCTGCATCTCGATGTGCCGCGGGCGCTCGAGATAGCGCTCGAGCAGCACGCGCTCGTCGCCGAATGCCGCTCTTGCCTCGCGCTTCGCGCCTTCCAATGCCTCGGCGAAGGCCTTCTTGTCCGGGACGACGCGCATGCCCTTGCCGCCGCCGCCGGCCGAGGGCTTGATCAGCACCGGAAAGCCGATGCGCGCCGCCTCTCTTGCGAGGAGCGCGGGATCCTGGTCTTCGCCGTGATAGCCCGGCACGAGGGGCACGCCGGCCTTCTCCATCAGCCGCTTCGCCGCGGATTTGTCGCCCATCGCGGCGATGGCGGCCGGCGTGGGCCCGATGAACACGATTCCCGCGCGAGCGCACGCGTCGGCAAAGTCCTCGTTCTCCGAGAGAAACCCGTAACCGGGATGGATCGCGTCGGCGCCGCTCTTCTTGGCGGCGGCGAGGATTGCATCGATGTTGAGATAGCTCTCCGGAGCGGCTGCCGGTCCGATGCGGTGGCTTTCGTCGGCGAGCCTGACATGCAGCGCCGTGCGATCGGCATCCGAGTACACGGCGACCGTGCCGATGCCCATGCGCTTCGCCGTGCGCATCACGCGACAGGCGATCTCGCCGCGGTTCGCGATCAGGATCTTGCGGAACACCCTAGCGCTTCCAGGAGGGCTTGCGCTTTTCGAGGAAGGCGGCGATGCCCTCCTTCCCCTCGGTCGACGCCCGTATTTCGGCGATGCGCCGCGCGGTATCGCCCTTCAGCGCATCGTCGATCGGCCGCCCTGCAACCTGGCGCACGAGGTCCTTGATACGCGCGTGCGCCTCGCCGCCGCCGTCGAGCAGATGGCGGGCGAGCGTGTCGACACTCTTATCGAGCTCTGCTGTTGGCACGAGCGCCGAGAGGAGGCCTATGCGCAGCGCTTCCGCTGCGTCGAACACCTCTGCGGTGAGGAAATAGCGGCTGGCTGCGCGCGCGCCGATGGCACGCATGACATAAGGACTGATCGTGGCCGGCGACAGGCCGAGCTTCGCTTCCGAGAAGCAGAACTTCGCCTCGGGCGTACCGATGGCTATGTCGCATGCCGCGACGAGTCCGGTACCGCCGGCGAAGGCCGCCCCATGGACGCGCGCCACCGTAGGCTTGTCGACGCCATCGACGGTCGCGAGCATCTCCGCGAGCGCACGGGCGTCGCTCAGGTTCTGCTCGTAGCTGTAGCCCGCCATGCGCTTCATCCAGTTGAGATCCGCCCCTGCGCAGAAAGCCGGACCGTTGCCCGCGAGCACGACGACCCGGACCGAGGCGTCCTCGCCCAG
>DASQGW010000181.1:0-9777 GCA_035632415.1 Burkholderiales bacterium | reverse complement strand
AGGCGATGGTCTTCGACCCCGATTTCTGGCCTGCCTGGAAGAAGCCTTCGAACCAGCTCTGCGCGTCGGCCGCCGGCAGGTTGTTGAACCACATGTCGTGCTTCACGGTGTGGTTCACCTGGAACGAGAAGTTGCCCATGAGGAGCAGGCCGCGCTGCTTGACGAGCGGCATGATCGGCGCCGTCGGCACGGTGCCGTAGGGCGCGAAGAGCAGGTCGACCTTGTCGACGTCGAGGAGCTTCGTGTAGATGCCGGGCGTCAGCGCCGGGTTGGTCTGGTCGTCGTAGACCACCAGCTCGACCTTGCGGCCGAGGAGGCCCCCCTTCTGGTTGACGTCGTCGACCCACATGCGGATCGCAACGAGCTCGGCCTTGCCGCCGGCGCCGAGCGAGCCGGTCTGCGGCTGGCTCATGCCGATCTTGATCGGGCCGGCTTGCGCCAGCGCGCGCTTTCCCGGCAGCGCGGCCGTGACCGCAGCAGCGCCGGCAACACCAATCACCTTCCTGCGAGTGAAATTCATGACCTCCTCCTTTGCGCCGCATTGTAATCAATCTTGAGCAGGCGGGCCGCATTTCCTCCCTCGATGGCCGAGCGTTCGATTGCGGACAATCCCTTGACGCCGCCGATGAAGTCCACCGGCCGCTCCATGCCCATGTCGTACGGATAGTCGGTGCCGAGGAGCACGTGATCGGGGCCGAAGCGCGCGATCATGTGGGCGAGCATGCCGTGGTCGAAGGTAATGGTGTCGAAGTAGAACTTCTCGAGGTAGCTCGAGGGCTTCTTCTTGATCACGGTATGGCAATCGGGCCGCGCCTTCCACGCATGGTCCATCCGCGCCCAGTAGTGGGCGAGGTACCCGCCCGCGTGCGGCAGCACCACCTTCAGCTTCGGATGGCGCTCCATCACGCCATCGAAGATCAGGTGGCTGGTGGCGACGGTCGTCTCGAGCGGATTGCCGATGACGTTGTTGAAGTAGTGATCGATCAAGCGGTCGCCCTGCGTGAAGCCGATCGGGTGCATGAAGATGATCACGTCCAGCTTCTGCACCGCGGCAAAGAAGGCATCGAGCTTGAGCCTTGCGTCGGTGAGGTCCATGCCGCGCACGCTCGGGTTGATCTCGACGCCGCGCATGCCGAGCTTGCGCACGCAGTGCTCGAGCTCGGCCACCGCGAGCGACACATCCTGCAGCGGGACGGTGCCGAGCGCGACAAAGCGATCGGGATGCTGGCCGACGATTTGCGCGAGCCGCTCATTCACCGCGCGCGCGAGCTCCGCCCCCATGCCGGGCTCGGTCCAGTAGTACGTCTGATTGGGCGCAGGCGACACCGCCTGGATATCGATGCCCATCTTGTCCATGTCCTTCAGGCGCAGCGCGATGTCGGTGAGCTTCGGGCCGCGATCGCGCATCTGCTTCACGTTCACTTCGCGCGTCAACGCATTCGCAAACACCGCCGAAGGCTCGTGCTGAGCCGGATTGAGATGCGCCACCTTCTCCGCCACCGCGGCGTTGAGGTAGTGGCAATGGATATCGACGCGCAGCGACTTGCCGCGCTTCTTGACTACCCGGGTAGTCCCTCCATGGGATGAGGGCGCACAGCTGTACATCATGATTCGTCTATTCCTTTCCTTGTCAGCGCAGCTTGGGCCTGCGCGTTAGTGACTCAAATTCGGTCTAGGCATCACAGGAGTAGTATTGCTCACGCTGGCGGCCGTTTATTTGCATAGGTTGATTGGCCGCGGCATAGCGCGAATTGGAGCGTTGTAGTGGAGACCATCGGCGCAATCGTTGGATTTCTCGTCATTCTGGTGATAGTCGCCATCGCTCTCGATGCTGGACGGCGCTCCTTCAAGGACAAGCAGGCCTAGAACACACCTAGGTGCTGGGTAATTAGCGCTTCGTTGTCGCGCACGGCGTCGCAAGGCCCGGCGAAGGCCACGCGACCGGTATTCAGGATCACCACGTCGTCGGCGAGGCTGAAGGCGAGCTTCACGTTCTGCTCGACCAGCACGATCGATTGTCCTTCGCTCTTCAAGCGGGCGATCGTGCGCCCCACTTCGGCAACGATGAGCGGTGCGAGGCCCTCCGAGGGCTCGTCCATCAGGAGCACGCGCGGATTGCCCATCAGCGCGCGCGCAATGGCGAGCATCTGTTGTTCGCCGCCGGAAAGCGAGCCCGCGTCCTGCTGGGCGCGCTCCTTCAAGCGCGGAAAGAGATCGAATACGCGGCCGAGGTGCCAGGCGCCCTTGCGCTTCTGGTGCGCCACGACCAGGTTTTCCTGCACCGTCAGGCGCGGGAACACGCGCCGGCCCTGCGGCACGAGGCCGATGCCCTTGCGCGAGATGGCGTCGGGCGCGAGGCGCTCGACCGCCTCGCCGAAGAGGCGCACGGCACCGGTCCGCGGCGGCAGGAAGCCGATCACGCTGTTCATGCAAGTCGTCTTGCCGGCCCCGTTCCGGCCGAGGAGCGCGAGCACCCTGCCCTCGCCGAGCGAGAACGACACCGAGTGCAGCACATGGCTCTCGCCGTACAGCGCGTCGATGTTCTCGAGGGCCAGCGCTTCAGTGGCCAAGATAGACCTCGCGCGTCTTCGGATCGGCCACCACCTCGGCCCGCGTGCCCTCGACGATGACGCGGCCGTAGTGCAGCACGGTGATGCGATCGGCGAGATCGAGCGCCGTGTCCATGTCGTGCTCGATCATCACCACGGTCGTCTCGCGCGGAATGCCGGCGATCAGGCCCTTGACCTGCGCGCGCTCCTCGCGCGACAGGCCGGCGAGCGGCTCGTCGAGCAAGAGCAGCCGCGGTTTCTGCGCGAGCGCCATGGCGATCTCGACGCGGCGCTTCTCGCCGTAGGCGATCTCGGCGATCGGGCGCTTCGCGGCGCTCTCCAGCCCGACGCGGGCGAGCACGGCGCAGGCCTCGGCATAGAAATGCTGCGGCACTCGCCCGAACGGGTTCCAGCGGGTAGGCGAAAGGCCCATCAGCGACAGCGCGACGTTGTGCTCGAGCGTGTCCTTCGCGAATAGCGTGATGATCTGGTAGGTGCGGGCGAGTCCCATGTGGACTCGCCGGTGCGTCGCGAAGCGGCTGACTTCCGCGCCGAAAAGCTCGATGGACCCTGCGTCTCGCGCCAGGTCGCCCGTGAGCAGGTTGAAGAGCGTGGTCTTCCCGGCGCCATTGGGGCCGATGATCAGGCGCCGCTCGCCCGCGGCGACCGCGAGCGAAACATCGGCGATCGCCGGCAGGCCGCCGAACGACTTCTTCAGGTTCTGGAGAAGAAGCGCTTCCATAGCCTTTGGAATCCGGGAACCACGCCCTCCGGCATGAAGACGACGATGAAGACGAAGACGAACCCAAGCAGCATGTTCCAGCGCTCGATGTAGGCCGACGCCCAGTTCTTCAGCAAAAGCACGATGGCCGCCCCCACCAGCGGGCCCGCCAGCGTGCCGGCGCCGCCGGCGATGACGGCGAGCAGGCCTTCGGCGGAATTGGCGAGCGAGAGCGACACCGGATGGATGTACTTGTTGTAGTAGACGAAGAGCAGCCCCGCCACCGCGCCCCAGAAGCTCGCATAGACGAAGGTGATCCAGCGGATCAGCCACACGTCGTAGCCGAGCGCGGCCATGCGCCGCGGCTGGTCGCGCGCACCCTTGAGCGTCGCGCCGAACGGCGAGCTGACGAAGCGCGCCATCATCCAGATGGCGATCACGCCGACGAGCAGCGTGAAGTAATAGAACGGCATCGCCGGGTTGAGATCGAGGCCGAAGGGCATCGGGCGCGAGAGCCCGCGCAGCCCGTTGTCGCCGTCGGTCATCGAAACCCAGCGATACGCCGTGCCCCAGAGCACCTGGGAAAGCGCGAGCGTGAGCATCAGGAATCCGAGCCCCGTGGCGCGCAGCGCGATGAGGCCGAACGCGCAACCCATCGCCGTCGTCGCCGCGAGCGCCAGGGGCGCCGCCAGCCAGTGGGCGTAATGCAGCTTCAGCTGAAGGAGCGCCGCGACGTACGCGGCCACGCCGAGATACGCCGCATGGCCGAGCGTCGGCAGCCCGCCGTAGCCGAGGAGCAGATTGATGCTCGCGGCGAACACCGCAAAGATCACGATCTGGCTCGAGAGGTTGATGTAGTACTCGCCCGCGACCAGCGGCAACGCCGCCGCCAGCACCATGGCGACGATCCACCTCACGCGGCGAATTTGCCGAACAGACCTCTCGGCCGGAACGCGATCACGAGGATCATCGGCAGGAAGAGGATCACGTAGGCGAGATCCGGCAGCAAGGCGACGCCGAACGTGTAGACGAAGCCGGTGATGAACGCGCCTGTAAACGCGCCGAGCAGGCTGCCGACGCCGCCGAGGATCACGACGATGAGCGCGAGCGGCAGCATGTCGGCGTCGAGTCCCGGATAGGCCGACAGGATCGGCCCGCCGATCACGCCGCCCGCGCCGGCGAGCGCGGCGCCCAGGCAAAAAACGGTCGTGAACAGCCGCGACACGGGAATGCCGACCGCGCTCGCCATCTGCGGGTCATCGACGCCGGCGCGGATCATGGCGCCGAGCCGCGTGCGCTCCATCAGGAGGTAGAGCACGATCGCCACGAGCGCGGCGATCACGACCACCGCGAGCCGGTAGGCCGGGAAGATGAATCCGGCCACATGCACCGGCGCCTGCAGCAGCGGCGGCGTCGGGACCGGGATCGGGTCGCCGCCCCACGTGACGAGGCACGCGTCGGCGATGATGAACGAGACGCCGAGCGTCACGAGCACCTGCCCGAGGACGTTGCCGCCCAGCTTTCGCAGGATCAGCCGCTCGAGCAGGCCCCCGAATACGCCGACGGCGACACCCGCGGCCAGCGCCGCGAGCCACAGGTTCTGGTAATAGCGCATCACCGTCACGCCGAGGTAGGCACCGAGCATGAAGAGCCCGCCGTGCGTGAGATTGGCGATGCGCATCAGACCGAAAATGAGCGAGAAGCCCGCTGCCAATAGGAACAGCAGCCCGCCCAGCGCGAGGCTGTTCAGCGTCTGGATCGCCCAATACTGCAGCTATTGCTCCAGATTCTTGGCTGGCGGGAAGTCGCGCGAGTACACCGGGTTCTTCAGGAACTCTTCAGGGTTGTAGGTCCAGAACTGGCTCACGTTCGGATACGTGTGAATCACCGTGTTGACCAGCCGCCCTTCCTTGCGCGCGACCTTGCGGATATAGATGTTGCCGATGACGTTGCCGTACTGGTCGAAGCGCACGGGGCCGCGGCAGGTGTCGAAGTGGCCGGAGCGCACCGCTTTCATGAACGCCGGCTTGTCCTCGATCTTGCCGCCGATCTTCTGCAGCGTCTGGTCGAGCACCGCGGCCTCGGTATAGGTCGCCGCCGCGTAGAAGCCGGGGTCGTACTTCCATTGCGCGCGGAAGCTCGCGGCGAATTTCTGGTTGACGGGGTTGTCGATCTCGGCCGAATACCAGCACGAGGTGATGATGCCGAGCGCTTCATCGCCCATGTTCCGCAGCACCGCCTCGTCGAGCGCCGTCATGCCGCCAATCGGCGGCACCTTCTTCATCAGGCCGTACTCGTTCATCTGGCGCACGAAGCGAAAGCCGTTCGAGCCGGCGAAACCGAGGAAGATCGCGTCGATGTTGGTCTTGAGCTGGGCGAGATAGGTCCCGTAGTCCGGCACGGTCAGCGGTGGGAACATGCGCTGCACCACCTTGCCGCCGGCATCCTCGAACACCCGCATGAAGCCCGCGCACATCTCATGGCCGTAGGCGAGGTCGTCGGCGATGAGCGCCATCCTCTTGTAGCCGAGCGTCTTCGCCGCATAGTCGGCGAGCGGCATCGAGCACTGCGAGGAGGTGGAGGTGCCGCGCGTGAACCAGGGGTTGGGCTTCCTCTGCGTCATGTCCTCGGCCGCGGCGACCGAAAGCGTGAGGAGCTGCGCCTGGCGGATGTAGTCATCCGACGCGAGCGCCGACGCGGTGTCGAGCGGCCCGATCATGATGTGGATGTGGTCGCGCTCGACCATCTCCTGGATCTTGGTGCGCGTCTGCGCCGGCACGCCGCCCGAGTCGGCGACGATCAGCTCGACCTTGCGGCCGGCGAGCGTGTTATTGCGCTCGGCGAGGTACTGCGTGAGCGCGCGCTCCATGTCGATGCCGCCGGAGGCGAGCGGCCCGGTCTTGACCGTCATCAGGCCGAGGCGGATCGGCCCCGCCTGGGCGCGTACGGGAAGTGCGGTAGCGGAAGCGGCGGCCGCAGCTCCAACTGCGGTGGCCTGGATGAAGCGTCTACGCGTGAACGGCATGGCTGCTCTCCTTCGTCTTTTCAAAGAACTGCTCATTGTTGATCACCCAGCCCATGCAGCGCGCCACGTTCTGCAGGCCGAGCACATGCAGGTCGTCACCGTACATGCTCGCGACGCAGTCGGACAGGACGACGACCCGGTAATCGAAATTGAACGCCGTGAACGAGGTGTTCAGCACGCACGTGTTGGTGTTGATGCCCATGAGGACCACGTTCTTCACGCCGAGCGTCTGCAGCAGCTGCCGCAGGTCCGTTCCATAGAAGCAGTCCAGGCGCTTCTTGTTGTTGATGACGTAGTCGCCGTCCCTATAGAGCTCGGGAATGATCTCGGTCCCCGGCGAACCCTCGAGGTTGTGCTCGCGCACGGTGCTCTTGCGTCCGGGCGTCAGCCGGTCGAGCTCGCCCTGCGCCGCATGCAGCGCGCGCCAGAACGGCGAGGTCATGCCCTCGCTGCCGAGG
Source organism: Burkholderiales bacterium (assembly GCA_035632415.1). Lineage (GTDB taxonomy): Bacteria > Pseudomonadota > Gammaproteobacteria > Burkholderiales > SG8-39 > SCGC-AG-212-J23. Next base: position 3,024 of record DASQGW010000181.1, on the reverse strand, counting down.
CCCGGGATGCGGCGATATACGAGCACGACGTGAATTACGGGAACCTTAAGCCTGCGCGCATGATCGAGCGCGGCCTCGGCGTTCCTGATGACGCGCGCTGCGTCCTCCGGCTTCGCCGGCATCGTGGCGACCTCCATGTCCAGGTGGCCGCGGTGCATGTCGATGGTGATGACGGCGGTCTCGGCGGGCTTCAGCTCGAGCTGCCGGTAAAGACCGTTGATGAGCGATGACCGATCGACGATTTGAACGGGATTCATCGGCGCCCCTCCCGCCGGCAAACGTCCAGCTTCACCAAATTCATTAGTGATGCCCTCCCGCGCCCTGCTGCTTCAAGGGATGCGCCCGGCTGAAGGCGTCGTTCGCCATGCAGGTGTTGTAGATGCGCATGACGGTGGGCACGCCCGAGGTGTCGCAGTTGAAGTAGGCGAGCGCGCCGATCACCTGGGAAGCCACGCAGATGTCCGCGATGCTGAGCTCGTTGCCGTGGCAGAAGCGGCCGGTCTCCTTCTCGCGCCCGACGTGGCCCTCGATCGCTTCCAGCGCCCGCATGGTCCAGTGCGCAAGCCAGCGGTTGCGGGCCGCTTCGTCCTGGCGCATCTCCTTCTCCAGGTAGCTCCGGATCCTCGGTGTGATCAGCGGATGACCGTCGGCGGCAGCAATGAGCGATAGGCCCCGCACGCGGGCGCGGCCGCGCGGATCCTTCGGCAGTAGCGGCGGCTGCGGATGCGTCTCGTCGAGATACTCGAGGATGGCAAGCGACTGGAAGAGCGGCGGCCCGCCCTCGTCGAGGACGAGCGCGGGCACGACGCCCTGCGGGTTCACCGCCAGGTAGTCGTCGCTGTTCTGCTTGCCCTTGAGCAGATCGATGGAGACTTCATCGGCCTTGATGCCTTTCAACGCCATTGCCACGCGCACGCGGTAGGTCGCTAGCGAGCGCCAGAATCCGTAGAGCTTCATGGAATCACCGGTAAGAGAACGTAGGAGTCGGCGAGATGCAGCGTGGTGCGGCCGGCAAAGATCGAGGCCGGCCGGTCTCGCGGGTCGTCGTGCAGAAACGGGCCGCAGCCGCGCAGCTCATTTTTGAAGTTCGACAGGCGCGCGCCGGTGGATTTCTGCCACTCATAGTCTTTGCCCCTGACCGTCAAAGCGAGGCGATAGCCCGCCGGCACAACGATCGAGGTCGGCCATAGCTCGATGTCGAGCGTCACCGGCTGGCCGGGCTTCAGCGGCTGCTTCTCATCGTGCGTGTGGTACGGCCGCCAGGGCTGCGCGAGCTTCGGATCGAGCTTGCGATGCGAGGCGCGCAGCCATCCTTGGGCAATGGGCGTATGCGGATCGATCGCGCCCATGAAAGTGACCTCGCGCAGGTCGGGCGTGAAGACACGAAAAACGAGGAAGAGATCCGCGTCGGCGGTGCTCGAGGAGACCGTCAGCCGCGCCGCCAATGGGCCGGTGAGCTCGGTCTGTGCGGGAACCGGCTCGGAGAGGAAGGTTATCCCGTCGCCCATGGCGTCGAACGTCATCGTGCCGTCGGCGGATTGCGGCCGCAGCAAGCCGCCGGGATGCAGATAGGCCTTCGTCCAGTGTGTGCGCGCGATCGGCCATTCGTTCTCCTGGCGCTCGACGAACTTGTCGATGTGGCGCACCTGGAGCTGGACGCGAGGCTGCTTCGGCCAGTCGCCCTCGCCTTTCAGGAAATGGTTGAAGAAGCGCAGCTGCAGCTTGCGCCCGTAGTCGGTGTAGAAGTGCGTCCAGTGCTCGATGCCGTGCGCCTCGAGCCATTTGTCCTTGGAGGCGGCGCGCACGAAGCCTTCGAAATTGCCGCGCGGATGCAGGCCTTGGCCGCCCCAATTCGCCGCGGAGAGGAACGGCACGGTGACCTTGTCCCACCTGGGCGAGCGGGCCTTGTGGTACTCGTCATCCAGCGGGTGGGCGAGGATGTCGTCGCCGAAGTCGCTACGGTTCTTCTGCAGCTCGCGATCGGAGAGCGTCTCGTCCCCGCAGACGAGCTTGCCGGTGGCGCGGCTGCGCGGGCCGCGCTCGCCAAGGCCGTATTGCACCGTCTTCACCTGCATGTCGTACCAGTTCGCCCAGAAGGTGCAGAGGATCCCGCCGTGGTGCGTCATGTCGCGATACCAGTCGGCCGCGCCCTCCCAGATGCACATCGCCGCGAGGTGCGGCGGCTGCAACGAAGCCACGTGCCACTGGTTGATGCCGTAGTACGAGATGCCGTTCAGCCCGACCTTGCCGCTCGACCAGGCCTGCGTGCCCGACCACTCGATGCAATCGTAGAAATCCTTGGTCTCCCGCGGCGAGAAGGGGTCGATGAAACCCGGTGAGCGGCCGGCACCGCGCGAGTCGACGCGCACGCAGGCGTAGCCCTCGGGCACCCACTTCTCCGGGTCGACCACTTCCCAGCTCTGGTACTTGTTGGTCGAGCCGTGCGCGACGTCCGGGTGCTCCGCGAGCATGCGCTGCCAGGCGCTCGGATAGCCGTCCTGGAACGCGAGCCCCTTCGCATACGGACCGTAGCTGAGGATGACGGGATAGCGGCCCTCGGCGAGCGGCCGAAAGACGTCGGCGCGCAGCACCAGGCCGTCGTCCATCGCGATGGGGACGTCCCAGTCGACGCGCATCCCGTCGCGAGTCTCGCTGGCTGGCACTTCTATGGCTGCCTCCTCCAGGGCGATTTGAGCCCGGGGCTCCGGTGCATGTCAACCGGGATTTGACGTATTTACGAACTTGTTCAGCCACGCGGAGACGAGTTCGGCGACCGCCGCCTCGCGCCCGACGTAGAAGTGATCGCAATCCGGAATGATTTCCACCTGGCAGCGGCCGCCGGAGCGCTTGGCGAATTCCTCGGCGGGATACAGGTCGCGCGGCTCGCGATCGCCGCGCAGGAAGAGCACCGGGCAGCGGATGGCCGGCGCGAGCCCGAGGATGTCGGGCACCTCGGTGAGCAGGTCGAGGAAGCTTTCCGCGGTGCACGCGTACCACCAGCCCGGCAGCAGCAGGAGCTCCTTG
>DASQGW010000180.1:0-6099 GCA_035632415.1 Burkholderiales bacterium | reverse complement strand
AGTGGAGGACAACGGCCCGGGCATCCCGGAGGCCGAGCGGCCGTATGTCTTCGAGCGCTTCCATCGCGTCAAGGGAACGCCGGGTCCGGGCGCCGGCCTCGGCCTCGCGATCGTGCGCGAGATCGCGAACCGTCACGGCGCATCGATCGACCTGCGGCCCGCGGCCCAGGGACGCGGTACCCGCATAACGGTTTCTTTCCCGGCAGCCTAAAGACCTTCAGAAGTTTGTCAGGCTTCCCGCATTAGAGTCGCGGGCCTCATTTCGGCTGACAAGTTCCTGAATGAATAGTGTTCTTCGATTGCTGGGCTGTCTTCTCGCGGCTTGCGCCAGCGCCGCGCTCGCGCGCGACTTGTCGCTCGCCGAAACGGAGCAGCTGCTCTCGAAGAATAATCGCGAGCTGCAGGCGGCACGCCGTGCCGTGGAATCGGCGCAGGCGCAGCAGGTGATCGCGGGAGCGCGCCCCAACGCCACGCTTTCCGTCAATTCGACCAGCATCAACGATTCGAACGCCATCGACGGCATCAAGCGCACGGCCGACACCACCTTGCGCATCGACCAGCCGTTCGAGCGCGGCAACAAGCGCGAGCTGAGGCTCGACGCGGCGGCCGGCCTGCAGCGCGCGGCACGCATCGACTCGCTCGACGTGCTGCGCCAGCAGCTTGCCGCCGCGCGCGGCGCGTATTTCGACCTGAAGCTCGCGCAGGAGCGCATGCAGGTGCTGGCGGAGACGGCGCAGCTCTTCTCAGGCACGCTCGCCGCCGCGCAGCGCCGGCTCAAGGCCGGCGACCTCGCGCCCGCGGACGTTGCCAAGGTGCAGGTGGACTATGAGCGCTCGCAGAATGACGCCCGCGCCGCGCGAGCCGACCTTGGGCGCGCGCAGATCAACGTCGCCTATCTGCTGGGGCTCGACGCCGAGGCGCTCGAGCTGCGGGCGATCGATCCGTGGCCGGCGCTCGCCCGCGCCGATGCGGCGGCTGTCTCGGACGCGATCGAAGCGCGGCCAGACGTTGCGGCTGCGCGCGCTCGCGTGGAGGCGGCCGAGCGGCTGCGCGATCTCGCTCGCGCGCAGCGCACTCGCGACATCACCGTCGGCGCCCAGGTCGAGCGCTGGATCCCGGGCGGGGGCGCGCCGAGCACTTCGGTCGGGCTCGGCGTGGCCGTGCCGCTCTTTACCGGCTACGACTATTCCGGCGACATCCAGAAGGCCGAGGTCGACCGTTATGCGGCGATGGATGCCCTGGCGCGCACGCGTGCCGTGGCGATGAATGAGCTGCGGCGGGCCGCGGAGGACTTGAATGCCGCGGCAGACCGGCTCGAGCGCTTCGATGCCTCGCTCCTCGCCGCGGCCAACCAGAGCGCACAGGCCTCGGAATTCGCCTTCACCCGCGGCGCCATTTCGGTGCTGGAAGTGCTCGACGCACGCCGCACGCTGCGCGCGGTGCGGCTCGATGCGCTCGCCGCGCGCAACGATCATGCCAAGGCGCTTGCCGCATGGCGCGCCGCGCAGGCCTCCGTGCAGTCGCTGGAGGCCCGGTGAGGATTTTCATCATTCTCCTTGCGGTCGCGCTTGCGGGCTGCGAGCAAAAGGAAAAGGATCCCGGCCCGCAGTACACCGTCGAGCAGCACACCACGGTCGTATTTGCGCCGGGCAGCCCGCAGGTCACGTCCATCACCTCGGCACCCATCGAGCCGCGCCGCGAGATGGTGCTGCGCTTCAATGGACGCTTGGTGTGGAACGAGGACCGCACGGTGCGCGTGTTTGCGCCGTTTGCGGGCCGCGTCACGGAAATTGCCGTGCGCGCGGGCGACCGGGTGAAGCCCGGGCAGACGCTCGCCGTGCTGGCATCGCCGGATTTCGGCCAGGCGCAGGCGGAAGCGCGCCGCGCGGAGCAGGATTTCCGGCTGGCTCAGAAGAACATGGTGCGCGTCGAGGAGCTCTTCATGGGGGGCGTTGCGCCACAGAAGGATTGGCAGGCCGCGCAGGCCGACCTCGCCCGCACGCGGGCGGAGAAGGACCGCACGCTCGCGAAGCTGAGGCTCTATGGCAAGACGAACACGGTCGACCAGACGCTTGCGCTGAAGAGTCCGATCGACGGCGTGGTGGTCGAGCGCAACCTCAACCCGGGACAGGAAATCCGCCCCGACAACCAGGGCGACAAGGCGCTCTTCGTGGTGTCGGATCCGAGCCGGCTCTGGTTCCTGCTCGACGTGTCCGAAAAGGACATCCCGCTCGTCAGAGCGGGCAGCGAGGTGGCGATCACGGCCACCGCGCTAGGCTCGGACAGCGTCAAGGGCAGCGTCTCGTATGTCGCCGATGTCGTCGATCCGCAGACGCGCTCGGTCAAGGTGCGCGGCAGCGTCGAGGCGACCGACGAGCGGCTGAAGGCCGAGATGTACGTCACGGCGGAGCTGCACGTGCCGGCGCCGGGCGGCTTCCTCGTGCCGGCGCGCGCGGTCTACCTGCGCGGCGAGCAGCAGTACGTCTTCGTCGACGAAGGCAACGGCCGCTACGAGCGGCGCGCGATCCGGCCCGGGCCGCTGACCGACAACTATCAGGTCGTGCTGCAGGGACTTGCCGCCACCGACAAGGTGGTGCTCGACGGCAACCTCCTCCTCGAGCGGCTGCTCGCCTCGAAAGACTGACGTGATACGGCGCATCGTTGCGTTCGCGCTGTATCAGCCGCTTTTCATCGTGCTCGGCCTGGCGTTGTTCGTCGGCGCGGGGCTGTGGGCTTTCATCAACCTGCCGGTCGAGGCGTTCCCCGACGTCACCGACACGCAGGCGAACGTCATCGCCCTTTACCCGGGGCGCGCGGCCGAGGAAGTGGAGAAGCAGGTCACCGTGCCGCTGGAGGTCGCGCTGTCCGGACTCCCCGGCGCGGTGCGCATGTTCTCGCACACGCAGTTCGGGCTCTCGTTCCTCATCGTCACTTTCAACGACAGTGTGAACGGCTATTTTGCGCGCCAGCAGGCGATCGAGCGGCTGCAAGGGGTCGATCTGCCCGATGGCGTGCAGGTGCAGCTCGCCCCGTTCTCCACCGCGATCGGCGAGATCTACCGCTATCGCATGAAGGGCCAGGGGCAGGGCCCGCGCGAGCTGCGCACCTACCAGGACTGGGTGGTGAGCCGGCAGCTTCGCCTCGTGCCCGGCGTCGCCGATGTCGTCACGCTGGGCGGGCTGGTGAAGCAATACGAGGTGCGCCCCAACCTCGCGAAGCTGCGCGACTACAAGATCACGTTGTCGCAGCTCTCGCAGGCGATCCAGCGTGGCAATGCCAACGCGGGCGGCAGCTACGTCGAGCAGGGCCGCCAGCAGTACCTCATCCGGGGCATCGGCCTCTTCCAGAGCATCGCCGACATCGAGAGCGCGGTGGTGGTCGAGCGCGGCGGCACGCCGATCCTCGTGAAGAACGTCGCGCAGGTCGCCGTCGGCTCGGTGCCCCGCCAGGGGGTTGCCGGCCAGGACGACGACGACGACATCGTGACCGGCGTGGTGCTTATGCGCCGGGGCGAGAACCCCTCCGAGGTGCTGAAGCTCGTGCGCGCCAAGATCGACGAGCTGAACGCGAGCGGGCTGCCCGGCGGCGTAAAGGTGGTGCCGATCTACGACCGCACGTGGCTCATCGGCAAGACGCTCACCACGGTATTCAGCAACCTGCTGGAAGGGGCGCTCCTCGTCTCGTTGGTCCTGTGGCTTTTCCTCGGCAACGTGCGCGCCGCGTTCATCGTGGCGCTCACCATCCCGCTCGCGCTCCTCGCCACGTTCCTCGGCCTGACCTGGATCGGCATCCCGGCCAACCTGCTGTCGCTCGGCGCGATGGACTTCGGCATCATCGTCGACGGCGCGGTGATCGTGGTGGAGAACGTGTTCCGGCGCCTGACCGAGGAGGCGCACGAGCACCACCAGCTCGACGACAGGCAGCGCAAGAGCGCGATCCTGAAGGCGGCGGTGGAGGTCGGCAGGCCCACGCTCTTCTCGATGCTGATCATCATTGCCGCGCACATCCCGATCTTCACGCTGCAGCGCCACGAGGGCCGCATCTTCGCGCCGATGGCCTACTCGGTCGTCTCGGCGCTGGTCGGGGCGCTCGTCCTCTCGCTCACGCTGGTGCCGCTCCTTTGCTCGGCGATGCTGAAGAAGAACCTGCCGGAAGAGGACAACTTCATCGTGCGCGCCGCGAAGCGCGCCTATGCGCCGGCGCTCGCGTGGGTGCTTGGCCGGCCGAGGACCATTCTTGCCGCCGCCGTCATCGCGCTCGCCGCGAGCCTCGCGCTCGTGCCGAAGCTCGGCAGCGAGTTCCTGCCGGAGCTGAACGAAGGCTCCATCTGGGTGAACGTCTTCCTGCCGACGAGCGTCTCGGTGACGGAGGCGCAGGAGCTCGACCGCCGCATCCGCGATGCGATCCGCAGGTCGCCGGAAGTGGCGACGGTGACCTCGAAGACCGGGCGGCCGGAGGACGGCACCGACCCGAAGCTCATCAACATGTCGGAGTTCCTGGTCGACGTGAAGCCGCAATCGGCGTGGCGCAAGGGCATGACGAAGGCGAAGCTGGAAGCCGAGATGGACGCGGAGATCAACAAGATCCCCGGCATCGACACCGGCTTCTCGCAGCCGATCCGCGACAACGTGCTGGAATCGATCTCGCAGATCGACGGCCAGATCGTCATCAAGGTGTTCGGCGACGACCTCGATCAGCTGAAGGAGCTCTCGCTCCAGGTGCTGAAGCAGGTGCAGACGGTGCCGGGCGTGGCGCGCGCGTTCGTCGACCGCCTGGGCGAGCTGCCGCAGATCCAGGTCAAGGTCGATCGCGCCCGCGCCGCGCGCTACGGCATCAACGTCGCCGACGTGCAGGACGTGATCGAGAGCGCGCTCGGCGGCAAGGCGGTGACCCAGGTCTGGGAGGGCGAGCAGCGCTTCGCGGTCGCCGTGCGGCTGGAGGAGCCGGAGCGCCGGCTTACCGCCATGCAGGACTTGCTGATCGCGACGCCCGACGGGGCCTACATCCCGCTCTCGGAGGTGGCTACCTTCCGCACCGTCGGCGGCTTGATGAACATCGCCCGCGAGAACGGCAAGCGCGTCTTCGCCATCGGCGTCTTCATCCAGGGACGCGACATGGGCGGCGTGGTGAGCGACATGCAGGACCACGTGGCCGAGAACGTGAAGCTGCCCGAGGGCTACAGCGTCACGTGGTCGGGCGAGTTCGAGAACCAGGAGCGCGCGATGAAGCGGCTCGCGATCATCGTGCCGATCTCGATCCTGATCATCTTTCTCCTGCTCTTCGATGCGTTCAAGTCCTTCGGCAGCGCGCTCGTCATCATCGCCAACATCCCGTTCTCGGTGATCGGCGGCATCCTCGCGCTCTTCATCACGGGCATTTACCTCTCGGTCTCGGCGGCGATCGGCTTCATCGCGCTCTTCGGGCAGGCGGTGCTGAACGGCGTGGTGATGGTGACGCTCTTCAACCAGCTGCGCACGGGCGGCGCGGACCTGATGGCCGCGGTCACCGAGGGCGCGATGACGCGGCTGCGCACGGTGCTGATGACGGCGCTCCTTGCGAGTCTCGGCCTGCTGCCGATGGCGCTGTCGACCGGCATAGGCTCCGAAGTGCAGAAACCGCTTGCCGTGGTCGTCATCGGCGGCCTCGTCACCGCCACCCTGCTGGTCCTGTTCGTGCTGCCGGTCCTCTATGTCGTGGTGTCGCGCCGCTTCGGCGACATCACCGGCCGGAAGGAAGAAGAGGAAGAAGGCGCCGCGGTCGCGGGCAAGTAGCTACCGGATGAATTGGCGCAGGGCGGCGCCGAGCTTGGCCGAGGCCACCGCCGCATTGTCGTCGTGCCCGCCGCCCGGGATGGCGACGAATATTCGGGCGGCGAGATCGTCGACCCGAACAACGGGACGTCCTACCGCTGCTCGAGGTGCGAGGCTACATCGGCATCTCGCTCTTCGGACGCACCCAGGTCTGGCTGCGCGACTAGGGCTTGTCCAGCCAGTATTGGAAGCGTACCTGGAGGAAATTGACCCCGGGGTTGGGATTCTTTATGCCGGCGTTCGAGAGGTGCTGCAGACGCATCGAGACATCGTAGCGGTCGAAGCGGTA
>DASQGW010000179.1:0-5703 GCA_035632415.1 Burkholderiales bacterium | reverse complement strand
GGCACTGAATTCGACTATGACGACCCTGCGCGCAGTGTGGAGCTACGTAATAGCTGGATCAAGCGTGGCGCGCCGTGGTTCAGTCGCGCTAACCCAGCGCCTAAAGGATGGAATGCTTCTGAGCAGTTAGCCGATGCTGGTCTCCTGACCTACGCGGCAGTAGCGGAGTCTGCCTCCACTCTATTGCCGCCTGTATACCTCCACAAGAAAGATAAGCCGCTCTGGAAGCGTGGATGAGTTAGATGCCGAAGGTATTGGCATTCCTTCCTTGCGATAAAGTAACAATCGAGGAAGGCAGTAAGAACGTTTCCATAAGCGGCGTGTTGGAAACGATCCATGTCATGGTCCCTCCAAACACGCCCGCTCCTCCGCCAAATGCAGCAATACCAATGAATTGGGCTATTTACGAGCTTTGGCAAGGGGACCCTTCAGATACAGGCCAGTTTGAAAGCAAAGCCGTCATGGAGGACCCCGCTGGCAAGCAAATAATGGAGGGGCCGGTGTGTCAATGGAACGTCATCACTTCTCCGGTGCTGCGAGCTCAGAATATCGGTCGCGTTGCGGGTTTCCCGATTTCTGTTCAGGGTAAATACAAGTTGAAGTTGCTATTTAGACGCGTAGGCGAACAGGTCTTTAACGAGGTGGTGAGCACCTCTATCCACCTCAAGTACGGAAGCGCCTAGAACGTAACTCCGCCGTCACTACCTCAACGTTTCGCAACGTTCTCTCGTGTTATTTAAGCCTCGACCTTTAGAACGTGCGAGCGTTGCAAGGTCTTGGTTTAACTACGACTGATCACTAAACCGGCAAATTCGGGACGCAGGTGTCGCTGGTTCAAATCCAGTCACCCCGACCAATTCCCTAAGCACCCACCACACGCAGGAGCTCGATGCAGCGCGCGCGATAGGAGTGCTCGCGCTGGAACGATGCGGCTGCGGCAAGCGCCGCGGATCTCGCCTGCGGCGGGATCGAGCGTGCCATCGCGAGGAGCTCGTCGTCCGTGCGGTAGATCAGCATCCCGGCGCGCTGCCCGGGCGTGAAGATCTCGTCGAGCTCGCGCTTGTGGTCGACGAGCTGGGGCGTGCCGCAGGCGCCGGCCTCGAACACTCGCGGGTTCAGCCCGAAGTCGAAGCGATCTCGCCAGGTGTGGATGTTGAGCGTCGCCCGGGAGCTCGCGAAGATCTCGACCATCCGCTCCGGTGTAAAGAATCCGTGCTCCAGCCTCGTCCGCAGGGGTGAGCCCGGCCGGAGCTTGCGCCGCCAGGGTCCATAGACGCGCAAATCGACGCCTTCGGCCACGAGGCGCTCGGCGAGGCGCTCCCTGAGAGGCGACCAGTCTCCCGCGAACGACAGCGCGGAGCGCAGCGCCACGCCCTCGAGCGGGCGATGCAGCGAGGGGTCGCAGGCGCTCGGCAGGAAGTGCACGTGCTTCAGGCCTGCGGCGGCGTAGGCATCGACGGAGTACTTCGCATTGGTGAAGGCGAAGTCGTAGCCGCCGAGGATCTTCAGCGCGCGCTGCCATTGAAACGGATCGTTCAGCCACCAGTTGGCGCTCGGCGTGCGGCGCGCGCGCAGCTCGGCGAGGACGCGGGCGCTCACGTTTACGCCATAGAGCGTGAGGAAGAGATCCGGCCGATGCGTCGCCACGGCTGCGATGAGACGCGCTTCGACGACGTCCGCGGCTTCGCGCCGCAGGAGCTTGCGGCGCAGCTTCTCGCCGAAAGTGGGCGAGTAATCGACGACCTGGACCTGGTGGCCCAGCGCGGCGAGGGCGTCGGGCACGAAGCGGTTCATGCGCACGGTGTGCAGATTGCCCGGCACCGCGACCAGGATTTTCATCTTGGCTATGATAGCCAGACGGTGGGACGCCTCCTTTTCATCCTGTTCATCGTCGTGCTCGTCGTGTGGCTCCTGAAGCGCGCCGCGCGCCGCGCCGAGGCGCCGCACACCGAGGCTGGCGCGACACGGACGAGCGACGAGCTCGTGCGTTGCGTGCAATGCGGCGTGCTGCTGCCGCGGGCGGAAGCGCGCATGGCGGCCGGCGCGATCTACTGCAGCGAAGAGCATGCTCGCCTGGGGCCGGGACGCTGATGCCGGCGCCGCAACGCTACCCCGAGCTCTTCCTCGCGCCGCCCGAGCGCACGCCCGACTCGTTCTGGACCTCGCTCGGCTACTTCAATCTCTATCGCATCACGGTGGCGAGCCTTTTCCTCGCGCTCTCGTTCTTCTACGAGGACGCGCCGAACCTCGGCTCGCACTCGCTCGAGGTTTTCCGCTTCACCTGCGGTGCCTACCTCGCGGTCGCGGTGGTATTCCAGGTGGCGTTGCGCAGGTTCCGGGATCTCTTCAACGCGCAGCTCTCGCTCCACGCCGGCGCCGACGTCTTCGCCATCATCCTGCTCATGAATGCGAGCGGCGGGGTGCGCAGCGGCCTCGGCGTCATGCTGGTGATCTCGCTCATCGGGGCGGCGATCCTCGCGCCCAGGCGCCTGTCGTTCCTCTATGCCGCGCTCGCCACGATCGCGCTGCTCCTCGAGCAGGCCTATTGGGTGCTGGGGCACGACGAGCCGCCGAGCTTCGTGCAGCCGGGCGTGCTGGCCATAGGCTGCTTCGTCGCTACCGGCATCACGGGGTGGCTCGCGAGCCGCGTTGCGACGAATGAGCGCCTGGCGGTGGTGCGCGGCCGCGAGCTCGCGACGCAGATGCGCGTCAACCAGCTCGTGCTGCAGGACATGCACGACGGCGTGCTCGTCGTCGACCGCGCGGGGCGCGTGGTGCAGCACAACCCGCAGGCGCAGCTCCTGCTGCGCGCCGATCCGCTGGTGGGCGCCGACATCGAAGCGCTGCTCCCGCAGTTCGCCGAGCGCTGGCGCAGCTGGCGCTCGGGAGTGGAATCGGCCGGCACGGCGGCGGACCTCGTGGTGCGCGGCCGCGATGTCGGCCTGCGCCTCATCGATGCCGGCACCGAAGAGGGCCATAGCGTGCTCTTCGTCGAGGACACGACCCGTGCGCGCGAGCAGGCGCAGCAGCTCAAGCTCGCCGCGCTCGGTCGGCTGACGGCCAATATCGCGCACGAGATCCGCAATCCGCTCGCGGCGATCAGCCACGCTTCCGAGCTCCTCGACGAGCAGAAGCCCGGCGAGGATCCGGCGCGCCTCACCCGCATCATCCAGGACAACACCCGGCGCCTCGAGCGCCTGGTCTCCGACGTCCTGCAGCTCAACCGCCGCGACCGCATGGCGGCCGGCCCGATTCGCCTGCATCCCTGGCTGCGCGAGTTTCTCGCCGAGTTCGTCGCCAACGAATCGGCGAGCGCCGATCGCTTTGCGGTCGAGGCCGGCGCCGATAGCTGGGTGGAGTTCGACCGCGAGCACTTGCGCCAGGTGATGTGGAACCTGCTGCGCAACGCCGCGCGCTATGCCGGCCCCGAGCATGGCGCCGTGCGCATCGCGCTGCGCGGCTACGGCGGGCGGGTCGAGCTCTCGGTCATCGACAACGGGCCGGGCGTGCCGCCCTCGCGCCAGGGCCAGCTCTTCGAGCCCTTCTTCACCACCGAGGCGAAAGGCACCGGCCTCGGGCTCTACCTCGCGCGCGAGCTGTGCGCGGCGAACCGGGCCACGCTCGAATACGTGAACGAGGCGGCCGGGGCGCACTTCCGCATCCGCTGCGTCGAGGCGCGTGCGGCATGAAGCGGGCGGCTGCGCATGTGCTGGTGGTCGACGACGAGCCCGACATCCGCGAGTTGCTCGAGCTCACGCTCGTGCGGATGGGCCTCGATGTCGCGACGGTCGGGACGATTGCGGAGGCGAAGGAGAGGCTGCGCCAGGACCGCTACGACCTTTGCCTGACCGACATGCGACTCGCCGACGGCGAAGGGCTCGAGCTGGTCCGCCACATCGCCGGGCAGGCGGCCGAGGTGCCGGTCGCCGTGATCACCGCCTATGGCAGCGCCGAGAACGCCGTGGCCGCGCTCAAGGCCGGCGCTTTCGACTACGTCTCGAAGCCCGTCGGCCTGGAGCAGCTGCGCTCGCTCGTGCGCTCGGCGCTTTCGCTCCCGGAGCGCAGCGAGGCGCCGGCGCGCGACAAGCGCCTGGTCGGCCGCCTTCTCGGCGAGAGCGCCCCGCTTGTGCAGGTACGGGAGATGATCGCGAAGCTCGCGCGCACGCAGGCGCCCGTCTACATCTCGGGCGAGTCCGGCACCGGCAAGGAGCTCGCCGCGCGCCTGATCCATGAGAACGGCGCGCGCCGGGAGCGCCCGTTCGTGCCGGTCAACTGCGGCGCGATCCCCGAGAACCTGATGGAAAGCGAGTTCTTCGGCTACAAGAAAGGCGCCTTCACCGGCGCAGCCGAGGACCGCGAAGGCTTCTTCCAGGCGTCCAACGGCGGCACGCTCTTCCTCGACGAGGTGGCGGACCTGCCGCTCGCCATGCAGGTGAAGCTCTTGCGCGCGATCCAGGAGAAGCGGGTGCGCAAGGTCGGCGCGCCGCAAGAGGATCCGGTCGACGTGAGGATCATCTGCGCCACGCACCAGAAGCTCGCCCAGCTGGTCGCGGCCGGGCGCTTCCGGCAGGACCTCTTCTACCGGATCAACGTGATCGAGCTCGCCATGCCGCCGCTGCGCGAATGCCGCGAGGACATCGGCCTCATCGCCGCTGCAATCCTCGAGCGCCTCGCCAAGGCTTCAGGCTCCGAGCGCGGGGCAGCTCCCGCGCGCCTCACGCCCGAGGCGCTGGACGAGCTCAAGCGCCACGACTTTCCGGGCAATATCCGCGAGCTCGAGAACATCCTTGAGCGAGCGCTCGCTCTCTCCGGAAGCAGTGAAATTACGGTCGACGATCTCCGCCTGAGCAGTCCGGCGACCGCCGAACCGGAAGGGGAGACGGGCGCTGGAGCGCTGCCCGATTACCTGGACAACATCGAGCGCAAGGCAATCGTCGAGGCGCTCACAAAAACCGGCTTCAACCGCACGGCTGCGGCGAAGCTGCTCGGCATCACGTTCCGCCAGCTCCGCTACCGGATGCAACGTCTTGGGATCAAGGAAGACAGCAAGGCCTGACCGCGTTGTCCGCTCGCCGAACCATGACGCGCGGCCGCGCGGCACGAAGATCACGCTGCTCGTAGTCCACGCGATCAGCCTGCCCCCCGGAAGATTCGGCGGCGATGCGATCGAGCGGCTGTTCACCAACCGCCTCGATCCTTCGGCGCATCCTTACTTCCGCAGGCTCGCGGGTCTCAAGGTGTCGTCCCACTTTCTCATCCGCCGAAACGGCGAGTTGGTGCAGTTCGTCGCGGTGAAGCGGCGGGCCTGGCATGCCGGCGTGTCGTCCTGGCGCGGGCGCAGTCGCTGCAACGACTTCTCGGTCGGCGTCGAGCTCGAGGGCACCGATGACGGCCCCTTCACGCCCGCACAGTACGCGCGCCTCGCTCGGCTCGTTCGACGACTGAAGAGCACCTTGCCGCTGCGCGAGATCGCCGCGCACAGCGACATCGCCCCCGGTCGCAAGACCGATCCCGGCCCGGGCTTCGACTGGCCGCGGCTGCTCGCTTCGCTCGCCTAGTACACAAGCTCTAGCAGGCTGTTGAAAAACCCTTTGAACGGCGTTCGCGCGGAAGTGTCATAGTGCGAACGTCGTCAAGGGGAGAATAAGAATGCGCGGCAGCGACGGCATGCAGGAAGCGCTGTTCACGGTGGCCAAGCTCGAA
>DASQGW010000178.1:0-10926 GCA_035632415.1 Burkholderiales bacterium | reverse complement strand
AGCACCGTCTCGATCGCCGCGAGGTTGATGGTGTGCTGGCCCTTGTTGTCGGCGGTGCCGCGGCCGTAGATGCGATCGCCTTCCTGCTTCACGTTCCACGGGCCGAGGCCTGCGCGCCACTGCTCGTCCTGGCCGCGGATGACGTCGCCGTGTCCATAGAGGAGGACGGTCGGGCGCTTGGGGTCTTCGATCAGCTCCGCCACCAGGAATGGGCCGCCCTTCCCTTTTGGATTAGGGAAGATCCGGGTGGTCATGCCGAGCTTGGAGAGCGACTCGGTCATCTCCACTTCGAGATACTTCTCGAGCTCGGCCTGGCGCTCGGGGTTCTGGCTTTCGGTCTTGATCGCGACGCGGCGGCCGAGGTCGGCGATGAAGCCGCCGGAGTCGAAGTACTTCTCGACGGCGGTGATGGCGGCGGCGCGGGTCATGGGGCTGCGCAAGTTTACGCGTACGGTAGAAAGCAATCCGTCAGGGTGCATGGCGTAGATTGATCGCCCATGCTGCGCTCCCTGCGCGTCACGACACTTGCGCTCTCGGCCGCCCTCGTACTGGCCGGATGCGGCGGCGGAAGCTCGAGCACGAGCGGGACGATGACGACCGTCTATGGCGGGGTGGCGCAGAAAGGCCCGCTGGTTCTCGGTTCTGCCGTGACCGCGCAGGAGCTCGACGCGACGCTCGCGCCGACCGCCACGCAGCACTCGTATCAGGTCAGCTCCGACCTCGGCACGTTCTCGGCGTCGGGCAGTTTCTCGAGCCGCTACCTCGGCGTCAGCGCGAGCGGAAGCTACTTCGACGAAACCACCAACGCGGTGTCGGCGGGCCCGGTCACGCTGACCGGCATCAGCGATCTCAGCGCCGACGCCACCGTCAACGTCAATGTCCTGAGCACGCTCGCGTCCCAGCGAATACGGAACCTGGTGACGGGCTCCGCGATGACGTTCACCGCGGCCCGGGCGCAAGCCGAACGAGAGGTGCTGGGCGCTTTCATGATCCCGCCCGGAACGTACGGCACCTTCGACTCGCTGGACATCAGCAAGGCGTCGAGCGGCGACAAGGTCCTCGCCGCGCTCTCGGCCCTGATCGCGTTCGGGAACAGCTCCGCGAGCGTAGCCGCCCTCATGGCTACGATCGGGAACGATATCGGCGCCAACGGCGCCATCACGAACGGCGCGACGAAGGCGGCCCTGGCGGCGTCGGCGGGCGCGATGAATCCGGCGGCCATCGCCGCGAACCTGACACAGAAATACGCGTCTCTCGGCGTCGCGTTCGCGCCGACCGACATCAGCAACTGGATCGACCAGGACGGCGACGGCCTGGTTGGCGCGGTGGAGTTCCAGCGGCCGAACTCGGCATCGACCACGGCGTTCGCGTTTCCGACTTCCGCGACGGACCCTTACGCGGGGACGCTTATCACCGTGTCGGTCGGGCAGCTCTTCGTGAACGCGGCCGCCGCCCCGGCGGGCGCGGTCACGAGGGCGGGCGATGTCGTGTCGGTCTACCCGCCGCCCGGCCAGTTCCCGGGCGGCGTGGTCACCGCCTATCTGCTGAGCGCCGGCACGAGGATCGCGCGAATTGCTTTCCTCCGCGGCCTTGCCTCCATCGCCCTGACGCCGAGCGATGCGCACCTCGGCGTGGGCCTCACGCAGCAAATGACCGCCACGGGCGTCTACACCGACGGCAGCAACCAGGACGTCTCCGCCAGCATCACGAGCTGGCAGAGCTCTTCGACCGGCGCGGCAACCGTCAGCCCGACCGGCCTGGTGTCCGCCGTCGCGCCGGGGCAGGCCCAGATTTCGGCAACGCTAAGCGGCGTCACGGGCACTACGAGCGTCTTCGTCCCCTGACGGGAGTTCCGTACCTGGTCCGGAATTCGGGTACGGCGATTGCGGCAACCCAGCTCAGGACGCGCATCGGATCCCTTCTTTCCACCGCCGGTGTAGGGGATCGGCGACAGGCGAGGTCGCTGTTCCGTCGAAATTACGACCCTGGCCCCGAATTCGTCATCCCCTGCGAGGCTGGTGCGTTAAAGGGGCACGAGCAGTCCCAAACTTAAGGAGACCCGTAATGAAAATGCAAGCTATCGCGCTCGCCACGCTGCTGGCCTTCGGTGGTGCGGCATTCGCGCAAAGCAATACCAGCCCGTCGACCCCGATGGGCTCCGCCGCCCAGGACCAGGTCAAGGCCGACAAGGACAAGCTGAAAGAGGACCAGGCCAAGCTGAAGGCGGACAAGAAGGCGAAGGACAAGCAGGCCGTGGCCGCGGACAAGGAGCAGATCAAGCAGGACAAGGCCAAGATCAAGGCCGACCGCAAGGCCAACAAGCAGGTGAAGAAGCAGGCGAAGAAAGAGAAGCCCTCGAGCTAAGGCTCGAATTCCGGACAACGTCCGTAACTATTGCGGACGCTGTCCGGAGCTATTCCGTACTAGGCGGAGCGCTGGACCTCGCTCGCGCTGCGCACGCCGGCGCTCGCTGAAGTGAGCAGGTCGCGGATCTGCGTCAGGAGCTCCTGGTCCTTCGTCAGCGCGGGCGGCGGCGCCGCAGCCTCTTCCTTCTTGGCCTTGGTGATCCAGCTCAGGAATTTCACGAGGAAGAGGTACAGCGCGAGCGCCACGATCAGGAAGTTGACGATCTCGCCGAGGAAGAGGCCGAACGGAATGTCCTTGCCGTTGAGCACCCACTTCCACCCAAGGTAGCCCTGCTCGCTCGGCACGAGCACGCTGATGAGCGGCATGATGATGTGCTTCACCAGCGAGTCGATGATCTTGCCGAAGGCGGCGCCGATGATCACGCCGACCGCGAGATCGATCACGTTACCCTTGAAGGCGAACTGCTTGAACTCTTCGAGGAGCGACAGCGCTCCCTTTCTCGCTTCCAGCGCCTGGTTCGAGATCACGGTTATTCCTCCCAATCGGTGGATGGCAACCGTGGGATTCTCTACCCACGGTAATCCAGCCCCCTAGGGGATCTTCTTGTAGTCGACCACCGTGCCTTGCTCGGGGTCGATGACGCGCGGCTCGAGGTAGCTCTTGCTGGAATACTTCTGCCCGAGGGCGCCGCTGGCGGTCGCCATGTCGCACACCAGGCTCTTGGTCTCGCCGGGCTCGAAGTTGACGTGCCTTACCTCGATGTAATTCTTCACCGGCTCGAGCGGCGAGCACGCCACGTCGTGCATCCCGGGCTTCACGTCGACGACGACGTATTCGTTCTGCTCGAGGTCGCTCACCCATTTCCCATCGAAATACACCGGGCCGACCTGCCTCACGGTGGCGAGCGTCGCGGCCTGCGGTCCGCCGCGATCCAGCACGCCCGGGGCGATCACGACGCGGCTCACCTTCGGGTCGAGCGGCGGCACTTTGGCGATGGCCTTGCGCGGCTGCGGCACCTGCGCGGCGCAGGCTGCGAGAAGCGAAACGGCGGAGACGACCAGGACGATTCGAGACGTGCGCATGTTCCCCCCATGGCTAGTTAGGCACATTTGGATCGTCGGGGCGGATCGCTTAAGAACGACTTAAATCCGCACCCGGTACGCAATCCTGCCGTCAGGAATAATTAAGAATAATTAAGGACGTTGTCCGGAATTCAGCGCACGTCGAAGGCGTCGATCACCACGTAGGACTGGTTGGCGGAGGTGACCTCGACCACGAGCGTATGAGGGCCGTTCGTGAGGCCGTCGGCCCGGAAGACGGGCATCTGGTAGCCCTCGATCGGATAGCTCTGGTGCAGCTGCACTTGCTGCACGAGGGTGCCGTCGATGTAGACGTTGGCCGTGCCGCCGGCGCTCGATTTTTCGCAGCCGATCCAGGTCACGGAGGTCCCGGTGAAGTGGAACGTGGCCGTGGCGCCCGTCTGGTTGCTGACGAGCGAGTGCCCTTCGCTCCAGACTCGCGTATCGCGGTTGCTCCAGGTGCCGACAAAGGAGACCGACGGGTCGTATTCCTCGTAGCGCCGCCCGGGGTTGATGACGTCGAACGCGTCGACCACGACTCGCGTCGAGGTCGAAGCCGCATTCTTCTGGCCGGTCGTGGTGATCGTCAACGTGTGGTTGCCATCGGCGAGCCCGCCCGCCGTGAAGACAATGCGCTGGAACTTCGCCGCCGACGAGTACGTGTCCACCTGCGTGGGCGTACCGCCGTCGATCTGCGCGGTAGCCATGCCGCCGTCGGGTCCCGTATAGCCGACCCAGCTGATCGCCGTTCCGCGGAACGGCAGATTGAGCGTTTCGCCTGCAGCGGTGGTCTCCTGCGCGGTGACGGGCAGCTGCGGCGCATTAGCCACGCCGCTGCCGCTCCACGGATCACCGTTCTCGGCCGACTTGATCCAGCCGGCGCTGAAGTGCGCGTTCGGATCGGTGTCCTGCCAGTGCGAGACGGTGAAGTTCGGCTGGATGTCGAAGGCGTCGACCACCACCGCGGCGCCTTGCGCCTGGCTGTTCGCCTGCCCGGTCACTTCGATCGTCAGCGTGTGCGGCCCGTCGGAGAGATCGCTGATCGTGACGATCGGCGAATGCGCCTCATCGGCCGGGCGCGCGAAGAGGTCTATCGTGCGCGTGGGTCCGCCATCGACGCTGACAAGCGCGATGCCCATCGCGCGGCCGCGGCTGCCGAGCCAGCGGATCGAGGTCCCGCTGAAGCTGACGGTCGCTTTCGCGCCGGCGCTCGACGATTGCATGGCGCCGCTGCCGCTCCATCCCCAAGCGGGATCGCTCGGCGTCCATGCGCCGCTCAGCGTCACCGCCGGATCGGTTTCCTCGACTCGCGCGCCGGCGACCGCCGCGCCACCACCGCCGCCGCCTCCTCCTCCGGAGGTGCTCGCCCCCGTGTTGCTGCCGTCGCCGCCACCGCCGCATGAGGCGAGCAGCGTTGCAAGGAGGAAGAGGATGGAGCGATTCATGGACGGCCCTTTCGCACGGGAAGCGCGGGCCAGTCTGGGACACGAACGTTTCGCGCGAGGGGCGGCCTGATGAGCCGGACGACGGGAATCGCCTCTCCGGTCGGCCTCTAGTCCTGGTCCGGGAGAGGCACGAAATAATTAAGGACGTTGTCCGGAATCAGAGG
Organism: Burkholderiales bacterium; assembly: GCA_035632415.1. Taxonomy (GTDB): domain Bacteria; phylum Pseudomonadota; class Gammaproteobacteria; order Burkholderiales; family SG8-39; genus SCGC-AG-212-J23. The sequence continues at coordinate 5,871 of DASQGW010000178.1, read as the reverse complement.
CCGGCGATGCCGGCAGCGGCGCCGGCGGCCATGAGCCAGAGCGGATTCATGCGCGTGGCGCTCGCGACGGCGAACGTGACGAGGGCGAGCGCGTAGTCCGGCAGGCCGTGGCCGACCGAGCGGAGGAGCAGCCAGCCGCTCGCCAGCATGAAGCCGAGCGCGACCGGCGCGAGTCCGCGGCGGATGGCGAGCGCGAGCGGCGCGTCGGCATGCTGCGCATGCAGTGCGCTCGCGGCGAGAGAGAAGGCGGTGGCGGGAACGATGATGCCGAGGGTGGTGGCAAGCGCGCCGGTCCATCCGCTCGCCTGCATGCCGAGCAGCGTGACCCACAGCGCATTCGGCCCAGGCGCCGCCTGCCCGATCGTGTAGAGGTCGGCGAACTGGCGCGCCGTGACGAGCCCCTGCTCGTCCACCATGTAGCGATACATGTCCGGCATGACGGTGGAGACGCCGCCGACGGCGATGCATCCCAGCACGAGGAAATGCCAGAAGAGCGCCATCAATGATTGCTCCGCGCGCTCGCCATGGCGAACGGCGCGAGCCCGGCCATCACGTAGAGCAGCGGCCAGCGGAGGATCCCGGTGCCGACGAAGGCGAGCGCGAGGAAGAACCACGGCAGGAAGCGCTTCGGCAGCGCCGTGGCAATGCCCACCGCATTGGCGAGCAGCAATCCCGCGGCGACCGCGCTCATGCCGGTCAGCGCGCGCTCGAGGATCGGCACGTCGGCATAGCGCTGGTAGAGAAGGCCGAGGGCGATCATGAACGCGAGCGGCGGGCCGAGCAGTCCGGTGATCGCCGCAAAGGCGCCGCGCAGGCCGCCGAACCGGTAGCCGAGCATCACCGAGAGGTTGTAGGCGTTCGGCCCCGGCAGGATCTGGCCGAGCGCGAGGCCTTCGAGGTACTCCTCGTCGGTGACCCAGCCCTTCTCCTGGATGATGATGCGCCGGATCCAGAAATTCACGCCGCCGAAGCCCGAGGCCCCGATGCGCGCGAAGGTGAGGAAGATCTCGGTGGCGCTACGCGGGGCCACCGATGTGGCGCTCCAGTGAATGGAGGATCACGTTCGCCAGCACCACGAGGAGCGCGACGAACAAGGCCCAGCCGAAGAGCCCGAAGCCCGCGAACACGCCGACCGCGCACGAGCACCACACCGTCGCCGCCGTGTTGATGCCGGCCACCGTGCCGTTGCGGTGGAAGATGAGGCCGGCGCACATGAAGCCGATGCCCACCACCACCTGGCCGACGAGGCGAGCCGGCGCCGTGTCGTCGGCGAGCGCCATGCCCGACACTATGTAGGCCGCCGAGCCGAGCGCGACGAGCGCATTGGTGTGCAGCCCGGCCGCATGCTTGCGCAGCTGCCGCTCGAAGCCGATCGCCGCGCCGAGGATGATCGCCTCGATGAGGCCGAAGCCCTGCTGCATGTCGAAGTCGGCGAAGAGATAGTCCACGCGCCACCTTTCACGTTTTCACTGGATCACCTGATTGGCGCTGCCCAGAATCGACTGGGGCAGGCGAATCTTCAAAGCCCGTGCGGTTTTCAAGTTGACGACCAGGTCGAAGGTGTCAGGCCGCTCGACCGGGATGTTGGCGGGCTTCTCGCCTTTCAGGATCTTGTCGAAAAAGTGGCCCGCACGGCGAAACATGGCGGGGAAATTCGCGCCATAGCCGATCAGGCCGCCCTGGCTGGCGAAGTCGGGAAAGGCCGCGGACGGCAGCCGCTGCTGGAGCGCGAGGTCCGCGATGGCCTTTGCGTTCACGTAAAGCGCGGCTTCTTCGAAGAGCACGAGGGCCTGCGCCTTGGCGGCGCGAATCGCGCCGAAAGCGGCAGGAATGTCCTTCGCTCCGCGAACGTCGAACTGGCGAAGCTCGATCTTCAGCGGCTTCGCCGAATCGGTCATCGCCCGCATGTTCGATTCGGTGGTCTGGTTGACGCCGTTCACGAGCACCGCCACGTGCTGCATTCCGGGTACGACGTCCTTCATGAGCTGCAGCCGCTTGAGCATCAGCTCCTTGCCGAAGAAGGTCGCGCCCGTGACGTTGTTGCCCGAGCTCGCCAAATTCGCTACCAGCCCCGTGGCGAGCGCGTCGCCGCTCGCCACCATCACGATCGGGATCGTCTTTGTCGCATTCTTCAGCGCAGCGACGCCCGGCGTGCCGACGCTCGCGAGGACGTCGGGCTTCGAATCGACAAGCTCGGTCGCCAGCGCAGGCATGCGCTCGTAGCGCCCGGCGGCAGAACGCAGGTCGAGCTGCAGATTCTTCCCGATCACGTAGCCGCGCTCGCGAAGCCCTTCCACCATCGCCTTGAGGAAAGGATCGGTAGCCGGGTCGAACGAGTCCGGAGCGAGGAAACCGATCCGGTACTGCTTCGTTTGCGCGAAAGCTTCCAGGGAGGCACCGACCATCGCGGCACCCGCCGCGGCCAGAAAGCGCCTCCTCTGCCTCACTGGATCACCTTGTCGGCGCGCAAGAGGAGCGCCTGCGGGAGGGTGAGGCCGAGCGCCTTGGCGGTGCGCGCGTTCACGTAGAGCTCGAACTTGCTCGGCTGCTCGACCGGCAGCTCGGCGGGCTTCGCGCCGCGCAGGATGCGATCGACGTAGCCGCCGGCGCGTCGGAAGAGCTCGGTCAGGTCGACGCCGTAGGAGATGAGGCCGCCTTCGGCCACCATCTCGCCGGTGTAGTACACGACCGGCACCTTGCGGCGCGCCGCGGCCGCGATGAGGGTCTTGCGGTTCACGAACATGAAGCTGTCGGTCATGGTGACGAGGCCCGAGGCCCGGTCGCGCGCCAGCTCGCGCACCATCTCCTCGATGTCCCGCGGAGAAGTGACGGTGGCGATGAAGGTGGTGATGCCGAGCCGGGCTGCGCTCGCGTTGAGCTGCTTCAGGTAGTACTCGGCATACGGCGCGGTCTTCGGGTTGTACATGACGGCGGCGCGCTTGACGCGCGGCGCGACCTGCGCGAGGACCTCGATCCACTTCTCCGCGAGCGAGGACTCGATGTTGATGAGGCCGGTGATGTTTCCGCCCGGCCGCGCGAGCGTGGGGACGAAGCCGCTGCCGATCGGATCGGAGACCACCGTGAAGACGATCGGGATCGTGCGCGTCTCGCGGAACACCGCGGCGGTGACCGGCGTGGTGTTGGTGACGATCACGTCCGGCTGCTGCGCCACCATCGCCCTCGCGAGCTGCGCCGCGGCTTGCGGGTCGCCTTCGGCCCAGCGCACCTCGAGCTTCAGGTTCGTGCCGTCGTGCCAGCCGCTGGCCGCGAGCGCCGCCACCAGCGCGGCATAGCGCGTCTGCGCCACCAGGTCGTCGGCCGAGTAGCCCATGAGGACGCCGACCTTGCGCACCGGCTCGGTGAAGAGCTGCGCGCGCGCAGCGAACGGCGCAAGCGCAGCGGCCACGACGATCGCGCGCCGCCTGGGAGTGACAGTCGCCATTTATCCGGCGGCATTATGCGCACCGGTGATTCGCTGCGGCTAGTGCTCGGGCGGGAGGTGCGACATGACGATGCGGCGCAGCTCCTTCTCTGCGGCCGCGCGGCCGACGTCTTTCTCGAGCGAGGAGAGATCGAGAAATGCGATCGCGCCGAGCGCGAGCACGGCGACCTCGATCCCTTTCTTCCAATTGGCGGGCATCGGCGCGAGGCGCAGGCACAGGAACGGCGTCTCGCGCGTCTCGGGCGCCTCCTTGGCGGCTTGCAGGAGGTTGAGCATGCGCGATTCGTCGAAGCGCACGTTGCAGACGATCATGTCGGGGTGCGCTTCGAAACCGTGCAGGGCGTCGTCCATCGACCTCGCCGGCAGGTAATCGACCTCGCTGCCGAGCAGGTGCTGCACGGTCTTTATCGCCGATGGCGTGCCTGCGACCAGTAGCCGCGGCTTGCTCATATCCAAAACGAACGTTCAGACAAGTTCCGGGCTGCCAAGTTTCTGGATTCACGCAACGCGCATCGTGACCTTCTTGCGTTGACGTCGCTGCTGGCGTTCTGGATGGTGAGGTCTTCCAGTGGGGTCCGCGGCGGCACGGGCACCGACGTCGATCTCAAATACCTGCCGGCTCCTGCCGCGGCTGATTCCGGACAACGTCCGATTCATCGTTGCCGCGCCCCTCCACGCGATCCTTAAGCGGCGCTTAAGGGTTTCTGAACGATCGCCAACGTTTCGGGCGAGACGCTTTCAGAAAACAACACTAGCTTGCGCCAAGCTTTCGTGTCCGGCGACTCTTGATCGCTGTCAAGGATGCCAATGCCGCCGCCGGCACAGCGTACGCGCGTACGAGGTATCGCACGACTCGGCAGGGTAAGAGGAGTCGCAGGGGCTCCCTCCCTACGAGACCGACTAATCCGCCCTAGAGGAGGCTCAAGTGAGAAGAAGCGTCATAGCAACCGCGGTGGTATCAGCGCTTGGGGCAATCCCGAGTTCCCCGACGTTCGCGGACACCACGCTCGTGTTTTACGGACACGCGGATCTTTCCATCGACTCCGCGGACAACGGACTGAAGATGGCCGATCCGGCGACGCACGGGTTCCCCGGCGGTACCAATGCGTCATCGACCATCGACCCGACGAGCACGGGGCGCGTCGGCTGGCAATCGCAGATTTCCAGCAACCTGTCGCGGCTTGGAGTACGGGGATCGAGCGATCTCGGCGGCGGGTTGAAGACCGTCTTCCAGATCGAGACCTCTGTCGACATTTCGGCCGAGCCGGGCGGCAAGGATGGCCTCGCCGGGCGCAACAGCTTCATCGGCCTGGCGAGCTCCTCTTGGGGCGCGGTCAAGATCGGCAAGACCGACCTGCCCTACAAGCTTTCGACCGGCCGCATGGATCCGTTCTCGGCGACGATCGGCGATTACAACTCGATCATGGGCAACACGGGTGGCGACAATCGAGCCGAATTCGACACGCGCCAGCCGCATGTCGTCTGGTACGAATCGCCCAACTGGGGCGGCATGCGCGTCAATGTCGCCTTCTCTCCGGGGCAGAACCGGAACCCCGGCAATGTCGGCGCGCCGCAGGGCGAAGCGAACTGCCCGGGAGGCCACCTCGCCCCGCCGGCGACCAGCAACCCCGGCGGCGGCGTGCCCGGCGTCAATCCGAACCTCACGGGCAGCGCGGATACGCCGCTCTGCGTCGACGGCGCATTCCACAACGTGTTCAGCGCGGCATTCCTGTATTCGGGGGGCCCGCTCTACGCGATCGCTGCGTATGAGCTGCACACCCAGGTCAACCGGATCGGCGACGAAGCGAGCTCGGGTCCGGTCAGCTACGCGGCCGCGAACCCGAGCGCAGCTCCGGGGAGCATCGTCGGCATCGGCGACGAGCGCGCCTGGAAGGTCGGCGTTCAATACAAGATCGCCAGCTCCACCATCAACGCGATCTACGAGAACATGCACCGCGATGCTCCCGTGAGCGCCTTTAACGAACGCCAGCGCTCGGGCACCTGGCTCGCCCTGACGCAGAAGATTTCGGCTACCGATGATGTCAACGTAGGCTGGGCGCACGCGGGCAAGACGCCGGGGGATCCGCTCATCGTGAACGGCGCGGGCATCGACAACACGTCGAACATGTATGCGCTCGGCTACAAGCACCATTTCTCGGACAAGCACACGACCTGGTACGCCGTAGCCGCAACGCAGCGCAACCACAAGGATGCGCACTTCGATCTCGGCGCGAGCGGACACGGCGCGACGATCGATTGCCACGACAACACGTTGCCGAGCCAGACCTGCTATCCGGGGAACATCATCAAGGCAATCTCCGTCGGCTTCACGTATGATTTCTAGGCGCCGGACATCGCCTTGCAGCGGAGGGCAATCCTGAAGCAAGCGCTGGGTCGTGCATTGGTCGTGGGGGCGGGGGGGGGGGGGG
>DASQGW010000177.1:0-9281 GCA_035632415.1 Burkholderiales bacterium | reverse complement strand
CACCTTGCGGTTGGTCGCCCATTTGGCGGCGATCAACTCGGCGCCTTTCGGCGATCCGCCATGCAGCAGTACCATGTCGGGGTGCTTCGCGTGGACCTTGTCGAGCCGATCCCAGATTAGCCGATGATCGTTGAAATCGAGTCCGCCGGTGAAGGCGATCTTCGGTCCTGCCGGCAGCATCACCTCGGTCTCGGCACGTCGCTTGGCGGCGAGAAAGTCGCGGCTGTCGATCATCGCTGAGGTCAGCGTGCGATGGTTGACCACCGACCCGGAGCGCGGTCGCCATGCTGATCCGGTGTGGACTTCGAAGCGCTCGGCGGCCTGGTCGCGGAAGAGCTCCATGCTGTTGCGGCGTTCGATCAGTGTGATGCCCTGGGCGGTGAGGCGCTCAAGTTCAACCGACCGCACCTCCGAGCCGTTCTGCTCCCGCTGACTCTTCTGCTGCGCCTGCTCGTTGTCGTCGAGCTCGCGTTCGATGCGACCGGTGGCGCGGTGGAACAGGTTGACGGTTGACCAGAGCAGGTCCTCGAGGTCGGGTTCGAGGCGCGTGTCGCTCAGCGCCGAGACGATTGCGTCGAAGATGTCGGCGACGGCGCCCGCGACAGCATCGCCTTCCGGAAGCGGCCTCGGATCGGGCTCGTCGTGGAAGGGACGGTAGCCATAAAGCTGAAGTTCGTTGAGGACGTGATCGGTCGGGGAGGAGGTGTGCGGCGGTTCGAATTCGGTGTCGTCGTGGTCGGTCGTCATGGTGAGGTCCTTTGCCGGATCGACCGCGCCCATCGCGGCCTTCGTGGCGATCACCAGACGGCGGGCGGAACGGGCCAGAACCCGGAGCGCAGCGCAGGGCCGAAGCGCCAGCGGAGGATGGCGAATCCCGGCTATTTTGTTTCGCGCTGCAAAGGCCCGCAGGGCCGGCGGAAAATAGCCGGGCGCAGCCATTGCCGGGCCGGGCCGCCTGCCGTCCGATCGCCCTTTAGAAGGCCAAGGGCGCGACTCTGTCCGGCGGGGTGGTCCTCGCCTGACCGGCCATGGAGACGCTCGAACCGCCGACGCTCATCCCGTCTCGGCGGTCGCGCACAGCATGAAGCGGATGACGTCCTGCGGTGCGAGTTGGGTGCGCAGGGCTGCCCGGAGTCCATCGATGCCGAATGTGCGCAGATCCTCGTTGAAGTCGCCGAGCCTGGGGGACCATGCAATCGTCTCGATGCCGGCCGCCTCGGCACGTTCGGTCAGAGCCGTCACCGCCGCGTCACCGGCCGCATCGTCGTCTCGCGCGATATAGAGACGGTGCAACGTCGGCGGGAGCAGCATGGCGGTGAGGTGGTTGGCGGAAAGCGCCGCGGCCATCGGCAAGGTCGGCAGCACGCGTCGCAGCGACAGCATGGTCTCGATGCCTTCGCCGGCGGCGAGCACGTCGTTCGCCACACCAAAGCGGACTGCGTTACCGAGAAGGTCGCCCATCGCCCGTCGCGGCGTGTCGATCGGCGCCTTGCCACGGCCTGACGGATCGAGCCAAGTCCGGTGTGCGCCGGTCATCCGGCCGTCGAGATCAGTGACGCGGGCGATCATCGCGGGCCAGGTTTCGGTCGGCGCGTCCTCGTCCGGGCGATAGTAGCAGCGCGGGTGAAAGCGCAGCGCGTCGTCTTCGTGCAAAGCCGTAATGCCGCGATTGCGCAAATACGTTTCCACGAGGGTCCGTGCGATTGGCTGTGACATAGCGAACAGCCGCCGCGCGGCTTCCGGCGATCCTGTCTGCGCCGGCAGACGTGCAGGTTTCGGCGCTGGCTCCGGGTCCGAGCGGGGCAAGCTTAGGAAGCGTCGCGCCTCATCGGCGACATCGTGGAAGTCGAGAAGGCCGCAGCTCTCACGGATGACATCGAGCAAGTCGCCATGCTCGCCGGTAGCGGCATCGGTCCATTTGCCGGCGGGTCCTTTCGGGGATTCCCGAAGACGCACAAACATCGAGCGGCCCGGCGTGTTGCGCACATCGCCGACGAGCCAGTAACGGCCTTCACGCCGGCCATTGGAGAGATAGTGGCGGCATACCGCCTCGGCCTCGCGCGCGAGACGGTGGGCCAGTTCGGAAGCGTCGCGTGGCATCACGCGGCCTCCCGCTCACCGACGCGCTCGACCGGATTATGCTCCAGCAGTTTCCCGAGCACGCTGATGCCGCTCGCATCGGTGGGCACGAACATGCGCAGCTTCCAGGAGATGATCTCGTGAAAGAGGCCGTAGGCCTTGAGCCGATCCCGCATCGTGTCGGTGAAGCCCGACAGCTCGATGCGGTTCGCGCCCATAACGCGCACGCGACGGAGCTGCAGGCCTTCGGCGAGATCGAGAACGGTGCGGCCGTCCATCAGCGCGGCGAAGGCGCTCTCGGCGGTGAGCGCCGGTGCGCCCGCCGCCAGCGTGCTCGCGACCCAGGCGGGCGAGACCTTGCGGCCGATGATGCGTTCGCCCGCATCGGTCTGAAGCCGATAGACGCGCGTCGACTCGTTCGGCAGACGCTTCCAGATCGGCAGCAGTAAACCCGCGACGATGTGGATCGTGCTGTCGGTGAACGCTGGCACCTCGGCAAGCTCGGTCTGCCATGCGGCGACGAAGCTCTCCCGATCGGCTTCCATCCAATGGCTCTCCGCCATCATCTTCAAGGGGAGGCGATGGTGCTCCATCGGCCGGATCAGTCTCACGCGCCGCTCGATCTCGCCGTCGTCGAGCATCAGACTCGGCGCTGGGACCTGCACGGCCGCACGGCCGGAGCGCTCGTTGATCAGCAGCGTGGCGCGCGGATCGGAAAGCCGATCCAGGGCATCGTCCAGTGTCACAGGACGATTGCGCTCGCGCTGGATGATGGTCAGCAGGCGCGTCTCCGCGCCGGTGCCGGGATGGGTGTAGATCGCGCGCCGGTCAGTGACCGCGAAGCTTTCGGCGCGCAGCGTCTCCAGCCCGACATCGTAGGTCCCGGACGCGACAGCGCCTTCGATGCGTGCGGTCAGCAACTGCTCGAACGCTGTGAACAGCACGTTCTGCAGGTCGATGGTCAGCGCCAGCAGACGATTCAGAAAGGTGGTGATCGGCGGCAACTCGTCCTTCATGCCGTTGGCGTCCATCAGCTTCAGGCCGGTGGCGTTCTCGAAGGTCTGAAGCGAGCAGCCGTCCACCTTGCCCCTGACCAGCAGCATGTAGAGCTGCCGCAACGCGTCGCGCCCGTAGTGGCTTTCAAGATTGTCCTCGGGCCGGAACAAGCCCTGGCCGCCAGTTTGGCGCTGGCCGCGGGTGATCGCGCCGAGCGTGTCGAGGCGGCGCGCTATTGTGCTTAAGAAGCGCTTCTCCGCCTTCACGTCCGTGGCGATCGGCCGGAACAGCGGCGGCTGGGCCTGGTTGGTGCGGTTGGTGCGGCCGAGACCCTGGATCGCCGCGTCGGCCTTCCAGCCGGGTTCGAGCAGATAGTGGACGCGCAGGCGCCGATTCCGCGCCGACAACTCGGCGTGGTAGCTGCGTCCCGTGCCGCCCGCTTCCGAGAAAACGAGGATGTGCTTGGCGTCATCCATGAAGGCGGCCGTCTCCGCGAGGTTGGCCGAGCCGGCACGGTTCTCGACCATTAGCCGATCGCCCTTGCGGATGACGCGGCGCGAGCGTCCGGTCACTTCGGCCACCACGTCGGCGCCGAAGCGCTGGACGATCTGGTCGAGTGCGCCGGGGACCGGCGGGAGCGAGGCGAGTTTCTCGATCAGCCGGTCACGGCGTGCGACGGCCTCGCGGCTCTCGACCGGCTGGCCGTCGCGATAGACAGGCCGGGAGGAGAGATTGCCCTCGGAATCCGTGAACGGCTCGTAGAGCTGTACCGGGAAGGAATGGGCGAGATAGTCGAGCACGTACTCGCGGGGCGTGATGTCGACCTGGACGTCGTTCCAGTCCTCGGTTGGAATCTCCGCGAGCCTGCGTTCCATCAGCGCCTCGCCGGTCGAGACGATCTGGATGACGGCAGCATGGCCGGCCTCGAGATCGCGCTCGATCGAGCGGATCAGCGAGGGCGTTTTCATGCTCGTCAGCAGATGGCCGAAGAAGCGCTGCTTGGCGGATTCGAAGGCGGACCGCGCGGCGGACTTGGCCTGCGCATTCAGCGTGCCCGTCTCGCCGGTGATGTTCGCGGCCTGCATCGCCGCGTCGAGATTGTTGTGAATGATTGAAAACGCGCCGGCATAGGCGTCGTAGATGCGGACCTGTTCCGCAGTGAGCTGGTGTTCGACGAGGTCGTACTCAACGCCTTCGTACGAGAGCGAGCGGGCCGTATAGAGGCCAAGCGCTTTGAGATCGCGCGCCAGCACCTCCATCGCTGCGACGCCGCCATCCTCGATCGCCTCGACGAACTCGGCACGGGTGGCAAACGGAAAGTCCTCACCGCCCCACAGGCCGAGACGCTGGGCGTAAGCGAGGTTATGGACCGTTGTGGCGCCGGTCGCGGAGACATAGACGACGCGGGCGTTCGGCAGGGCGTGCTGGAGCCGCAGCCCCGCGCGTCCCTGCTGCGAGGCGGCCTGGTCGCCGCGTTCGCCCTTGCCGCCAACCGGGTTCTGCATGGCGTGGCTCTCGTCGAAAATGATCACTCCGTCGAAATCGGAGCCCAACCATTCGGCGATCTGCCGGACGCGCGAAAGCTTCTCGCCGCGCTCATCGGTGCGCAGGGTGGCGTAGGTCGTAAATAGGACGCCTTCCGCCAGCCGGATCGGGGTACCGTGACGAAAGCGGGAGAGCGGCGTGACGAGCAGCCGCTCCATGCCAAGCGCCGACCAGTCGCGTTGCGCATCCTCGATCAGCTTGTCGGACTTGCTGATCCAGACGGCGCGACGCCGGCCCTTAAGCCAGTTGTCGAGCAGGATGCCGGCGACCTGGCGACCCTTGCCGGCGCCGGTGCCGTCGCCGAGAAACCATCCCCGTCGAAAGCGGGCAGCGTTCTCGGTATCGTCGCGCGCGGCGGTGACGACATCGAAGGTCGCGTCGACCGACCAATAGCCGGCGAGGAAGTCGGAGTGAGCCTCGCCGGCATAGATGACGGATTCAAGCTGGGCGTCTGACAGCAAGCCTTCCGTGATGACGTTCGCCGGCAGGTGCGGCCGATAGGATGGCTTCGGCGGCGCGACCGAGCCCATCGCCGCCGACTGCACCAGCCTGGTGGGATGGGCCTGCGATCCGGAAATACGGATCGACTGCAATCCGTATTCTTCATAAAGCGCCTCCGTGAGGCGGGCACCCTCCGGCGGGGTCCAATCGACGGTTTCGTAGGCGAGCTCCACCGCGTGCGGTTCGGGGAGCGCCCGAGCGGCCGAGGGACGCATCGCGAAAGCACGCACCGTCCGGGGGATGTCCGGACGCGCAGCGGCGATGGCGATGGACGCTTCAATCGGCAAGCGCGGTGGAACGTGCTCGATCACCCAGGCGAGCAAGGTGGCTGCATCCGGCGCGACACCCGGAGAGTCAGGGAATACGCTCGGATCGACGGCGGGTTTCTTGTCGATGACGAGCAGTCGCGTGTCGATGGTAGTCCCATGCTTCGCATAGACGACGCCGTCGATGGCGGCGGAGAACACGAGTCGGCCGCGCTCCTGCAGGCGAGCGAAGGCGTCGGTCCAAGCGGGATTGTCGGGCGCGAAGCTCGATCCGGTGATCGCGACGAGACGCCCGCCTTCGCGCAGCCGCGCCAAGGCAGAGGTGACATGGCGAAGCGCCGCGTCCGCCATGCGCCGATCGACGTTCGCCATCGCCGAGAAGGGCGGGTTCATCAGGACCACGCTCGGCGCGATGGCGGCGTCGAGATGATCGTCGATCTGCGCCGCGTCGAAGCGGGTGACGGCGATGCCCGGGAAGAGATGATCGAGCAACGCCGCGCGGGCCTCGGCAAGCTCGTTCAGGACCAGCGAGCCGCGGGCTAGTTCGGCGATGATGGCGAGCAGCCCGGTGCCGGCGGAAGGCTCGAGCACCCGATCGCCAGGCGTGATGGCGGCGGCTGTGCATGCGGCGAGTCCGAGCGGGATCGGCGTCGAGAATTGCTGAAGCGCCTGGCTCTCCTCCGATCTGCGAGTATGGGTGGGGAGAAGGCCAGCGATCTTCGCCAGCAGCGGCAAGACGGCCGCCGGAGACCCGGCTTTGCGGAAAAGCGAGTTGCCGTATTTGCGGAGGAACAGGATCGTGGCTGCCTCGCAGGCGTCATAAGCGGTCTTCCAATCCCAGGCGCCAGCCGCATCGGAGGCGCCGAAGGCGGACTCCATAGCCGCGCGCAGGATTCCGGCGTCGATGCGGCGTCCGCGTTCGAGATCGGAGAGAAGAAGCCGCGCGGCCTGAGCGATGGCGGCGGACGCAGGCGCGCGCGATGGCACAGCCGAGCGGGCGGCCGCGGAGCTGGAAGGATTCGTCATGAAGAGGACCTCGGGAGAGCGGGAACGGGCCGAGCCGCAGGGCGCTCTCTCTCGACCCGACCGGCTCAAACCCGTCCCGGCAGGCCTCTCGCTCTCTTCACGCCGCCGCCCGCACGCGCCCGCACCGGATGCTCAGCGGCCAGGTCGCTTGGCGCGCGAAGCTGCGAGGGTGCGCGCCAGCCAACCATTGGTGTGTCGGTCCAGGCGATCGTCTCGCGGGTCTCCAGATCGAGCACATGGGCGCCGCCGCCGAAGGCATTGACGCGTGGCCGCGAGCAGGCGTTCGCCCATTGGAAGCCCCAGCGGCCGGTAAGACCGAAAGCCTCGGCGCAGCGCTGGACGAAGAGGATCACTTGCTGGGGATCGCCGGTGACGTCGTCGCGAATCCAGAGTTTGGTCGCGCCGTGCTCCGGCTCGATCGACAGGAGGAAGCCGTCAGGCGGCACCTCCTCATGAGCGGCGTCCTCCATGAAGGCTTGGTAGAGCTTGAGCGCGCGCGCTGCGTTGTCAGGCGTGCCGACATCGAGCACGCACGAGAAGTGCGTGAAGAAATCAGCCATGATGGCCTCCAGATATGGAAAAGCCCGGCGCATGGCCGGGCGTGTCGGGGAAGAGTTGGGCGGGGCGACTGACGCCGCCCCGCCCAACGTCGTCACTCCGCGGCGATCATGGCCGGTTCATCCGCTTCGTCATCGCGGACCTCTTCGTCGTCGGAGAGAAAGGCGGGCAGCGTGTCATCGTCTCCGGCGGGATCACCATCGGTTGACTCGGTAGCCGCAGCGTCCTGAGTGCGCAGCGGCTCGGGGAGCCAGCCGGTGCCGTCGAGCAGCCGTTCGGCTTCTTTCGCCATGTCCGCCTTCTTCAGGTGGTCGATGAGCTGAGCGGATTGCTCGCCCTTCGCCTCGCGCACCGCCTCGAGGATGCGGGGTTTGGTGACGCGGCCGAGATAGCTGTCGACTGTCGGCCGCCAGCCTGCTTCCACCATGTCGAGCCCGACTGCGCGTGCGAGCCGGTCAGCCAGGACGAGACGGTGCTGGACGCCGTGAACCGAGACGCCAGGACCGCCATAACGATCGCCCTTCTCGTAGAGCGCGTTGACGCCGAACGAGACGCAATGCGCAAGGAGCGTGCTGCGGCTGGTCTCGTCGAGGGCGGCGAGCCAGTCCCAGAGCGCAGCCTCATCCTTCGGCAGATCGGCCTTCCAGGCCTCGTGACGTTCCGCGACAGCCTTGGCGGAAGGACTGTCCTTCAGATCTGCCGGCTGTGCGGAGAAAAACACATGCCGTACAGACGCCTCGAGACAAGCGCCCGGCGCCGTGTGCTGGAAGGTGTCGAGGCAGAGTTTGTGCAGCAATGCCGTCATTGCGACATGCGGATTGTTGGCCACCGCATCGCGCAGCGCGAGGGTCCGGTACGCCGTCAACTCGCTGACGAGTCGATCGGGCAGCGGCTTCACGACATCGTCGTCGTCTTCCTCCGGCTCGGCCTGGCCGCCGATGGTGATGACGGAGCGCTGCACCTTGGGCGAGGATGGTTCGCCGCCGTCGTGCTGATCGACATCGGCCTCCGCTTCGCCGTCGCCGTCTACGGCAGCCGGCCCCTCGTCTTCGCGCCGAACATAAGCGCGATCGACGGAGAGGCTGCCGTTCGCATTGATGCTGACGAAGACTCCGGCGCGACCGATCTCGGCGGGATCGTAGCTGACCGGCCGATCCTCGAAGGCGGCAAGCGCTGTTTCGATTTCGCCGAGGCGTGCGTCAACCTCGTCGGGCAGTTCGTCGGCGTTCTCGTATTCGGCTTCGAGTTTGGCGTACTCGGCCTGCAAGGCATCGATCGTCGCTTGCTCCTCGGCGGTGAGGTCAGTCGGCGTGCCGTCGAGCTCGCGCAGATGATGGGTGTGACCGAACGGGAAATCGACATTCACCTCGATCCACTTCCAGCCTTCGCCGGCGATCTTCTCCGCCTCGGCCTTCAGCTTCTCGGCGACCAGGCCGTCGAGCAGGCCGACATTCTCCAGCCAGCCGCCATCGTCCTGCTGGAAGAGGTCGCGCATGACAATGCCGCCCGCCTGCTCATAGGCGTCGAGGCCGACGAACAGGACGCGCTTGTCGGACGCGCGCACGGTGCGTTCCGTTAGCATGCGACGAATCTGATACGGCTCCTGGCTATAGGAGCGCTGTAGCGTTTCCCAGACCTGCTCCTGGCGCGCGTGATCGTTCGTCACAGTAAACGCCATGAGCTGGTCGAGCGACATGCCGTCTTCGGCATAGATGTCGAGCAGCTTCTCCGACACCGCGGCAAGGCGCAGCCGCTGCTTCACCACGTTTACGCCGACGAAGAACGCCGCGGCAATGTCCTCCTCGGGCTGACCCTTCTCGCGCAGAGCCTGGAAGGCGCGGAACTGATCGAGCGGATGCAGCGGCGCGCGCTGGACGTTCTCAGCCAACGAGTCTTCCTCGGCGGAAATGTCGACGCCGGGATCGCGCACGACGCAGGGCACCGGCGCGGTCTTGGCGAGACGCTTCTGTTTGACGAGATGCTGGAGCGCCCGGTAGCGCCGCCCGCCGGCCGGGACCTCGAACATGCCGGTCTCGGTGCCCTCGGCATCGAGCACCGGACGGACGCTGAGGCTTTGCAGGAGCGTGCGCCGGGCGATGTCCTCGGCCAGCTCCTCGATCGAGACGCCGGCCTTCACGCGCCGGACGTTCGACTGGGACAGAACAAGCTTGTTGAAGGGAATGTCGCGCGACGACGACAGGGTGATCTTCTGAACAGTAGTGGCCATCGGGATGGTCTCCGCGACGGGCGCCGAAAGACTCTCTCTCGGCTTCCAACCCGTCACGAAGACCGGCGCAGCCCTCTTCCTCT
>DASQGW010000176.1:0-14234 GCA_035632415.1 Burkholderiales bacterium | reverse complement strand
ACCCACTCCCCTGCGGCGGGCGCCGAGCCGTCCTCGACGGTGCTGCGGGCGGCTTCGGCGCCCGCTCGTGCACTACCCAACCTCTGGCAGCGGTCTGTGCCGCGAGCGCCTTATGTCCGCTTCGGCCAAGAGCAGACAGACGCTCCAAGCCTTGCTTAGCTACTTGCGTGCGCTCGCTAAAGATGCGGGCATGGGCACGCACCAGCGCTCACCACTAGCAAAACGACTACGCACCGCCGTTGCAACGGCGGACCTGATTGCGGTCAGCCGTTCCGGGGGCTGAGCAGCGAGCAAATTCGCCGCGCGCACCGTCCCTTTCTCAAAGATCTCACACAACCGCTCAGGCCTGTCCAGGTTGAAAAAACAATTGACGACTCTCAACCGCACGTCCGAGAACCCCGCGCTGCAAAGCAGCTCTTTCGCAGTTTCCACTTTCGCGAACTGATGAAAATCCGGTCCCGCGGGAACGCTCACGTCTTTGCTTCCGTGTGCCTTGACAGCTCCGTACAAGAGGTCAAAACACGGCGATATGTCCGGGCCGCACCAAACTGTCATCGCAAAGTGCCCGCCCTTGCGCAGCACGCGGTTCACCTCGGATAAGGCGCGTGGCTGATCGGGTACGTGACAGATTCCGAAATTCGAGACGACAATATCAAAATCATTCGCGTTAAATGGAAGCTCTTGTGCATCCCCCTGGACGAAGGTGACCTCCGGCACCCGCTTGCGTGCGAGTTCTAGCATCGACGGCGAAAAATCCAGCCCCGAAACCGCGCACCCTCGCGTCCTCAGCGCCTCGGAAACATTGCCGTGTCCGCAGCATAGGTCGAGCGCCTTTTGCCCTCTTTGGCATTTCGCGGCGTCCAGCAGCGAAGCTATGGCATCGTCCGGCGCGGACGCGAATAGCTCCACATACTTTGAAGCGCGTAAAGGATCCGACCAACTGTCGGTTTCCATTCGGCGAAACCCGTCGTAGTCAGGCATCCCAGCCCCCAGCATTATTCGCGAGAGTCTAGCGTCGAGCGCACATTTGGATCACGGCGGCAATGTCCGTATATGGGTGGCGGTTTCAATCGGTCGACGCAACACTGCTTGTAGTTTATCGGCAGGGCATTCAAATCCCAAGGTCTGCCTCGGTCGTTTGATTTGCACCTATTGGGTGGCGGCAAAGCAGAAACCTGGGTACGTGCCGCCGTTGAATTGGAAATTTCGAAGGTCGCCCCGTGAGGGTCGCAACTAGCGAAGGCGAAAGCCAAGCGCAGGAAGGCGCAAGCAAGGCGCAAGTAAGGAGGCGGCATACTCGCGATGCGCTGGGCCGCACTCCCCAACTATGCCCAGCGGGAGGCCCGCTCAGCCTGAGCGGGCCTTTTTTTTACGGACCTGTCACACGATGCGCTCTCATGTCTGCTCCTGCGCTGGCTCGAGGATGGCAACGGCCTCACGACGAGGTTTCGCCGGCTGCTGAGCCGGCAGCCAAGCGGCTGATGCAGCTGCGCGGCGTCGGGCCGATCATCGCTCCTTACCCCAGCCAGCGGCGCTTGCATTGGTGCGAGCCGGCCGGCGTAAGCAGCCACCGATTTAGTCATCGGTCCCAGGCTAACTCACGGCCTATCGCGCGGCGCACGCGTCACGTCACATAGACGGGTTATAACCGCGAGCGTGCGTAGTCACCTCCTCGCGCTATGCCTGCTCGTGCCGCTCACAGCCCGGGCCGGGATCGACCATCCGGTCGAGGTTGAAGACAGCGGCATCTGGGCGCGCAGCAACCAGAACCTTCTTCGCTATGGCTTACTGATCGGCGACATCGCGTTTGCCGTGTGGGAAGGCGGTGAAACACGACTCGGAAACGCCGCCTGGCAGTCGATCGACTCGGTGGCACTCGCCGGCATTACGGCTGAGGTTGGAAAGCGTGTCTTTGGGCGACTACGTCCTACGGAGACGAGTGATCCAAAGCAGTGGTTTCAAGGCGGGCGCAGCTTCCCGAGTGGCGAAGTTGCCGAAATAAGCGGCATAGTTACGCCGTACGTACTCGAGTACGCGCACGATCACCCTGGCGTGTATGCGCTGGAGGTGCTCCCGGCTTATGACGCCATCGCACGAGTCAAAGTTGGTGCCCATTGGCAAACCGACGTCCTGGCCGGCTGGGCCGTTGGCACACTTTCAGGTTACCTCGCACATGAGCGTGGCAGCCCATTCATCCTCGGCTTGCTCCCGCACGGCTTCACGATCGGACTGAGAAAGCAGTTCTAAAAAGTCAGTCTGAAATCCGGATCTGGCCAGCACCAGTATGTGCGTCGATCCGTACCCTGCCAGATCCGATGACCCGCGAGCTCGTCCGGTCGCTTATCGATACGTTTCCCTTGGCGATGCGAACGACAATTCTCCGCAGGTCCGTCGCTGGCACCTCGAACGAAAGCCGACAATCAAGATCAGTGAACCAGCCTTGCTGCTCGATCGAGTAGCGCAGCGTCGGCACCGGAGAACGTGTGAATTCATGCATCGGCTGAAGGCGGCTACGGGGCAGCCCGAAGCCATGGGTCTCGCCGCTGACGCGCACAGACGCCGTCGACGAATCGACCACGACGATCCGCACGTCAGAGCTGGCGGCGGAGAACTCCAGTGCCTGTGGTGGTTCCTCAAGAGCAATCACCTCCTCTAGTAGTGCACCATGCGCAGTTACAAAGAGGGCAACCAGCACCCCTACGGCGGACAGGCCGGCCGCTGCTGATAGCACATGCTGGTGCGTGCGCCGGGCAATACGCGGCGCCTCGGCCGAGTTCTCGTAGGCGGGGATTCTCAGCACATACCAATAGAGCCAGTGGGCAATACCGAACGAGATAAACGCGGACCATGCGATATCTGAAGGGAAATGACCTCCGGCAGCCATGCGCCCGACACCAAGCCCAATGCCGATTGTGAGACCGACAGTGGCTGAGGTGATCGCCATGGCCAAACGCTTGCGCCACAGCCACCAACCCAGCGCGTAGAGGAATCCGACCGAGCAGTGCCCGCAAGGAAAGGACTTCCCTCCCGCTCCGGGCAGCGGAGCCGGAGCATAGTGCAGCGTTCCGCCAAACTCGATGACGTCGCGAGGCCGCGGCCGATTCCAGTGATCCTTGAATAGCCCGTTGACCAAGAGCCCGGGCCCAAGAACGACGCTCGCAGTTACGAAAATCGCTTGCCGCTGGAGCGTCCGATTGCCTCGCACCAGTGCGACACCCAAGAAGAACAGCCCTCCAAACACGAGCGATGCGGTGATCCAGGGTGCTGCCTTGTAGAGGATCGACCACGGTGACTCTCGGCCAAGAGGCCAGCGCTCTCCTCCTTGGGCGTCAAAGAAAGGGCGCGTCAGTTCGACGTCTAAGTACCCATTCCAGAATACCAACGTCAGGACAATCGCTAGACAGCCTGCGATTGCTACGTCGAACTGCCATTTCAGAAGCACTTGCCCGGAAGCTCCCCGCGCGCCGCATTCTGCAACTTCACGCTGCAAACGTCGAGGTCAAGCGATCGATTGCGCGCTTGTGCGGGCAGCGATCGCGGCCGGATGCAGTGTCAAGGGTCGGCCTTAGGCATGAGGTTGCGAGAGCCCGGCGTTTCGGCGTCGACGCGTGCAGACGTCCTCTGGCATAGCCGCCAGGGAATGACGGCGCCCTACTCGGTTGCGCAGGTCGTGGAGATCAGGCGAGCGCTCGAGTTGATCACGGGCGAGCGACACGCGAACAACGTTTCGCTCGCTTCCCGGATCCGCGAAGCCAACGTCCCCACTAAAGCCCCACTGCCGCGAGCTGCTTGTCCGTCTTGATAGCGGCCAGCACTTCCACGGTAATTTTCTGAACGAGCTGATCGGGGGCCAGTTCCTCGGCCCAGGCGCCGACCGCAAGGGTCGACGCTGCAAGAGAGAGCAGGATGCGGCGCATGCGATTGCCTTCCGGGCGTAGACATTCGAGACCGCCAGTGTAGCGGGCAGCGCCTAGTCTTCGAGCGTGGGCAGCGTTTGGAGGACTTCCCGCGCATGCGGGCGATCGCGAACGGGATCGTCCCGGGCAATGCGTCCATCGCGAAATACGACGATCCGCTTGGCGAATTGCGCGACGTCATGCTCGTGCGTAACGAGCACGACCGTCAATCCCTTGTCATTCAGATCCTGGAAGATCTCCATGATCTCCACCGAGGTGCGGCTGTCGAGATTGCCGGTGGGCTCGTCGGCTAAAAGGATAGACGGGCGGTTGACCAGCGCGCGAGCGATGGCGACGCGCTGCTGCTGCCCGCCCGACATTTGCGACGAGAAGTGCTGCATCCGGTCGCTGAGCCCCACCATCGCCAGCGCCGCTTCCGCGCGTACCTTGCGCTCTGCCTTTGGCATCTTGCTGTAGAGCGTGGGTAGTTCGGCATTCTCGAGCGCAGTGGTCCGCGGCAGCAGGTGAAAGCCCTGGAACACAAATCCCATCTGCTGGTTGCGTATCCTGGCGAGGGTGTTCTTATCGAGGCCGGCAACGTCGGTACCCTCCAGCAGGTAGCGCCC
The DNA here is from genome assembly GCA_035632415.1 of Burkholderiales bacterium. Classification (GTDB taxonomy): domain Bacteria; phylum Pseudomonadota; class Gammaproteobacteria; order Burkholderiales; family SG8-39; genus SCGC-AG-212-J23. Next base: position 9,712 of record DASQGW010000176.1, on the reverse strand, counting down.
CGAGGTCGGCCGGTCGAGGCAGCCGAGAATATTCATGAAGGACGATTTCCCGCTGCCGCTCGCTCCCATGATCGCCACGAATTCGCCGGCATCGACCCCGATCGTTACGCCGCGCAATGCGTGTACCCGGGTTTCGCCAAATAGGTAGTACTTGTGAACGTCCTCGACCTCGATGACACGCCGCATGGGGCTATTTCCTGGGCGGACTTCCCGCGGGAGGCGCTCCTGAGTCTCTGCTCTTCGAGGCGATAGCTCCGGTGACGAGGTCATCGCCTTCTTTCAATTCGCCGTTGAGGACTTTGACGAGCACGGTATAGCTGTGATCGGTGATGCCGAGGGCAACCCTGACTGGCTCCACCGAGTTGTCGGGACCGAGCTTCCACACCACGCCTCCCGATTCCGGCGTCGCCTGCAGTTCTTCAAGCGCGGCCTTCGATAGCCTCGGCACGTAGCGCAGTGCGCCGTTGGGGATTTTTAGCACCTTGTCGGCGCTTGCCACGGGAATCGTCACGTAGGCAGTCATTCCCGGAAAGAGCTTGAGCTCCGGGTTCTCGAAATCAATGATGGCGTCATAGTTGACCACGTTCTGCACGGTGACCGGATTCATCCGCACTTGGCTGACGACGCCCTTGAACACGTCCTTCGGGAACGCATCAACCTTGAATGTGACCGGACGGCCGACTTTTACTTTCCCAACGTTGGACTCGTCCGTCTTCGCGTAGACCTGCATCTTGGTCAGATCCTGCGCAATCGTGAAGAGGGTCGGTGCCTGCAGCGACGCGGCGACGGTCTGGCCAACGTCGACATTTCGCGCGACCACAGTTCCATCGATTGGAGAGCGGATCACCGTGTACTCCAGATTCGTGCGGGCGACGGCCACCGCTCCCGCCTTCTGGCTCACCTGGGCCTCGGCTTGCTCAACTGCTGCCACGGCGGCCTTCACCGTCGCGGATGCAGCATCGTAGGTCGCCTTGGCGAGGTCCACCGCCTGCATCGCGATCGAGTCTTGTTTCGCCAGTGTAGTGGCGCGCTCATAGTCCGCCTTCGTCTGTGCAAGTAAGGCTCTCGCTTTTTCCAAATTCGCCCTTGCGGCGGGTACGTTGACTTGCGCGCTCTTCAAATCGGCCTCGGCTTGCAGCAAAGCGCCCTCGAAAAGAGCAGGATCAATCTCTGCAATGACCTGCCCCTTTCGAACGACAGAGTTGAAATCGGCGTTGAGCTTGGCAATCCTCCCGGAAATTTGCGAACCCACGAGGACCGTGGTCACGGCGTTGATCGTCCCGGTGGAATCCACGACGTCGTGAACGTCGCCCCGTTCCACCTTTGCCGTGAAGTACTGCGGTGAGTCTGTGCGCGTGATTGCCAACGAAACGACGGCGGCGATCACGGCGAGCGACGCGGCTGCGATCAGACCGATGCGTTTCTTACTCGTAGCGCAGCGCTTCTATCGGATCCAGCAGCGCGGCCTTGCGCGCGGGGTAGTACCCGAAGAACACGCCCACCGCGAAGGAGAACACCGCCGCGATCAGGATCGCCGAAGGCGACACCTGCATGCTCCAACCGAGCGCCTGTCCGATCAAAAAGGTCCCGACAATGCCAAGCAGAACACCGACGGCGCCTCCGACGAGGCTCAACATTACCGACTCACCGAGGAATTGCAGTTGGATTGCTGCCTCGGTCGCGCCAATCGCCAGGCGAACGCCGATCTCGCGAGTACGTTCCTTCACCGACACCAGCATGACGTTCATGATTCCGATGCCGCCGACAATCAGCGAAATCGAGGCAATGGCAATGAGCAGTATCGTCAAGGTCCGGCTCGCGGCGAGTTGCGCCTCGATGATGTCCTCGGGGTTGCGAATGTTGAAGTCGTCCTCCTGCTCCGGCCGCAGGTGGTGCCTGTCACGCAGCAGCGCCGCCGCTTGCTGGCCGGCGAGCTTCACCGCCGCGGGCGACACCGCGGAGCACAGGATGTCGTCGAGCCAGGTGACGCCCCTTATCTTCTTCTGAACCGTGGTGTAGGGCATGACGATCAGATCGTCCTCGTCCTGGCCCGAGACAGCCAGGCCTTTCGGCGCCAAGGTGGCGATGACCTTGCACGCGATGTCCTTCACGCGAAGGACTTTTCCGATGGGATCCTGCGCGCCGAAAAGCAGGTCGCGCACCGTACGGCCGATCACGCAGACGTCAGCCGCGCTTTCCACGTCGTCCTGCGTGAAGACAGAGCCCTCGGCGACGAGCCATCGCTTGATCTCAAAGTATTCCGGCGATACGCCGCGGAATCGGGTGAACCAGTTCTGATTGGCGTAAATCACCTGGACCGAGCCGTCGACGTTGGGCGAGACGCTCTTGATGAGGGGAACCTGCTGCTTGATCGCGAGCGCGTCGGCGAGCACCAGGGTGTTCGCGCCGTGAGAACCGGTGCGAATGCCATTTACGGCGCGTCCTCCTTCCTCGATCCAGACCAGGTTGTCACCGAGGTTGTTGAGCTGCTGCTCGACTCGGGCTTGGCCCGCGTTGCCGATGGCCACGACGCAGATTACGGCGCCGATCCCGATGGTGATTCCCAAGACGGTCAGCGCGCTTCGCAGCTTGTTTCTGACCATCGAGAGAAATGCGGATCGGACGACGGCTTCGTAATTCATAGGTTAGATAAATGAGCGGTCCGCAAGTGGCTGCGTCGGCGCTGTGCAAATAGCCGACCGGCGAATTTTACCGTTCCGATCGACGTGGCCCCGCGTCGATCGGCGGCCGATCTATCCGCGGTGGCGTTGCGGCACTGCTGCTGCGTTGTGCCACCGCAGGCAGGGTGGAGCTTGCCCGGCGGACCATCGTTGCAGGGGCACTCGCGGGGCCTCGTTCGCGCAATGGGCGAAGCGCAATACTGCTAGCGCGCTCAAGCGGCTCCATGGAGGCATGGCGGGAGGTTTCGTTCCTAATCGCTGGCTAATTCGCAGCCGGTACGGGCGCATGGGCTGCGCCCTCGCGCTCCCCGGTAGTCGCTTACCGAAGGTGGTGCGGGTGAGCGATCCGGCGTTATGATTCCCGGCATGCGATGTCCGCACAGGGTCTTTCTTCTTATTTTGCTCCTCAGCGTGGTGCTCAACCTCGCGGACTGGCCGTACTTGGATGAGATTTTCGGCGGCGTGCCGACCGGTCTGATCAGCGAGATGCTCGGTGCGCAACCTATCGAGAAGGACAGCCCAGGCAGCGCGGTCAGCAAGGTCAGGATGGGTTACCAGCTCTTGGTCGCTATGCCGGTAATCCCTGCAACCAAATCCATCCCTTTGCCTGAGCCCCTGTCGGATAAGGCACCGAGGCTAGCATCCCGGACATTACTTTCCGTCATTCCTTCGAGCATAGACCGACCTCCCACGTCTAGCGGCCACGTCTGATTTCCGGCGGGCGGCCGCGCTGTGCGGCCGCCTGTGACCGCTTTTCCAGGACGTAGGGGGTTCGCATGCGACCTGCTGTTCGCGCGGGCTTCGCGCTCGCGTTTGCATTCATCACCGGCTGCGCAAGCTACCGGCCGCAGCCTATTTCGCCTGCCGAGAATGCGCGGGCCTTGGAGTCGCGCTCGCTCGATGACGAGCGATTGCGCCGGTTCATCGCCGCAGGCGTTTCACTGCGCGGCGAGACCGCTCGTCCGGTGTATTGGAATCTGGAGAGCCTCAGCCTCGCCGCGCTGTACTACCACCCGGATCTCGATCTTGCGCGCGCGCGGCTGGCGGCGGCTCGCGCGAGCATCACGACGGTGCGCCAGGTTCCGAACCCGTTGCTCGACCTGGGGCTGACGTACAACGCCACGACGGCGACACCTTCTGCGTGGACGGTCGGTCTCATGGTCAATTTCATCATCGAGACCTTCGGCAAGCGCGCATACCGCACGGCCGAGGCGCAGTTTCTCGCCGAGGCGGCAAAAGATGACCTGGCCGGCGCGACATGGCTGGTGCGCGCCAAGGTGCGCGATGCCATGCTGCTCCTTTGGAGCGGAAACGAGCGCCTTGCGCGCACACGGCAGCGGCTCTCCGAGCAGGAAGCGCTGGTGCGCCTCATCGAGCGGCGGTTCGAGCTGGGCGGAGCCTCTTCACTCGAAGTCACTCGCGAGCGGATGAACCGCAATCAGGTGAGCCTCGCGGTCCGGGAGGCCGAACGCCAGGTACGGGAAGGCCGGGCACGCCTCGGCCAGGCGGTAGGCATTCCGCTCGGCTCGCTGGACGGGGCGAAGATTTCGCTCGAGGATTTCGCGGCCGAGACGGGCCCAGGCGACGTCTCGGACGGCGCGCTGCGCGAGAAGGCATTGTCGACGCGATCCGACGTCCAAAGCCTCCTCGCCGAGTACAACGCCGCGCAGGCCGCGCTGCAGTTACAGATCGCGCGCCAGTATCCAGATCTGCGCATCGGCCCCGGCTACACCTACGATCAAGGCGATCACAAGTACGACCTTCGCCTGGGAAGCGAGCTGCCGGTGTTCAACCAAAATCAGGGACCGGTCGCACAAGCCGAGGCCCGACGCGAGGAAGTCGCCGCAAGGTTCAGCGCGCTGCAGGCCCAGGTGATCGGTGCCATTGATGAAGCCTTCACAAGCTATCGGAGTGCCACAGAGGCACGACGCACCGCGGATGCATCGGCTGCGGAAGCGAGGAAGAGGCTCGAGGGCGTGCGGCGGGGCTTCAACGCAGGCCAATTCGACCGGCCGACGCTGGTCGGTGCGCAGATCGAGCTGAGCGCTGCCGAGCTATCGACGGTGGACGCGATGGCCGCCGAGCGTCGGGCCATCGGTCTTCTGGAAGACGCGCTGCATTTGCCTCTCTTTGGAGCGAAGTCTCCCTTGCCGATCGAAGAGCGCAACCCGCGCCTTGCAGTGGAATTTCGGCGATGAAGCGCCTTCTCCTGGTCATTGTCGCCCTTGTCGTGCTTGGCGCACTCGCCTTGGCGTTTCTCGCGAGCCGCAAAGAAGCCGCGCAGGAAGCGGAGGCCGAGCGGCCGGTCAAGGCGCCTACCCGGGTAACGGTGGTGAACGGCGCGACCGTCATCACCCTTGACGAGACGAGCCGGCGCGCGAGTGGCATAGAGACGGCGCCGGTGGCGCCAGCCCAGTACCGGCAGGAGCTTCGGGCTTACGGCGCTGTCCTCGAGCTCACACGCCTGACCGAGCTCTTCAACAGCTACGCCATAGCGAAGGCGGAAGTGCAAACCGCGCGTGCGAAGCTCGCCGCCTCCAGGACCGCCTACGAGCGCGCCCGAACCCTTTACAAGGAGGACCAGAACGTATCGCTCGCGCGAGTGCAGGAAGCAGAAGCCGCATTTCGCTCGGACGAGGCCACTGTAAGCGCGAGCGAGTCGCGAACCGAAACGGTGGCAGCGACTGCTCGCCAGGAGTGGGGTGCGGTTATCGCGAAAGCACTAGTCGAGCGCGATCCGCTCATCACGCGACTCATGGAGCGCAAGGAGATTCTGCTGCAGGTGACAGTGTCGCCCGACGTTGCGCTCACTCGGCCGTCCACCACGGCCGAGGTCCAGACCGGCAAGCAGAGCCGCGCAACGGCTCGGCTCGTGTCGCCGGCTCCGCGCACCGACCCCAAGATCCAAGGTGCGAGCTTTTTCTACGTCGTGCCTTCTGGGGCCGGACTCGTGCCGGGCATGAGTGTGGTGGTCTACCTGGCGCGAGGAGAAACGATTGCCGGCGCGGTGATTCCCGGCGACGCGATCGTGTGGTGGCAGGACCGGGCTTGGATCTATCGGCGCTCCGCGCCCGATGCGTTCACCCGAGTGCCGATCGCGACGAGCCAGCCGGCGTCAGGAGGCTACGTGGTGCCGGACCTTCCGGCCGGCAGCGAGGTCGTCACGCGCGGGGCGCAGCTCCTACTCTCGGAGGAGTTCCGCGCGCAAATTCGCGTGGAGGAATGAGGTGAGCGAGCCGCTGCCCTTCGGCCCGCAGGCCCAGATCATTCGCTTCGCGATCCGCTTTCGCGGCGTGGTCGTTGCGCTCGCGTGCCTGCTTTTTGCCTACGGCATCTATGCGCTTCGCCTTGCGAAGTACGACGTTTTCCCCGAGTTCGCCCCGCCGCAAGTCGGCATACAGACCGAAGCAGCGGGGCTTACCGCGGAGCAGGTGGAGGTTCTCGTCACGCGCCCGATCGAGAATGCGGTGAACGGCGTGCCGGGCGTACGAAGTCTGCGCTCGACCTCGATCCAGGGCCTCTCCGTCGTCGCTGTCTTCTTCGATCCCTCGAGCGACATTTACCGGGATCGGCAGGTCGTCGCCGAGCGGCTCGCGAGCGCCGCGGGCCAGCTTCCGCAAGGCGTGAAGCCGCCCTCCATGACGCCGCTCACCTCTTCCACGAGCACGGTCCTGCTCGCGGGCCTGACTTCCGAAAAGCTTTCTCTCATGGATCTGCGCACGGCGGCGCAATGGACGATACGTCCGCGGCTCCTCGCCGTGCCGGGCGTGGCTAACGTCGCCGTGTTCGGCGGCGGCGAGAAGTCGATCCAGGTGCAGATCCATCCAAACGCCTTGGTTCGCTACGGTCTCGCGCTCGATGATGTCCTTGCGGCCGCGCGGGCGGCGACAGGCGTACGAGGCGCAGGCTTCATCGACACCCGGAACCAGCGCATCCTGTTCCAGACCGAGGGACAGTCGCTTCGCGCGGGTGACCTGGCGCACGCGGTCCTCGTGAACCGCGGAGCCGCAAGCATCACGCTCGCTGCCGTGGCGGACGTGGTAGAGGCGCCGGAGCCTGCAGTCGGCGGGGCGGCGATCGACGGCAGGCCCGGAGTGGTGTTTGCCGTCTCGCAGCAATATGGGCGCAACACTGTCGAGGTCACGCATGGCGTCGAGACAGCGCTACAGGAGCTTGCCGGCGGGCTGGAGAAGGAGGGCATCGTCCTCCATGCCGATCTCTTCCGGCCTGCGACCTTCATCCGGACGGCGACCGACAACGTGCGCGACTCGCTCGTCCTGGGAGCGATGCTTGTTGTCGTCGTGGTGTTCCTCTTCCTCTTCAACTTGCGAGCGGCGGCCATTTCGTGCATCGCCATCCCGCTCTCGCTCCTTGCCGCTGTGATCGTGCTCGAGCGCCTGGGCGTCACCCTCAACACGATGACGCTGGGGGGCCTCGCGATCGCTATCGGCGTCGTCGTCGACGACGCGGTAATCGGCGTCGAGAACATCCTGCGACGGCTGCGCGATAACGCCCGCCTGGAAGAGCCAGAGACCTCCGCGCGCGTAGTGCTCGAGGCTTCTCTCGAAGTCAGAGGCGCGATCGTCTACGCGACGTTCGCCGTGATCCTGGTCATGGTGCCGGTCATGGCTCTCTCGGGCTTGGCGGGACGGCTGTTCGGGCCGCTTGGGCTCGCATACATGCTCGCGGTGCTCGCCTCTCTCGGCGTTGCCCTCACGGTGACGCCCGCGCTCGCCATGATGTTCCTCGCCGGGCGCGGTACCGCCATCAAGGTGCCGCCGGTCGTACGGTGGACGCGGGCGCGCTATGAAGGACTGCTGGCAGATATAGCCCAGGCGCCTCGCACCGTAATCGCGGCGGCGCTCGCCTTCACGCTTATTGGCTGCGCGGCGTTGCCTTTCTTCGGCGCGAGCTTCATTCCGGAGCTGAAGGAGGGCCATTTCATCGTCCACATGGTTGCGGTCCCCGGCACGTCGATCGCGGAGTCGCTGCGCCTCGGTGCGCAGGTGAGTGCCGCGCTCGGCCGATTGCCGGTCGTGCGGTCGGTGGCGCAGAAGGTCGGGCGCGCGGAGCTCTCAGAGGATACCAACGGCACGCACTACAGCGAGCTCGACGTCGACCTCAAGCCCGGCCTTTCGGGCGATGCCGCGGAAGCGGCCGATGCGGAAGTCCGGAAGGTGCTGCGCCGTTTCGTCGGCGTGAACTTCGCCGTGAAAACGTTCCTGACCGAACGGGTCGAGGAAACCCTCTCGGGGTACACGGCGCCGGTTGCCGTGAACATCTTCGGCAATGACCTCGATATGCTGGACGCGAAAGCGAAGGAGATCGCGCGCGTCCTCGGGGCGGTTCCGGGCGCGGCCGAGGTGCAGATCCAGTCGCCGCCCGGCCTCGCGCAGGTCACGATCCGGCTGCGCCCCGCCGACCTCGAGCGCTGGGGCTTCCGCGCGGTCGACGTGCTCGACGCCGTCCGTACGGCCTACCAGGGCGATGTTGTGGGCCAGACCTACGAAGGGAACCGCGTCTTCAACGTCATTGCGATCCTCGACCAGGAAAGCAGGTCTGACGCAATGACGGTGCGCGAGGTGACGCTACGCAGCCCCGCGGGGGCCTACGTGCGACTGAGAGACATCGCCGACATCTACGAACAAACGGGCCGCTATCAGGTCGTCCATCGCGGCACGCGTCGCGTACAGACGGTGACCGCGAACGTGGTGGGATCGGACGTCGTGTCGTTCGTTCGCGCAGCCAAAGCCGCAGTCGCAGCGAGCGTGCGCCTGCCACCCGGCACCGTCGCGGAGTTCGCTGGCGCAGCCGAAGCGCAGGCCCAATCGACGCGCGACCTTGCCGTCAACTCGCTTCTCGCCGCGGTCGGCGTCGTGCTCTTGCTTTCCATCGTGACGGCGAGCTGGCGCAACCTCGTGCTCGTTCTCGTTAATCTGCCGTTCGCGCTCGTCGGCGGCGTGCTCGCGGTGTTCGCGACCGGCGGCACCCTTTCTCTCGGTGCCATGGTCGGGTTCGTGACGCTTTTCGGGATATCGCTGCGCAACTCGATCCTGATGATCGCGCATTACGAGCACCTCGTCGCGATCGAAAACGCGCCGTGGGGCCTCGCCACAGCTATTCGGGGCGCCGCGGATCGGATGACGCCGATCCTCATGACGTCGATTGTGACCGCGCTCGGCGTGCTGCCGCTCGCCATCGGGATGAACGAGCCCGGACGCGAGATCGAGGGGCCCCTCGCAGTCGTGATCCTCGGCGGCCTCGTCACTTCCATGGCGCTCAACCTGCTCGTGCTGCCGACGCTTGCCCTGCGCTATGGACGGTTCTCGAGAAACGTGGAGGAAGGTGTATGAGCGCGCTGGGCGCGAGCGCCTTCCCCGGGGGCGTAATCGAAGGCGTTGCCGAAGCGACGGCGCTTATCGTGAAGTTTTTTCGGGCACCCTCAGCGACTACCTCGGAAAGCGCAAGACGCTAGCGCAGATGTCCTTATGGACGTACTGGGCGAAATTAACGAGCTGAACGATCCGCGCCAGTAGGGGGGATGGTTGCCGTGACGAATGTGTGCCGTAAATGATGAGTCCAGACTTCACATCCGTTTTTAAGCGCCGCCACCATGCGATGGATTTGTGCCGTAACTGGGATTTTTTGAGCGCGAGCTTGATTACCCTAGCGTTTAACGTTGGAAGAGTTTGGGCTGCGCTCCCCTACAGCGACTCGAAATCTGTTGTACCCATCGGGTACCGGGGGTTCGAATCCCTCTCTCCGCCACTTCTTCAAGCGCCTTAAGCCTGCCTTAAGCCGCACGCCGCATTTCCTCGGCAAGATGTAAGCGTACAAACGAGGAGGATGCATGAGGAAATTCTGGCTCGCGGCAACCCTTGGGTTGTCTGTCGCGCTTCCCGGTCTCGCGGCCGGCGAAGACACCATCACCATCGGCATGACGGTCTCGCAGACCGGCCCGCTCAACGTCGACTCGGTCGCGCAGCTGCACGGCGCCGAGTTCTGGCGCGATGAGATCAACGCGAAGGGCG
>DASQGW010000175.1:0-6228 GCA_035632415.1 Burkholderiales bacterium | reverse complement strand
TGAGCGGCGCCGGCACCATCGCGCTCGGCCACAAGCCCGAAACCGGCCAGACCGATCTCATTCGCTACGAGCTCGCGGCTTAGCGTCGGGCCCAGGCGGCAGCACGCCGCGCTGAATAGGAAAAGCTTGGTGGAGTGGAGGAGGATCGAACTCCCGACCTTCGCATTGCGAACGCGACGCTCTCCCAGCTGAGCTACCACCCCGTTCGGAGAGGGGCGGATTTTACCGTAACCGCGACCCCGCAGGTATCATCCGCGTTCTGCAATCGAAGGCAACGCGCATGCAAATTTCCCCTCCATTTGGCTACAAGGAAGTCGTTCCGTTCCTGAAGACGCAAAAGGTTCGCTTGCTCGCCCCGGGCGAGGTGCCTGACTTCGTCCAGAACGGCAACGCGATCCCGATCAGCATGAGCGAGTTCCCCCATGTAGCGCGCGATTATCCGATCGTGTTCACCGGCGGCGAGGGCGCGCAGGTGTTCACGCCGGTTGCGGTGCTCGGGCTGACCAGCGGAGAGAACCTTTTTTACGAGAACGGCGCATGGGTGAGCGGCGTTTACATTCCGGCCTACGCGCGCCGCTACCCGTTCTGCATGGCCACCGTGAACGTGAACCAGATCGCGCAGAAGGAGCGGCTGATCTGCGTAGAGAAGACCTGGATCGACGAGAACGGCGAGCAGATGTTCGACGAAAGACAGCAGCCCACCGCCAGGTGGAACGATCTCTCGCGGCTGCTCGGCGAGTACGAGCAGGACCTGGAGCTCAGCCGCGAGATGTGCTCGATCCTCTCCGACTATGCCCTGTTCGAGCCGTTCACCATGCAGGCGAGCTTCCGCGAAGAGGGCACGCGGCCGATGCAGGTCACCGGCATGCACCGGGTGATCGAGAAGAACCTCGAGAACCTGAACGCGGCCCAGATCAAGAACCTGATGCGCAAGGGCATCCTGCCGCGCATCTACGTCCACCTGCTCTCGCTCGCGAACTTTGGACGCCTGCTCGACCGCAAGGCGGCGAGGAAACCCAACTAGCTCTTAGCGCTCGCGACCCGCTTCCGCCGCCACTTTCTGCAGCGGCGAAAGCAGGTATTCGAGGACGGTGCGCTCGGCGAGGCGGATTTCTGCCGTGAGCTGCATGCCGGGCAGCAGGCGATGCAGCGCTTCGCCGACGCGAAGCTCCTGGCTGTGGAGTTCGATGAGCGCGCGATAGGCATAGCCCGGCGCGGTGCGACCGTCGCCGCGCTCGCTCGAATCGGCCGAGATTCGCAGGACGCGGCCCTCCAGCATGCCGTAGCGCTGGAAAGGAAACGCCGTCAGCTTGAGCTTCGCGCTCTGGCCGGCACGCACGAACCCGGCATCCTGGTTTTGCAGCCAGACTTCGGCAAGAAGGGGCTCGCCTTCCGGCACGAGGGTCATCAGCACGGCGCCCGGGGCGAGCACGGTGCCGGGCGTATGCGTGGCGAGGTCCTTGACGATGCCGTCGGCCGGCGCCCGCAGCTCGGCAAGGCTGCGCCGATGGCGGAGCTTTTCGAGTTCCTGTGCGGCGCGCGAGCGCTCGCGTTCCGCCTCGATGCGCTCGGAGCGCAGCTGGGCGCGGTAGTTGGCGCTCAACTGGCCCATCCGGCGCTCGGACTGGTCGATCGCCGCCTTGGCGCCGTCGACGCGGTGCTCCTGGGCGCGCAAGTCCTGCTCGGCTTCCAGCCGCTCCCGGCTTCGCTGGCGCAGCATCAGCTTGCCGGCAAAACCGTCGGCGGCGAGCCGCTCGAAGGCTTTCTCCTGCTCGACCAGCACGGGAAGCGCGCCGGCGAGCTTCTCGCGTGTCTCCTGCGCCGCGCTCGCCTCGCGCTGCGCTCGTGCGATGACGGCGCGCTCCTCGGCAAGGCTGTTTTCGTACGCGCGCACCCTGGCTTCTCGCTGCGCCTCGACTTGCGCGTAAAGCTCGGGGGGATCGCGCTCCTCGCGCACGAGCGCCGTCGACTTGAGCTCCGCATCGATGCGTCGCAACTGCAGCAATCGGAGCGAGAGCTCAGCTTGCAGCGCCGCCGAATCGGCCTGTGCCGCTTGCGTGTCCATGCGACCCAGCAGTTGTCCCTTGCCGACCCGCTCGCCTTCGACCACGAGCAGCTCGCGCAATACGCCGCCTTCGACGGGCTGCACGATCTTCAACTGCGAGCGCGGCACCAATCGGCCTTCCGCGGATGCGATCACATCGAGCCGGCCAACGATCGCCCACACGCCGAGCGACGCGAGCAGGCCGAGCAGGATCCAGAGCACCGCGCGAGGCAGCGGGGAGGGCGCGGAGTCCTCCAACGCGCCCAGGGCCGGAACGAACTCGCCCGGTGCAGGCTCAGTTCGCAGGAATGTGCGCCGTCGAGGCGTGGGAAAGGCCATGAAGCGGCTCGGGGCGGATATCGAGCTTCGCCGTGGCATCCACGGCGAGCGTCTCGGGCAGCTGGTGCGCAATGAAGAGCATGGTGACCTTGCCGCGCAGGCGGCTGATCGTTCGGCCGAGAGCCTCGGCGGTTTCGCGATCGAGGCTTGCGGTCGCTTCATCGAATATCAGGATCCGCGGACGGCGCAGCAGCGCCCGCGCGATCGCGATGCGCTGCTTCTGCCCGCCGGAGAGTCCCACGCCCTGCTCGCCGAGCATGGTCTGGTAACCCTGCGGCAGCGCCTCGATCACGTCGTGAATCTCGGCCATGCGGCAAGCGTCGATGATCTCGGCGAAGCTCGCGTGCGGCTGGGCGGCCGCCAGGTTCTCGTGGACGCTGCCGGAGAAGAGCCGCGTTTCCTGCGGCACGACGCCGAACTGCAGGCGCAATTCGCTTGCGCTCATCTGCCGCGTATCGCGCCCGTCGACTTTGAGCGAGCCGGCCCTCGGCAGATAGAAGCCGAGCAGCAGGCGCGCGAGGGTGCTCTTGCCGCTCCCCGACGGGCCGAGCAGCGCAACGCAGGACCCGGGCTCGATGCTGAGGTTGAAATTCTCGAAGACCGGTGCGTGTGCCTTGGAATACGCAAAGCCGAGATTGCGGATCTCGATCCGCCCCGCGCCTTCATGCGACTGGCTCGGGCGCAGCGCGTAGGACTCGGTGGGCGCGTCCATCAGGTCGCCGAGGCGCCGCACCGCAATTGCGGCCTGCTGGAATTCCTGCCATAGCCCCGCGAGTCGCAGCGCAGGCTGAGCGAGCCGCATCGCGAACATCTGGAACGCGACCAGCATGCCGATGGTGAAGCCATCGCTCGTCATGACGAGCCACGCCCCCGCCGCCAGGATCGCCACGGCAAGCGCCTGCTCGAGGGCGGACGCCGATACCGAGTAGAGGTTGGCGAGCCGCCGCGTCGCGAAGCTCGCGCGCAGATACTCGTCGAGGTTCGATGCGTATCTCGCCGCGAGCTGCGGCTCCATCTGCAGCGCCTTCACCGTGTCCATGGCCGAGACATACTCGGTGACGAACGCCTGATTGCGAGCCCCGGCGAGGAATTGCGTGTTGATGCGCCGGCGCAGCGCCGGCGTCATCGCCGCCGACAGTGCGGCGAGCAACGCTATGAGCACGAGCGCAAGAACGGTGAGCGGCACGCTATACCACGCCATGATGGCGACGAAGATGAGCGCGAACGGCACGTCGAGCACGACGCTCGTCGCCGCCCCCGTCAGGAACTCGCGAATGGTTTCCACGCCGTGCAGCCGGGCGACCAGCGTGCCGGTGGGCCGGCTCTCGAAATAGCGCGGCGGCAGCCGAAGCAGCTGCTCGAAGACATGGGTCCCTAGGACGCCGTCGATCCGATTTCCCGTATGCAGGATGAGGTATTGCCGCACGTAGCCGATCACGGCGTTGAAGACGAGGAAAAGCGCGAGCGCCGCCACGATGACGATGAGCGTACTTGCGGCGTGGTGCACTACGACCTTGTCGATGACGACCTGCGTGCAGAGCGGCGTGGCAAGGGCGATGAGCTGCATGGCCGCCGATGCGGCCAGCACATCGCGCCACACGGCACGATGTCGCAGGAGCTCCGGCACGAACGCCCAAAGGCCGAACGGGCGCGCGGAGATCTCCGCCGGCTCTACCGCGACCGGCGGTACCTGGACTTCGATCAAGTCGGGTTCATAGGCACCGGTGAATTCCCGGTACGAGACGTTGCGCGCTTCGGCGTCGCGTTCCGTGACGAGCAGCTCGCCATGGTCGGCGGAGAGGACGAGGGCAACCCGCAAGGTGCCGTCCGGCAATCGCCTCAGCGCAAGGCGCGGCGCGGCCTGCCGTACGGCGTCGCCGTGCGCAAGGCCGCAGCGCCTGCTGCGCAGGCCGAGGGCGCTTGCCGCTAGCGAGAGCGTGCCGACATTCGCCGGCGGCGGGAATCGCTGCAGGAACAGGCGGGCGTCGAATGGAACGCGCAGCAAATTGCAGAGGCTCGCGAAAGCCCATGCGAGATCGGCGACTTCGATCGGCGCGTGCTGACGCACTGCGCATCCTCCCCTTTGAGACGCCAGAATGCGCCCGCCATATTCAATGAGTCAACGGGCTCCGCTCCCGTCAATCATCCTTCCATATAACTTGTACCGTATGTAAACGCACACTGACGTAGACGATATTGGGAATAACTCCTACAAAGGCGTCGGGAGATCCCTTACGTGCCGGCGATACAAATCACGGCTGTCCGAACCCGTCGCGTCAAGGGCGCAGAGGAAGTCACGCATCTCGCCGTCAAGGAGGGCAGCGACCCGAAGTGGCTTAGCGTACGAGAGGTCATCCGTGCCGTTGAAGACGGCCGCCATTTCTTCATAGAGGCCGGAAGCGAGAGCCTGCTGCTCTCGGTACAGAAAGCGAGCGACGGCCGCAAGACCCTGGCGGTCGGCTTCGAGCCCAGCGCGGAACTACTGCTTACCTTGCCCCGCGCTTCCGGCGGCTAGAGCGCGATAGCGCGCCACCCGGTCGCCGAGAAATTCGTAGCCGACGCCTGCCACTTTGCCGTCGCGCTCGCGCAGGTCGCTGTAGTAGAAAAGCACGAGGTACTGAACGCCGTCGCTTCCCTGGACCCGTTCCTCCCGCATCGGATTGCGCGCCTGCAGCCACTGCACGGCGATGAGACGCATGCAGCGACTCCAAGTGGAAGTGGGCCGGGTTGGATTCGAACCAACGACCAAGGGATTATGAGTTGAAGCGTATTTCTTAACTGCTTGATTTTTGGCCCGCCCTCACTCGCCAAAACGTGCCAAGACCCGGGGACTCCGTCACGTTTTCGTCACGTTGGCTAATGTCCGCTAACGGCCAATAGCGGACATGTCCGATCATCCGATCAGGGGTTCCATTCTTCCCAAGGGATGGGGAGTTCGGTGAGCACGTCGATGAGCCGCAGAAACTTGTATTCCGGCATGGTGGCGTGACCGACGCCCCACACGCGGATCGTCTCAACTGGAGCATTCAACCGTTTGGAGAGCTCCTCTATGCCGAGGTGCTTCTCAGCGACTTCAAGCGCGCGGCCAACAAGCGGGCTATTCGGAATACGCTTCATTGGGACTGCTGACTCTAGCAAGTTATCTCACGCAAGGCTGTCGGGAAACGGGCGTCATTTCTCCTAAATGTCTGAAGGCGTGATTTTTCTCATCGGAGATTTCGCTGGGCGGTGGGAATGGGGACTGTCTTTGGTCGGGAATTGCCTTACAGATCGCATTCATCTTCGCGACGCGCTGTCGCGCGCTATACAAAAGCTGGACAGTAATGGTTGAATATTCACGCAGTAGCCCTTATGGCCTCGAAGCCCCCTTTTCGAGTAATTACGTCCGGCAATGGCGCTGCGAAACGCCACTCGCTTCGCGTTGTCATTGCAGATGATGACCGAGATACCGCGATGACCCTAGCAGCAATTCTTCGTGACGAGGGTCACCAGGTACAAACGGTTCTGCGAGGAGATGAGGCCTTAGAGATGTGCCGGCTGTTCCGGCCTGACGTTGTAATCGCGGATATCAACATTCCGGGTGAGAGTGGCTACGCAATTGCTAGAGAACTGCGCAGCCGCCATGGCGAACTCGCACCACTGCTAATTGCGATCTCCGGAAAATGGACTAAGGCGTCAGACCGGCTCCTCGGGCAAGCCGTGGGCTTCGATCACTACCTGCTAAAGCCCTGCGATCCTAGAGAGCTGCTACCGCTGCTTGAACCTCTCAGAACATCAGAGCCGGGGTCGGCCTCAGACACGCCGTAAGCAGCAACGAACGAATGTCCGCTTTGGGTCGTACATGG
>DASQGW010000174.1:0-3141 GCA_035632415.1 Burkholderiales bacterium | reverse complement strand
CGCTTCTCAGGTCTGCTGCCGCACAGCGTCAAAGACGGAGTCGAGCTGCAAACGGCGCGTGGCCGGATCTTCATCGGCAAGCGCGACGCGATCGCAAAGAAGCTCGGCGCCTCGCCCGCTGCCCCGGCGATTGCGGGCTATGCGCTGCGCTGCCGAGATGCAAAGGCCTTCGCGAAACGGTGCGCAAGGGCCGGGCTGGAGGTCAAAGGCATGACAGTCAAGCTGCCAAAAGCACTCGGGGGATTCTGGCGGCTACGATAGGCGGGCAGCTACGCGGCAAGCGCGGTCGCGCGCACGGCATCGATGGCACGAACCAACGCGTCGACCTCTGCGGTCCTGAACAACCCATCGGGCCCCGCGGCGCGAGATCGGTGAACGGCGACTCATGAACTCGAGCTGATTCGCGGAGAGTGCTTTCCATCGATGCCGCCTGCCATTGCATCCTTGACGGCGCGCCGCGAGGGTTTCGTCTCGCTCGCGCAGGCCGCGGCAACGCCGCCGGATCGAACGCGAGGCCAGGCCCAGGCCTCGCCACGCGTCCGCTGGTGCGCGCGAACCAGTAGCAGACATGGAAAAGCTCGCGATTGCCCAGCGTGTTGATTACGGCGCCTTGCTGAACACCGTCTCGCCGGCGGTTTGCTTGAACCTTGGCTCGTGGATCAGCGCCGAAAGGTTGTCTTGGTAAGGAAGCTTCAGACCCGGATCGAACTTGTACGCTCGGCGTGCACCGCCGTTTCGGCCCTCGACGCC
Source organism: Burkholderiales bacterium (assembly GCA_035632415.1). Taxonomy (GTDB): domain Bacteria; phylum Pseudomonadota; class Gammaproteobacteria; order Burkholderiales; family SG8-39; genus SCGC-AG-212-J23. The sequence goes on along the minus strand of DASQGW010000174.1, from coordinate 2,391 downwards.
GCCTCGTAAACGGCGCCCCATTCGCGCTGGAGGAAGACGACCTGGCTCACGGCTTCTTCCGTTTCTCCTTCGAAGCACGCGCCGCCTGGAGCGGCGCGCGCAAAAAGCGAGCGAGTTCTTCGATCGTCGCTTCGAGCGTCGGCGCTTCAAGCCGGCTGCGGCCAAGGAATGCCGACCATTGCCGGCGTTTCGCCGCATCGGCCGCAAACTCTGCCGTGAGGCCCAGCGGCATCGCGTCGGGGATGGGCGTTCTTCGGCGCTCGAAAGTTGCGGCAACCGCCCGCGCGAGAACCGCCGGGTCCATTGCGCCCTCTCGCGTCAACGCGAGAAGGTCGAAATAGTCCTTCATGCGGCTGTTGGCGATGCCAAATCGGGCAATGGCCTCCACCTTTTCAGCGTACACCGACTCGCGGGGATAGACGCGAAGCCGGGGCGACGGCAGATCATCGAGCAGATTCGGGTAATCCTCTTCGATCGGTTCCGGGGTTACCGCGTCCCCGAAACCTACGTCGAGCTGCACATTGCACCGGGCGTTACCCAGAGTGCCCCGCAGATTGACGCGTAGGCCTGGATAAGCAGCCTGTTCGCGAATTTCCTGCACCCTGACCGATGCCGCCTCGTACGTCATGCCATCTTCGATCGGCATGGCGCACAGCTTGCGCACGAATTTGTCGAGCCGCTCCGCATCGGGCTCGCCGAAGCCGAGCAAATCCGCGTCGCGTGTTGGCCGGTGCGGAGCGTCGAACCACACCGCGAACAGCAGCGCCCCCTTGAGAAGGAACTCACGGCGCTGGTCGGACACCGAGAGCCGGTACAGCATACGCTCGACGGCGTAGCGATCGAGGATCGCCTGGAAGTCCTCGCCGCGCTCCCGGGAAAGGTCGAGCAGCCGCTGGCGTATGGAAGCCGGCAGGTCGCGTGGCTGGCGCGCGGCGTTCACGTCATTGCTTCAAGGTATGGCCGCATCACGCTCGTTACGCGGCCTACGGCCGCATAGCGCCAGATCTCGTCCACGCTGGCACGGCGGCTCTGAAGGACTTCGCGCAGCGCCTCCCGCGCGACATCCAGACCAATCTTGTTGCGAAACTTGAAGCAGTCGGCAACGGTTTTGGCGACGTTGAAAAACGGAACGCGGACCCCCTCGACCTCGATCCGCTCGATCCCTTGAGTCATCGACTTGCCGGACATCCGCACAACCCGGAGCGCTGGAGAACCGATTCGTGGAGGTATCACCCCTGGCGGCAGCGCAAGCCACACCTCGAACGGCGCCTGCGTGCCGATCTCATGCACGCGCAGCGCCGACAGCAGGCACACCACGCCTCGCGGCGCGCGCAGCGACACTTCAGCGAGCGAGCGCTGCGCGCTCGGCTCGTGCTCGGGCAGCGTGAACAGCCCGCGCCCCGCCCTCTTCAGCTTCCCGCTCCGCACTAGCCGCGTCAGCACCACCGTTGGCACCCGCAGCCGCGTGACGTCGCTCGTGCGCAGCAGCCGCCGCTCGCGCGCAAGCCGGAGCACCGCCTCCTCCTGCGTCTTCGGGGGTTTGCGTTTCACCCGCGGGAGTATGTTGCGAACCTACATCGAAAGTCAACAATCGATGTAATCTCGCAACAGTGCATTCATGGCAGTGAGCGACAAACCAGAGCAACCGAACGAGAGGGTCGCAGACAGCAAGAGTCCGATGGGGGCGAGTTGTAGCTTGAGAATCCTTCGGTCGTCCTCATCGAAGTCCATCTCTAGGACATCGCCAAGCTCAAAACGGAACGCGGGGAAAACGCGACGTTCCATCGGCTTTTTCGGCCGGTTGGCTTTGTTCTCCTCGAGCGTACGCAGGTCGTCCAGGCGCCGGATGAAAGGAAATAGGTGATCTGCTCGATCACCTCGAGCGGGTTGGAGATGCCGGCGGACCAGAACGAGTCCCAGATGCGGTCGATTTGGTTCTTGATCTCGCCTGTGATCCTGCAGCCCCCTTCATGCGCCCGCCGATTTTCCCTTTGACGATACCACGCGTCGTCCGGTTAGAATCCGCCACCTTAGGAGGAGTGATCAATGCAAATTCGAAAAATCGCGTTAGCTGCAGCGCTGCTTGTCGGCGCCACCGCGGCCTCGGCGCAGCAAACCGTCAAGATCGGCTTCATCACCAGCTATTCCGGCCTGAACGGCAACCTCGGGCCCTATATGGAGCGCGCGGTGCGGCTCTATCTCAAGCAGCACGAGAAGGAGCTCGGCGGCGTGAAGGTCGAGCTGCTCACCCGCGACGACACCGGCCCTAATCCGGACAAGGCGCGCCAGCTCGCGCAAGAGCTCGTGGTGCGCGACAAGGTGAATCTCCTCGCCGGCGTGATTTTTACGCCGAACGCGATGGCCATGGCGCCGATCGCGACCGAGGCCAAG
>DASQGW010000173.1:0-9022 GCA_035632415.1 Burkholderiales bacterium | reverse complement strand
CACGTAGACGAACTCGTCTTCGAGCGTGTGCCAGTGCCGCACGGAAGATTGCCCGCCCGGCCCGAGCGTCACGAGGTTGACGCCGAGGTTCTTCATGCCGCAGGCGGCGGCGAGCCGCCGCTTGGTGCGATCGCCCATGCGGGACTTGAACGGCTCGGGATAGCCTGAGCCGCTCGTGGCCTCAACCGTGTTTGGGTCCAGTGCGGGCAGCTTCAGCGTCATAAAACTCCCCTTCGTCTTGTGCACCCATGCTCGCTACTTGCACACGAATCGCCGGTTGTTTTCGTTCGCGACGCCGCAAGTCTTGCCCGCGGGGACCTTCTTGCGGCCGTAGTAAGCGTGGGCCATCTCGCCATCGGCGTACTTGCCAGACAGCAGCACGACCGGCATTCCATATGTGCAAATCAACGAGTCACCCATGACCTCAGCCTTCAAGAAATACGCCAATGGCGACATGGTGAATCCCGCGGTCGAGTCGAATGGGGTCGGCTCCTGTATGTCGAAGCGGAGATCGAAAGCAGTCTTGATCGTGGCCGGGCACTCGATAATTTGGACCGGCACGACTGTGCTCGAGCCCATGGTGCCGCCGGGTGGCGGTGGCGGCGGCGGCGAGCCCGGCTTGCTGGGCGGCGGACCCACTGTCGAGCCCCACTGCGGCTTGCCCGTCTGGCCGGGCGGCGCCGGTTGCCCGATTGCCGATTGGGCAAGGAAAAGAAGCATCAAGAATCCCGACGCAGCCGCTGTCTCCATGTGCGTTCTCCCTTGCCGCCAGTATAGGGCCGAAGAAAATTCCCAGGCCCTTCCTTCAGTCTGAGAGCTCGGCCCGATTCTTGAAGTGCTCGAGCGCCTCGGGGTTGGCGAGCGCCTCGAGGTTCTTCACCGCCCGCCCGTGCACTACATCGCGCACCGCGAGTTCGACGATCTTGCCGCTCTTCGTGCGCGGAATGTCGTGCACCTGGAGGATCTTCGCCGGGACGTGACGCGGCGTGGTGTTGTCGCGGATGCGCCGCTTGATCGCCGCCACGAGCGGCTCCTCGAGCTTCATCCCTTCGCGCAGCTTGACGAAGAGCACGACGCGCACATCGCCCTGCCAGTCCTGCCCGATGACGAGCGACTCGACCACGTCCTCGAGCTGCTCGACCTGGCGGTAGATCTCGGCGGTGCCGATGCGCACGCCGCCAGGGTTCAGCACCGCGTCCGAGCGGCCGTAGATGATGATGCCGCCGTGGGCGGTAATCTCGCACCAGTCGCCGTGGCGCCAGACGTTGGGATATTTCTCGAAGTAGGCGGCGCGGTACTTGGAGCCGTCCTTGTCGTTCCAGAAGCCGATGGGCATCGACGGGAACGGCCGCGTGCAGACGAGCTCGCCCTTTTCCTGCGCGACGGGCTTGCCCTGCTCGTCGAACACTTCGACCGCCATGCCGAGCCCTTTGGCCTGGATCTCGCCCCGCCACACGGGACCGGTGGGATTACCCAGGACGAAACAGGAAACGATGTCGGTGCCGCCGGAGATCGAGGAGAGGCAGACATCCTTCTTGATGCTGCTGTAGACGTAATCGAACCCCTCCGGCAGGAGCGGCGAGCCGGTGGATAGGACGGTGCGCAGCTTGGTGAGCGCGTGCGTCTGGATCGGCTTCACGCCCGTCTTTGCCAGCGAGTCGATAAATTTCGCCGAGGTGCCGAAGTGCGTCATGCGCTCGGCATCGGCGTAGTCGAAAAGAAGCCTGCCGCGGCTCACGAACGGCGAGCCGTCATAGAGAAGGAGCGTCGATTCGGAAGCGAGCCCGCTCACGAGCCAGTTCCACATCATCCAGCCGAGCGTGGTGAAGTAGAACACACGGTCGCCCGCGCGCACATCGCTTTGCAGCCGGTGCTCCTTCAGGTGCTGGAGGAGCGTGCCGCCGACACCGTGCACGATGCACTTCGGCACGCCGGTGGTGCCCGACGAATAGAGGATATACAGCGGATCGTTGAACGCGACCGGCTGGAAATCAATCTCGGCCGGGTCGAAAGGCTCCAGAAATTCATAGAGCGAAGTGCCGGCCGTGGCCGTCTGGCCGATGTAGTCGACGACCACGCACTCCTCGACGCTCGGCAGCTTGTCCAGAATCTGGGCAACCTTCTCCTGGCAGTCGAACTCCTTGCCGCCGTAGAGATACCCGTCGGCGCAGAAGAGAACCTTGGGCTCGATCTGGCCGAAGCGGTCGAGCACTCCCTGGACGCCGAAGTCGGGCGAGCAGGACGACCACACCGCGCCTAGGCTCGTGGTGGCGAGCATGGCTGCCGTCGCCTCCGGGAGGTTCGGCAGGTAGCCGGCGACGCGGTCGCCCTTCTCCACGCCGAGGTCGGCAAGCGCCTGTGCCATGCGCGACACGAGGCCGTAGAGTTGCTTGTAGGTCACGCGCCGCTTGATGCGGTCTTCGCCCCAGAACACCATGGCCTCGGCCCCGTCGCGCCGGCGAAGGAGATTGCGGGCGAAGTTGAGCCGGCCATCCGGGAACCAGCGTGCGCCGGGCATGCTTCCGCCGTCGACGAGCGTGCGGGCCCCCTTCTCGCCGATGACGCCGCAGAAATCCCACAGCCGGCTCCAGAACTCGGGCGCCTGGTCGATCGACCAGCGATGCAGCGCTGCGTAGTCGCTCTTGCCGACGTCCTTCATGAAGCGTGCGAGCTGCGTCTGCTCGACGCGCTCGGCGCTCGGCGTCCAGAGCGGAGCCGTCACAGGCGCTCCCGGATGGACGGCGGAATGCGCACCGGCTTCTGCCGCGCCATGTCGATGAAGACGAGCGTCGCCGCGCCATCGGCGTAGAGCTCGCCACCGATCGTCAATTCATAGAACGTCGGTACGCTCGAGCCGCCGGGCTCGCCGACATAGACCTGCACCTCGACCGTGCCCGGATAGTTGATCGCGCGCTTGAAGTTGCACGAAGCGCTGGCGATCACCGTGCCCATGGTCTTCCAGGCCTCCTCGCGCGGGATCAGCGTATCGAGCCAGCTGATGCGCGCCTGCTCCATGTAGCGGAAGTACACGGTGTTATTGACGTGGCGCATGGCGTCCATGTCGCCCCAGCGAATCGGAATGCGTTCCACATGGACAAGCTTTCGCCGCGAGGACATCAGGGGCGCTGATTATAATTCCCGACATGCCGCGCGAATCGATGCAATACGACATCGTCGTCGTCGGCGCCGGTCCCGCCGGCCTAGCCGCGGCGATCCGCGCAAAGCAGATCGCACCCGACGCTTCGGTCTGCGTGCTCGAGAAGGGGTCGGAAGTCGGTGCGCACATCCTCTCGGGCGCGGTGATGGACCCGCGCGCCATCAACGAGCTCCTTCCCGACTGGAAGGCGCAAGGCGCGCCGATCAGCACGCCGGTCACACGGGACCGGTTCCTCTTCCTGACGGCAAGCGGCTCGCTTGCCACGCCTTCATTCATGCTACCGGCGTGCTTTCAGAACCACGGCAATTACGTCGTGAGCCTGGGCAACGTGTGCCGCTGGCTCGGCAAGCAGGCGGAGGCGCTCGGCGTCGAGATTTTCCCGGGCTTTGCCGCGACCGAAGTGCTCTACGACGGCGACAAGGTCAAGGGCGTCGCCACCGGCGACATGGGCATCAACAAGAAAGGCGAGAAGACCGACGCCTACCAGCCCGGCATGGAACTGCACGGCAAGTACACGTTCTTCGCCGAGGGCTGCCGCGGCCAGCTCGGAAGACAACTTGAGGCGAAGCACAAGCTGCGCGACGGCGCCGACCCGCAGGTCTATGCGATCGGCCTGAAGGAGCTTTGGGAAGTAAAGCCGGAAAAGCACGAGCCGGGACTGGTCATGCACACGGCCGGGTGGCCGCTCGGCACTTCGACCTACGGCGGCTCGTTCGTCTATCACCAGGAAAACCGGCAGGTCGCGGTCGGCTTCGTCGTCGGCCTCGCCTACTCCAACCCCTACCTCTCGCCCTACGAGGAATTCCAGCGCTTCAAGACGCATCCGGCGATCCGCGGCATGCTCGAAGGCGGCAAGCGGGTGTGCTACGGCGCGCGTGCGATTACCGCGGGCGGGCTGCAATCGCTCCCCAAGCTCGTCATTCCCGGTGCGGCGCTGATCGGCGATGAGGCGGGATTCCTGAACGCTTCGCGCATCAAGGGCAGCCATTGCGCGATCAAGTCGGGCATGCTCGCCGCGCAAGCGGCGTGCGAAGCGCTGAAGGCCGGCCGGGCGCAGGACGAGCTCGCCTCCTATCCGGAGGCGTTCAGGAAAAGCTGGCTCTACGACGAGCTCTACAAGGCGCGCAACTTCAAGCCGTGGATGGCGAAGGGGCTCGTCACCGGCAGCGTGATGTTCGGCATCGACCAGGTGCTCCTGCGCGGAAAGGCGCCGTGGACCTTGCACCATCTGCATGCCGACAACGAGATGCTGGTGCCGAAGAGCGAGGCAGCGCCGATCGCCTATTCCAAGCCCGATGGCGTGCTGACCTTCGATCGCCTCACGGACTTGTCTTTCTCCAACACCAATCACGGCGAAGATCAGCCGGCGCACCTCACGCTGAAGGACCCGTCGGTGCCCGTCAGCGTGAACCTGGCGAAGTACGCTGGCCCGGAGCAGCGCTATTGCCCGGCGGGCGTCTATGAGTTCGTGGACGCCGAGACGCAGCCTCGGCTGCAGATCAACGCGCAGAACTGCGTGCACTGCAAGACCTGCGATATCAAGGACCCGACGCAGAACATCGTATGGGTCGCGCCCGAGGGTGGCGGCGGGCCCAACTACCCGAACATGTAGCCGCTAGGCCGCGGCGATGCGCCGGCGCAGCTGGTGCTCGGCGTCCGGCCTGAGCATGGTCTCGATCTGCTGGGCGGGTACGGGCGCGCTGACGAAGTAGCCCTGGATCTGGTCACAGCCAAGCTCCTTCAGCAGATGCACCTGCTCGTCGTCCTCCACGCCTTCGGCGATCACCTTGAGGCCGAGGGTGTGGGCGAGCGAGACGATCATCGCCACGATGTTGCGGGGATAGCCGGCGTCGCGCATGCGCACGACGAAGCTGCGGTCGATCTTCAGCGTGTCGACGGGCAACCGTGCGAGGTAGCTGAGCGAGCAGTAGCCGGTGCCGAAATCGTCCACCGACACTTCGACGCCCGCGCGGCGTAGCGTCTGGAGCTTGCGCGTGCTCGCCTCGATGTCGTCGACCAGCACGCTCTCGGTGATTTCCAGATCGAGCAAGGGCTTCCCATCGCTCATCTCATGGATCGCTTCCAGCACGGAGTCGACGAAATCCTGTTGCCGCAGCTGGATCGCCGACACATTGACCGCGATGCGCGGCACCTCGACGCCGAGCGATTGCCAGTGGCGGATATCGGCCGCGGCCTGGCGCAGCGCCCAGCGTCCCGCCGCGAGGATCATGCCGGTTTCCTCCAGGAGACCGACGAAGCGCGATGGCGGCACGGCGCCGAGCTCCGGGTCGGTCCAGCGGATGAGCGCCTCGAGCCCGGCGATCGTGCCGGTCCTCACGTCGATCTTCGGCTGGTAATGCAGGCCGAGGCGGCCTTCGTCGAGCGCTCGCCGCAAACGGTTCTCCATGGCGAGCGATTCCGCGACCCGGGCGTTCATGTCCGGCGCATAGAAAAGGTAGCGCTGGTTCGTCTGCTTCGCCTTGTTGAGCGCCGTCTCCGCGTTACCGCAGACCGACTCGGTCGACTGGCCGTCCGCCGGGAATACGGCGATGCCGGCCTTCAGCGTGACCCGCAGCTCCACGCCGTCGACCGCGATCGGCTGGGCGAACGCCTGGTCCAGCCGATCGATCAGCCAATGCGTCGTGTCCCCCGGCCGATCGAATGGCGCCACCGCGATGGCGAAGTGGTCGGCGCCGATGCGCGCCACCGTGTCCTCTTCGCGCGCTGCGGCTCGCAGCCGCGCAGCGATCGTGCGCAGGAGATCGTCGCCCGCCTTGCGACCGAAGGTCTCGTTCACCATGCGGAAGCGCTCGACATCGAGGAACACCGCGGCGGCGAAGCGCTTCTCGCGCCGCGCGGCGTTCAGCGCCTGCGTCATGCGATCGGTGAAGAGGCTGCGGTTCGGCAGGTCGGTGAGCGAGTCGTGGTAGGCGAGGTAATCCATGCGCGCCTTCTGCTCGAGGTGATGCAGCGCGAACGAGATGTCGCCGGCGAGCTCGTGCAGCAGGCGCATCTCCTCGTCGTCGAAGAAATCGCGCACCCGGGCGTAGAGGAGCAGCACACCGACCGGCTCCTCGTTCGCGATGAGCGGCAGCGCGACGAACGAGCCCGACTCCGCGTCGTTCCAGATCATCGCCTGCGTGCCGGGCCTCAAGCGCTCGATCTCGCGCTCGGGGCTGCCCTCGCCCGCGCGCGCCGAGAGCGTGAGGCGCCGCGAGCTGTCGGCGAGGCCGATCGCCGCGAGCCGGAAGCCGCCCTTCTCCACCGCGATGCGGCAGGCCTCGTCGAGCAACGCCTGACGGTCGTACGCACGGACGATCAATGCATTGATGGCGGAGAGCGTCGTGAGCGTGCGATTCAGGCGCTCGACGCGCTTTTGCTGCGCTTCCAGCGCGCCGGTTTTCTCGAGCAGCTGGTCCACCATCAGGCGCAGATGCTCGCGATCGAGATCCGCCACGCCCGGCGTGGGCGCCGGCGGTCGCGCGGCGAGCACCTCGTCGACCGCGCGCAGGATGGCATCGTTGTCGGACGGTTTGACAAGCACGCGCGCGACACCGAGCGCGTTCGCCAGCTGTTTCGCATCCTGGCCGCCGAAGTAGGCCGTGTAGAACATCACGCTCGCACCGGCGGTGGGCGGCTCGAGCTTGAGGCGCCGGGTGAGCTCGTAGCCGTCCATCCCGGGCATCAGGACGTCGGACACTATGAGGTCGGGCCGGTGCTCCCGCGCGAGGTTCAGGGCCTGGCTGCCGTCGCCCGCGCTGAGGACGTAGTGCCCCGCCGTCTCGAGGAGCGCGGCGAGCGCCTCCCGGTTCGCGCGGTGATCGTCCGCAATGAGGATCCTTGCCACTAGGTCATCCGACCCGGCAAGGACCGCATTGTTCCGGTCCCGTACAATCGTTCCATGTACCGGAGTTTTGGCGACTTTTATCCGTTTTATCTATCGCAGCACGCGAACCGGACCTGCCGGCGCCTGCACTTCGTTGGGACTACGCTCGGGCTGGCAGCAATATTGCACAGCCTGTCGACCCTGAACTTCTGGTGGCTGCTGGCCGGCCTCGTCGCCGGGTACGCGCTCGCCTGGGTCGGCCACTTCTTCTTCGAGAAGAACCGGCCCGCGACCTTCACCTATCCCTGGTACAGCTTCCTCGGCGACTGGGCGATGTGGCGCGACACGCTTGTAGGGCGGATCAAGTTCTGATGAACGGCCATCCCACGCTCGCTGCTCTGCTTTATTCGGAGGTCGCGTGGCTGACGGTGATCGCGCTCGCGCTCGCCATTGCGCTCATCCGCTTCCGACCCGTGGATCGCAGCGTCTACCTCAACACGCTGTGGGTGTTCCTGCTCGGCGTCATCGGCCAGGCCGCTGCGGTCGGCCTGGATCTCGTCGTGCCCCGCGCCGCCGTCGTCCTGTACACGTTCTCGCGCCTCGTCTCGGCGATCGCGCTCATCCGCCTCTTCGGCTTCGCCGGTTTCCGCCTTTTCCTCCCCATCGTTGGAAAGGAATGGCCGCGCATCATCGAGGACTTCGTCATCCTCGCGCTCTACGTGATCTACGGATTCGTGCAGCTGCGCGCCGCAGGACTGGATCTCTCGAGCATCGTCACCACGTCGGCCATCCTCACCGCGGTACTCGCCTTTGCGATGCAGGACACGCTCGGCAACCTGCTCGGCGGCCTCGCCATCCAGCTCGACAACACCATCCAGGTCGGCGACTGGGTGTCGGTCGACGGCATCCAGGGCCAGGTGCGCGACATCCGCTGGCGCTCGACGCTGATCGAGACGCGCAACTGGGAGACCGCGATCATCCCCAACAGCCAGATCATGAAGGGCCGCGTGCATGTCCTCGGCAAGCGCGAGGGCCGTCCACTGCAATGGCGCCGGAGCCTGCGCTTCATGGTCGACCCGCGGGTGCCGCCGGCGCGCGTCATTGCCACGCTGAATGAGGAGATGCGCGACGTGCCGATCGGCAACGTCGCGCGGCAGCCGGCGCCGAGCACGGTGCTGCACGGCTTCGTCCACGGCAATCTCGAGTACGAGCTGCGCTACTGGCTCACCGATCTGATGGAAGACGAGATGACCGACTCGATGGTGCGCATGCACCTCTTCGCGTCCCTGCAGCGCGCCGGCATCCGCATCGCGGAAGAGCAGCGCACGGTGCACGGCATCAGCCGCGACGAGGCCCACGCCGAAGCCGTGCGCAAGCGAGAGATCGATCGGCGCCTGGAAATGCTGCGCGGCGTCGATCTTTTCACGGTGCTGTCGGAGGACGAGATGACCGAGATCGCCGATCGGCTGCAGTACGCGCCGTTCGCGCGCGGCGACGTCATCACCAAGCAGGGCAATGTCGCCCACTGGCTCTACATCATCATGTTCGGCGAGGCCGAGGTGCGCTACGAGCCGGAGAGCGGCGCCGCGCAGCTCATCAGCACGCTGCGGGCGGGGCAGTTCTTCGGCGAGATGGCGCTGCTCACCGGCGATACGCGCAGCGCCACGGTCGTCGCCAAGACCGACGTCGAGTGCTATCGCCTCGAGGGCAAGGCTTTCCAGGGGCTGCTCCTCAAGCGCCCCGAGATCGCCGAAGGCATGAGCCGCGTCATCGCCGCGCGCCGCCCGGACCTCGACAAGGTGCGCGAAGCGTTTGCCGCACAGACCGGCCCCGCCCCGGCCGAGCAGGTCGACCTCCTCGGCCGGATACGCCGCTTCTTCGGGCTGCGCGCCGGCCGCTAGCTGTGAAGCGTCAACAGGTTGTTTCTCGACTGAGGGAGACGACTGGCCGGCGTTAAGCCTTTGATGCCCTGGTGCGGGCGATGCCAGTTGTAGTGGTGCATCCAGCGCTCGAGCATCGCGGTGCGTTCGGAGGAGTGG
>DASQGW010000172.1:0-1951 GCA_035632415.1 Burkholderiales bacterium | reverse complement strand
GCAGATCGCGGTCTCGCCCGCGCGGCCCTTGATGTCGACGATGCCGAGCTTCCTCATCCAGGCGCGGTAGATGGGCGAGAAGTGCGACGCGGTCTGGCGCGTGGTGATGATCTGGCCGCTCGCGGCCAGCGCGACGAGCTGGGCGGCGAGGTTTACGGTGTCGCCGTAGACCTGGTCGTCCTTCTGGATCGCCGGACCATGGTGGAAGCCGATGCCGAGGGCGAGCTTCGCGTCGGTGTACTGCGGAAACTTTTCCATCGCCGTGTGCATCGCCGCGGCCGCGTCGGCCGCCGCATCGGGCGTGGGCAGGAGCACCATCAGCCGGTCGGCGCCGGAATCGATCACGCGCGCGCCCGAAGCCTTGGCAGTGGAGCGCAGCAGGTCGAGGCAGGAGGTCGGCGGCGCAGCCGCAGCGTCGGCGCCGCCCAGCACGCGGGCGAAGAGCACCGTGGTATCTCGCTCGAGCGGCTCGGCCATGCCCGTAGTATGCCGTGGACCTTTTCAGGTCCGGCAGGGAATTTCGCCGGTTACCCGCCGTTGGCGGCGGGTTTCAGGTCCGGCAGCCGGGCTTCGGGCGGAATGTAGAGCTTGCCGGCGGCCACGGTCTCGAGCGCGGTGCGCAGCGTCTGCACCGCGGAAACCTTCGGCACGTAGCCGACCGCGCCGGCCTTGAGGCACGCGCGGATGGTCGCCGTGTCTTCCGTGGCGGCGACGACCAGCACCGGAATGTTGGGACAGCCCTTGCGGAACTTGTGCAGCGTCTGCGCGCCGGTCGAGTTCTGCAGCATGAGGTCGAGGAGCACGAGCTCGGCGTTGTGGTGCACGGCAAGCTGCATGCCTTCGGTGAGGTCGACGGCGATGCGCACGCGGGCGCCGCTGAACGCGCGCCGCACGATCGCGGCATAGACCTGCACGCTGACGGCCTGATCGTCGATGAGCACTACTTCCATAGCGCAATTAGACGCCCCGCATCAGGCGCGCACGGCAGCGAGATGCCGCCTTTTCGAAAATTCACTTTACCTTTATGTCCGGTCATAGCGGCGCTTGAGGAGCTCTTCCGCACGCTTCACGATCGAGCTGCACTCTCTTGCAGTGAGCGGCTCGAAATCCGCCGCCCAGCGTTGCCGCTCCTTGTAGTCGGGCAGCCGAGGCGCCTCGCCCCAGCGCCACGACGGATGCGTTGCGCGCGGGGCGCGGCCGAAGACGTGCATGTGCACCCTTCTATGCTCTCTTGCCCGTTTGGGGCCCTTGGGTGGTGCCGCGGGGTTCAGCGCCCAGTTGCCCGCCTCGAAGTAGTTGACGCAGCCGCCGTCGAGCTGCGGCAGCACATCGATCATCGCGCGGCCGATCGCGCCGACGAGGAAGCACCAGTGCGCGAGGTCGAGCGCCGAGAGCTCGCTCTGCTCCCAGACCTTCTTCGGCGGATTGATGATCAGGTGGCCGCCATCCTCGCGGTCGAGGAACACCATCTTCGGCAGCACCACCGTGCCGCCCGCGCCGCGGTAGATGACCTTCACGAGCGCAGGACTTGCCCGCCGCTAGGAGCGCAGAACCGCGCCAGAAGCGGCTCCCGTCAGCGCGCCGTCCTCCCAGGTCACCGCGCCGTTCACGATCGTGTACTCGATACCTTTGGAGCGCATCACCATGCGCTTCGCGCCGCCCGGCAGGTCGTAGCGCCGCTCGGGACGGCCGGCGGATGCCACCGTCGCCGGATCGAACACGGTGATGTCCGCCGCGAGGCCCGGCTTCAGGCGGCCGCGATCGCGGATGCCGAAGAAGTCGGCCGGATCGGAGGTCATGCGCCGTACCGCTTCCTCGAGCGAGAGGACCTTGCGCTCGCGCACCCAGGTGCCGAGGACGAAGGTCGGGTAGCCCGAGTCGCACAGCATGTCGAGGTGCGCGCCGCCGTCGCCGAGCCCGAGCAGCATGTCCTTGTTCTGCAGGATCTCGG
>DASQGW010000171.1:0-7368 GCA_035632415.1 Burkholderiales bacterium | reverse complement strand
CCTCGCTCGGCTGGAGCGTGCGCGGCTACGACATCGTGCCTGAACGCTCGACCACGGCGTCGGCCGCCGAGGCGGCGCGCGGCGTGGACGTGGTGCTGCTCAACCTGCCGACGAACGACGCGGTGAAGGACGCGGTCTTCGGCGCCAATGGGGTCGCATCGGCGGTCAATGCAAGGCAGCTGGTGGTGGATTTCTCCACGATCCCGGTGGACGAGTGCCGGGCGCATGCCGCGCGGCTCGTGAAGGAGACCGGTTGCCGCTGGGTCGACGCGCCTGTGTCGGGCGGGCCGCCGGCCAGTGCGGCGGGCACGCTCACCATCATGGCGGGCGGCGAGGAGGCGGACTTCGAGCGTGTCGCGCCGCTCATGAAGGACATCGGCCAGCGCTGCACGCGCATGGGCCCGCTCGGCGCTGGGCTCGCCGCGAAGATGATCAACCAGCTCATCGTCGGCGTGGGTCACGCCATGCTCGCCGAGGCGGTGGCGCTCTGCGGAAGCGCGGGCATCGATGCCGCGCGCATCCCCGAGTGCCTCGCCGGCGGCTACGCCGACAGCAACGTGATGAAGGCCTACTGGCCGCGGATGGTGCAGCAGGACTTCGCGCCGCGCGGCTATCTACGGCAGCTGCTCAAGGATCTCGAGATGGTCAACGACTGGGCCGGCCACATGAAGGCGCCGGCGCCGATGCTCATGCAGGCGCTGTGCGCCTATCGGCTCGCCGCGAGCAAGGGCTGGAGCGAGCTCGACAGCTCGGCGGTGGTGAAGATCTACAAACCGTAAAAGGGGTCAGAGCAATTTTCCTGTAACAAATCGACGGCCCGTGCGTTGAGCATGCATGGCTCGACCGCCCCGACTGGAGCTGCCCGGTGTCCCGTTGCACGTCTTGCAGCGAGGCAACAATCGCGCCGCGTGTTTCTTCGGGGAAGTTGACCGGCTCTTTTATCTGAAGTGCCTGGCGAGCGCCGCCCTAGGACGCGGCTGCGCTATACATGCGTACGTGCTCATGAGTAACCATGTGCATCTGCTCGTGACGCCGCCGGAAGCAGGGGCCGTGGGCGCGATGATGCAGGACGTCGGCCGGCGCTATGTCCGCGTGATCAACACGATCCATGGGCGCACGGGCTCCCTATGGGAGGGACGGTTCAAATCCAGCCTCATCGACTCGGAGCGCTATCTGTTCACCTGCCATCGCTACATCGAGCTGAATCCGGTGCGGGCGGGCATCGTCGGGCATCCGTCGGCTTACGTGTGGTCCAGCCACGGCTACTACGCCGGTGCGCGGCCCAATCCGCTCATCACGGAGCATTCCGAGTATCGGCAGCTCGGCAGGAGCGATCAGGAACGGCGCGCGGTGTTTCTCGCTTTGTGCGCCGAGCCGCTTCCACAACGCCTGGTAGACCAGATTCGCGATGCGATCAATACCGACTCGGCAGTCGGCTCGGAGACGTTCATGCAGCACGCGGAGGAGGCGCTGGGGCGATCGGTACGTCCGCCGACACGTGGGCGCCCGCTTAAAAGTGTTACAGGAAAATTGCTCTGACCCCTTTTATTTTATTTGCGGCAGGACCTTTTCGGCCATCAGCTCCATCGAGCGGCGCATGGCCCTGGGATCGGTCCAGTCGTGGCCCACGTAGAGCAGCGTGCCGAAGGGGCCGATGAACTCGCGGAAGGCGGCGAGCTTGTCGACGACTTCGTTCACCGTGCCCGCGATCAAGAGCTGGTCGATCAGGTAGTCGTCGGTGATCGCCTCGTCGGGAACCGACGGGTCGTGCTTGAAGAAGGCGTTGCCGCGGGTGCGGAGCGCCTTCTGCTGGAGATTGCGGAAGTAGTAGGCGAAAGGATTGCCGGGGGCGCGGGTCATGCGACGCACCGTCGCATCGTCGTCCGCCACGAAGATGCTCTTCGCCACGCGCCAGTCCTCGGGGCGCGCTTCGCGCCCGGAGCGCGTGCAGCCTTCGGCATATTTGGGCCAATGGGTCTTGATCACCCAGGGGTGAACGAAGTTCGCCGAGATCGGCGTCCAGCCGCGCGCGGCGGCGGCGCTGATGCCGTTCGAGTTCGGCAGGATCGCGGTCACCACGATCGGCGGATAGGGCTTCTGGAAAGGCTGCAGCATGCCGCCCATGCCGAGGTCCGGGGTCCACGTCTTCTCGGTAGTGAGCTTCCAGCGGCGCCCGCTCAGCCGATAGGGCGGCTGCTGGGTCCACAGCGCGATCATGTGGTCGATCGACTCGACGAAGATCGCATTCCGGTCCTCGTCCATGGTCTGCATCATCTCGGCATCGGAAATGAGGCCGCCCGGGCCGACGCCGAGGATGAAGCGTCCTTCGAGCAGCGTATCCACCATCGCGATCTCCGCAGCGGTGATCGCGGGATGGCGGTTGGCGAGGTTGACCGTGCCGCTGCCGAGCTTGATGCGCTTCGTGTCGCGCGCGAGCGTCGCGATGAAGATCAGGCACGAGGTGATGGTCTCGGCGAGGTCGGTGATGTGCTCGCCGATGAACGCCTCCTCGAAGCCGAGCCTCTCGGCGAGCAGCACGGCCTCGCGATCCTCGGCGAGCGTCTGGCGCCAGTCGCGGCCGACCGGATGCAGCGGCATGGTGAAGTAGCCGAGCTTCACTTGAGCAGCTCGGGCGCGACCAGCTTCGGCAGGATGAGCGGGATCTCCGGCCAGATGATGATCGCCGCCAGCATCAGCAGCATCGGCACGAGCATGATCATCGTGTCCTTGAGGGCGAACCTGAGCGGCACCTTCGCCACCGCGCAGGAGATCATCAGGCACAGGCCGTAGGGCGGCGTCACAAGGCCGAAGGCGAGCGACACGATGCCGATGATCGCGAAGTGGATCGGGTGCATGTGCACCGATTGCGCGAGCGGCTGCAGGATCGTGCCGACGATGATGATCGCGGGGATCGCGTCGAGGAAGCAGCCGACCACCAGGAACACGAACGCGATGAAGAAGCCGACGCCGGTGATTCCCATGTGCCAGCTCGTCACGTTGGCGAGGAGGGCCTTGGGGATCTGGTAATAGGCGAGCAGCCACCCGAACGCCGACGCGGTGCCGACGCAGAAGAGCGCGACCGACGCGAGCTTCCCGGTCTCGACGAACGCGTGGTAGAGCTGCTTCATGTTCATCTCGCGGTAGACGAAGATGGACAGCACGCCGGCGTAGAGCACCGCGACCGCCGCCGACTCCGTCGCCGTGAACCAGCCGAGCAGGATGCCGCCGACGATGATGAACGGGGTGAAGAGCGCCGGGATCGATTGCCACCCCGAGAGCAGGAAGTCCTTGAGCGTCGCGCGCGGGTACACCGGGTAGCTGTAGATCTTCGAATAGACGTGCACGGTCACCATCTGCGCCGCGGCGATCAGCAGCCCCGGCACGATGCCGGCGAGGTACATCGCGCCGATCGAGGTCGAGATCACGCCGCCCCACACGATCATCAGGATCGACGGCGGGATGATCACCGCGAGCACGGCCGATACCGCGGTGATGGCGATGGAGAACGACAGGCCGTAGCCTTCCTTGACCTGAGCTTCGATGAAGATCTTGGACTGGCTCGCCGCATCCGCGGTCGACGAGCCCGAGATGCCGGCGAAGAAGACCGAGAGCAGCACGTTGATCTGCGCAAGCGCGCCCGGGAAGTGGCCGACCATGGTGCGCGACAGACGCACCAGCCGGTCGGTGATGCCGCCGACGTTCATGAGGTTCGCGGTGAGCAGGAAGAACGGCACCGCGAGCAGGATGAAAGAGTTGTACGCCTTGAAGGTCTCGTTGAAGAGCGTGAGCGGCGAGAGCCGGTCCTCGATCACCAGCACCGGCAGGCAGGCGAGGCCGAGCGCGAAGGCGACCGGCACGCGCAGGATAAAAAGCGCGAAGAACACGCCGAAGAGCATGAGTGCGGCCTGGCCGGGACCGAAGGCGACCGAGCTCACGCGCGCAGCACCCGGAAGTTTTCGATGAAGGACTCGCCGAGGAAGAGCGCCCAGGTCAGCCCGGCGAGCGGCCAGGCGACGAAGATCCACGGCATCGGCAGCTCGGCGAGCTCGGAGAGCTGATCCCAGCCGAAGCGCACGAACTGGACGCCCCACCCCACGAACACCAGCGCGAAGACGAGCACGAAGAGATCCGACACGATGCGCAGCGCCGCGGTGGCCTTCGGGCCCATTTCCGGCCAGACGTCCACCTCGAAGTGCGTGTGCTCGCGGATGCCGATCATGGCGCCGAGCATCACCATCCAGATGAAGAGGAAGCGGGAGAGCTCCTCGGTCCAGATCCACGACGGAATCAGCGCCGTGTAGCGCGAGATGATTTGCAGCGTCACCGGGATGATGAGGATGGCGACCGTCGCCACCATCAGCCAGGTGAGCAGCCTGTGATACCCGTCGATTATCTTCTTCATTGCGGACAAACGAAGGGCGCAGCGCCCGACCTGCGCACTGCGCCCTCGGTGAACCTCCCTAGAGCGCGTTGATCTTGGCCAAGATCTGGTCCGCGCCGATCTCTTTCGCGTACTCCGCCATCACCGGGTCGACCCGCTTCTTCATCTGCGCCCGGTCGGTGAACGCAATGCGCTTGAGCTTGCCCGCCTTCTCGAGCGCGACGAGCTTCGCTTCGTCCTCGGAGGACTCGATCTTGCGGCCGTAGGCGCCGGCTTCCTTGCCCGCCTTGAGCACCGCCGCCTGCATGTTCTTGTCGAGCGTCTTGAAGGTCTTGCCCGAGAAGCAGAGCGGCCGGATGGTGATGGCGTGCTGCGTGATGCTGAGATTGGGGCCGACCTCGTAGAACTTCATCGCTTCCACGCCCGCCGCCTCGTTCTCGCCCGCCTCGATGACGCCGTTCTGGATGGCGTTGTAGATCTCGTTGTAGGCGATCACGGTGGGCGCCATGCCGATCGCGGCGAAGGTCTTCGACCAGACCGGCGCGCCCTGCACCCGCACCTTGAGGCCCTTCATCTCCTTCAGGTTGCGCACCGGCTTGTTGGCGAAGATGTTGCGCGTGCCGCCGCCGGCGTAGCCGATCAGCATCACGTCGGCTTTCTGGTAGATCTCGTCGGCGATCGGCTTCAGCAGATCGGCGTCGAGCACCTTGTTCCAGTGGTTCAGGTCGCGAAAGATGAACGGCGCATCGATGAAAGGCGCCGCGCGCGAAAAGGTCGACATGTGCGCCGGCGAGACGATCGCGTAGTCGACCGCCTTGCCCTGGTTCATGTAGGCGAAATAATCCTTCTCCAGGCCGAGCTCGCTGTTCTTGTGCAGCACGAACGTCATCTTCTTGCCCGAGTACTTCTGCACCAGCTCTTCGAACTTGACGAGCGCCTTGGTGAAGGCGTGGTCGTCGTTGAACTGCGAAGCGCCATGCCACGTTTGCGCCGATGCCGCGGATGCGAACAGCGCGGCGAGTGTCGCCGCTATGACGGATTTCATCTCCCCTCCTCCTTGACCGTGATACGCCATAGTGTACGTGGGTCCCCGGGATCGGTGAGGGTCGCGGAGTGCAGCAGCGACGCGTTGTCCCAGATGACTACGTCGCCGACGCCGTATTTCAGCCGCAGCTGATATTTCTGCTGCGTCGCATGGTCTTTCAGCTCATCGAGCAGGGCGATCGCCTCGTCTTCGGGCATGCCTTCGATGCCGAACGAGCTCCCGGATACCGAATAGAGCGCCTTGCGGCCCGTCACCGGGTGCTGGCGCACCACGGGATGCCGCACCCACGTCATTTTTTGCTCCTGCTCCTGAGTCAATACCGAAGCTACGGTGCGGGAGTTCTCGTCGAGATCATCGCGGTTGCCGTAATGGTGCAGCGCCACCAGATTTTCGACCTGGCGCTTGAGCGAGGAAGGCAAATCGTCGTAAGCGGTGTACTGGTCGGCGAACAGCGTGTCGCCGCCCGTCTTCGGCACCTCGATCGAGTAGAGCAGCGTCGCTCGCGCCGGCACGTCGAGGTACGAGTAATCGGTGTGGAAGTACGTCCCGGCATCGGCCAAGCCGATCGGCTCGCCATTCTTCCTTCTATTCGAGAGGATCAGGATGTCCGCGTGCTCGGGATGGTGGAACTGGTCGATGACGTGCGGCTCGGGGCGGCCGAACTGGCGCGCGAAGGCGAGGTACTCGCTTGCGCTCAACTTCTGGCCCCGAAATACGAGCACCTGGGATGCAAAGAAGGCATCCCATATCTCGCGAAAGGGCGCCTTGATGCTTTCCCCTTCCGCTCCAAAACCAGAAAAGGGGTCAGAGCAATTTTTCAGTAACAAGTATTTCAGGAAAATTGCTCTGACCCCTTTTTAGGGTTTGAGCTTAGGTACGTCGAGCCACTTCTTTTGCCGCCAGCTCTTGTAGCCGAGCTCGGCGAGCTGCACGCCCTTCGCGCCCTCGAGCAGTCCCCAGCGGAACGGGCCTTCGCCGGCGACGTGCTTCAGGAAGAGCTCCCACTGTAGCTTGAACGCGTTGTCGTAGCCTTCGTCGGGCACTTCCTTCCAGCCGGCGAAGAAGTCGATCGGCTGCGGGATGTCGGGATTCCACACCGGCTTCGGCGTCTCGGCGTAGGACTGGGTGAAGCAGCGCCGCAGTCCTGCGACCGCGCTGCCCTCGGTGCCGTCGACGTGGAGGGTGAGCAGGTCGTCGCGACGGACGCGAACGTCCCAGGAGGAGTTGAAGTGCGCGATCACGCCACCGGCGAGCCGGAAGGTCGCGTAAGCGGCATCGTCGGCGCTCGCCTTGTACTTCTTGCCGTTCTCGTCCCAGCGATACGGGATATGCGTCGCGCCGAGGCAGCTCACCGCCTCGACTTCGCCGAACAGGTTGTCGAGCACGTAGCGCCAGTGGCACAGCATGTCGAGGATGATGCCGCCGCCGTCCTGGCTTCGGTAGTTCCACGATGGACGCTGTGCCGGCACACGGTCGCCCTCGAACACCCAATAGCCGAACTCGCCGCGCACGGCGAAGATGCGGCCGAAAAATCCCTGGTCCCTGAGCTTGCGCAGCTTCAGCAGCCCCGGCAGCCACAGCTTGTCCTGCACGACGCCGTGCTTGATGCGCGCTTTCCTGGCTGCTGCGTACAGCGACTTTGCCTCGGCGAGGGTGCTCGCCACAGGCTTCTCGCAATACACATGCTTGCGTGCGACGATGGCGCGCTTGAGCAACTTTGGGCGCAATTGCGTGGACGCGGCATCGAAGAAGATCTCGTCGGGTCCGGCGAGCGCAGCGTCGAGGTCGGTCGTCCAGCGCGCGACGCCGTGCTTGCGCGCGAGCGCCTCGACCTTGGCGGCATTGCGGCCGACGAGGAGCGGATCGGGCACGAGGCGCGTGCCGTCCTTGAGCGCCACGCCGCCCTGCTTGCGGATTTCCAGGATCGAGCGGACGAGGTGCT
>DASQGW010000170.1:0-14040 GCA_035632415.1 Burkholderiales bacterium | reverse complement strand
GATCCAGCGCAACGCACACGGCGGGCCCGTTCCCCGGGCCCGCCCTTTCTTCCTACAATGGCTCGATGATCCCGCAGCGCTTCGGCCAGGTCTGGCTCTATCACGGCGGCACGCCGCTGCCCGCGCTCCAGCAGCCGCATGGCTTTCGCGAGCGTACGCCGCAGCTCGAGAACCTGGAGCACGACGAGATGAACGGCTCCGAGCCGGACGAGGGCGCGGAGTCGGACGAAGTGCAGCTCTAGCTGACGCCGTTCCTCACGCGCTCGGCGCGCTCACCCGAGAGGCGCTGCCTGCGCTGGGCCATGACCTCGCGGCCGATCTGCGTGATGAGCTTCGCGTACTGCGTGGACTGGCCGCACGCGGTGCACTCGTAGTGCATGCGCGGGCCCGAGTGCTCTTCCCGCGGGATCCTGAACTTGCTCTTGCCGCACTTCGGGCACCTGGCGCTGATGCTGCCCACGCGGAATTCCATGCGCGCAGCCTAATGAATCACACGTCCTGCGGCGAAGGAATTATTTCCACGAGTCGCGCAGCGTCACGGTGCGGTTGAAGCCGCCGTCGCGGTCGCGGATGAAGTAGCCGTGGCGCTCGAACTGGAAGTGCTGCTCCGGCCTGGCATCGCCGAGCGACGGTTCGAGCCGGGCCTTCACCACCTTCATCGAATCGGGGTTCAGGTCCTGCAGGAAATCGTGCTCGACGCCCGGCTCCGAGACCTTGAAGAGGCGCTCGTACAGGCGCACGTTCGCCGCCTGGGCATGCCTTGCGCTGACCCAGTGGATGTTGCCCTTGACCTTGTATTGATCCGCTCCCGGCGTGCCCGAGCGCGAATCGGGATGGTAGGTGCAATGCACCACGCCATCCTTCATGCCGGTGCATTTCACGACGTATCCGAAGCGCAGCCGCACCTCGTTGCCGGGGTATAGGCGGAAGTAGCCTTTCTCCGGCTTCTCCTGGTAGTCCTCGCGCTCGATCCAGAGCTCGCCGGAGAAGGGCGCGTCGCGCTTGCCCCATTCGGGCTTCTGCGG
Organism: Burkholderiales bacterium; assembly: GCA_035632415.1. GTDB lineage: Bacteria > Pseudomonadota > Gammaproteobacteria > Burkholderiales > SG8-39 > SCGC-AG-212-J23. The sequence continues at coordinate 13,015 of DASQGW010000170.1, read as the reverse complement.
ATGGTTGGGAAGCTGGAGGTGCTCTTCCTTGCCCGCAGGGTAGTTGTCGATCACGAGCTTGATGGGATCGAGCACAGCCATCCGGCGTGGCGCGCGCTCGTTCAGTTCCTCGCGCATCGACGCTTCCAGCTCCTCGTACGGAATCCACGAGTTCTCCTTCGCGACGCCGATCTTGTCGACGAAGCGCTTGAAGCCCTCGGGGGTATAGCCGCGCCGGCGAGCGCCGGCGAGCGTCGGCATGCGCGGATCGTCCCAGCCCTCGACGTGCTTCTCGTTCACGAGCTGGATCAGGTTCCTCTTCGAGAGGAGCACGTAGGTGACGTTGAGCCGCGCGAACTCGATCTGCTTCGGCAGCGGGCGCGCGAGCAGGCCGCCGTGCGCGAGGCGCTCGAGCAGCCAGTCGTAGAACGGCCGCTGGTCCTCGAACTCGAGCGTGCAGAGCGAATGGCTCACGCCTTCGAGCGCGTCCTCGATGGGATGCGCATACGTGTACATCGGGTAGATGCACCATTTCCCGCCCGTACGGTGGTGCTCGGCGCGCTTGATGCGGTAGAGCACCGGATCGCGCATGTTGATGTTGGGCGAGCGCATGTCGATCTTCGCGCGCAGGACGTGCGCGCCGTCGGCATGCTTGCCATCGCGCATTTCGTGCAGCAGGCGCAGGTTCTCTTCCGGCGACCGATTGCGGTGGGGACTATCGACCCCCGGCTCGCTGAAGCTGCCCCGGCGATGGCGCATCTCGTCGGCGGACTGGCTGTCGACATAGGCGTCGCCCGAGGCCACGAGGTACTCCGCCGCCTGGTACATGAAGTCGAAGTAGTCGCTCGCGTGCAGCGGCTCGCGCGCCGCGCCTCCGACGAGCCAGCGCACGCTGTCGACGATCGAGTCGACGTACTCCTGCTCTTCCTTCTCCGGATTGGTGTCGTCGAAGCGCAGGTTGCAGCGGCCGCCGAAGTCGCCGGCGAGGCCGAAGTTGAGCAGGATCGACTTGGCGTGGCCGAGATGCAGATACCCGTTCGGCTCGGGCGGAAAGCGCGTGACGACTTGCTTGTACTTGCCGGAGGCGAGGTCGGCCTCGATGATCTGCCGGATGAAGTTGCTGGCAGAAGGAGATCCGGGTTTATTCACCGCCGCAATTTTAGCCGGGAAGCCTCTGAAAACACGCTGGAATCACCGAAAAAGGATTTTCCAGAGGTCGCGGACATGGTGACTCGCGCAGCGCGTGCGGCGCGAATAGACTTCCGCCGACGTTCTTAAGGGGAGATCTATGCGCCATCTGACCGCGGTCGCCGCAGCGCTTGTTGCCCTCAATGCATTCGCGCACGAAGAGGATGCCGGCAAAGGCCAGCTCGGCAGGGTGAGCTTCCCGAGCTCATGCGACAAGAAGGTGCAGCAGAAGGTGACGCGCGGCGTCGCGATGCTGCATTCGTTCTGGTGGTCGCAGGGCGAGGCCACGTTCCAGGAGATCGCCGGCGAGGACCCGGACTGCGCCATTGCGGCATGGGGCTTCGCCTCGATCCTCATGTACAACCCCTTCGTGGGTGTTGTGCCGCCGAAAGACGTCGCTCGCGCACAAGGCGCGATCGAGAAGGGCCGCCAGATGAAGGCGAGCCAGCGCGACAAGGACTACCTGGAGGCCGTCGCCGCCTACTGGGATGACTACGGCAGCAAGACCGAGCGCCAGCGCTCGCTCGCGCGCTCGGCGGCCTACGAGAAGCTCGCCGCGAAGTATCCGAAGGACGACGAAGCGCAGATCTTCAGCGCGCTCTACCTGGTCGCGACCCAGCAGGCTTCGGAGCAGACGTATGCGAGCTCGCTCAAGGCCGCCGCGATCCTCGAGAAGCAATTCGCCAGGTATCCGAACCACCCCGGCGTCGCGCATTACCTGATCCACGCCTACGACGCCCCGCCAATCGCGCAGAAGGGCATTCCATCGGCCAAGAAGTACGCCGGTATCGCGCCCGCCGCGCCGCACGCGCTGCACATGCCGTCGCATATCTTCACGCGCGTGGGCGCCTGGCAGGAGTCGGCGGCGACCAACCGGCGCTCGGCGGATGTCGCGGTCAAAGGCAAGGACTTCGGCGACGCCCTGCACGCGTTCGATTACATCGTCTACGCGCAACTGCAGCTCGCGCGCGACGCCGAAGCGCGCAAGACCTACGACGAGGCCTCACGCATCACTTCCAACACGCCGGCCTTCGCCGGGCCTTATTCGCTCGCGGCGATGCCGGCACGCCTGGCGCTCGAGCGCGGCGCATGGCGCGAGGCGGCGCAGCTCGCGCCGACGAAGAGCCAGTTCGCGTTCACCGAGGCGAATACCTATTTCGCGCGCGTCATCGGCGCCGCACGCAGCGGTGATGCCGAGGCGGCGAAGAAGGACCTGCGGGAGATCGAGGCGCGTCGGGACGCGCTGAAGGCCGCGAACAACGGCTACTGGGCGACGGAGGTCGAAGTGATGCGCCTGTCGGGCGCGGCCTGGATCGCGCTTGCCGAGAACCGCAACGACGAGGCGCTCGGGCTCATGCGCCAGGCCGCCGACACGGAGGACAAGAACGAAAAGCATCCGGTCACGCCCGGACGCTTGCTGCCGGCGCGCGAGCAGCTCGGCGACATGTTGATGGAGCTGAAGCAGCCCGCCCAGGCGCTGAAGGAGTACGAGGCGTCGCAGAAGCGCGAGCCGAACCGCTTCCGCGGCTATTACGGGGCGGCGCTTGCGGCCGAGATGTCGGGCGACGGCAAGGCGGCGCGCAAGTACTACACGGCGCTCGTGCGGATGGCGGGCAAAGGCGAGCCGCGTGCCGAGCTCACCCTGGCGCGGAGTTATCTCGCGCAGTAAGGGCTACTTGAGGCGCGCTTCGAAGTCTTTGTCGACGCCGAGGATGTAGCGGGCGACCTCGTCGCCCACGTCCTTGAAGTTATCCGCCGGGATGCGGTAGTGGCGCTTGCCTGGCTTCCAGACGTTCGTCATCTCGACGTTCACGATCAGGTTCGTGTAGTCGGCGACGATCTCGATCTCGGTCAGTATCTTGCCCTTGACGAGGAACGAGGCCTTCCGCGGCTGGCCGAAATCGTTCTTCTGCTCCACCGTCATCTGGTATTCGGCGCCGATCAGCTTGAGGGTCTGCTCCGTCTGGGCGATGTCGCCGGCGAGCAGCGTCGCCTTGACCGGCATCTCGGGATTCACCTGGTAGCGCATGTAGACCCGTTCGCAGCATTCCTGGCCGTCCACCCGCCGCGGCCGGCTGTCCACCCAGGCGTTGGTGAGGATGACCGCGAACTTGCCGAAGAAGAGCACCTCGTACGGCACCCCCGCCTGCGGCCGCACGTTGCTGATCTCGCCGCCGATCTGCCCGAGGTATTGCGACACTGCGCGCATTTCCTTGTTGAGGGCATCGACCGCTTTCGCGCGGAGGACGAGGGGGTCGTCCTGTTTGGCGCGACCCTCGGCTTGCTTGCGGAGCGCATCGAGGGCGCTCATGCGGCGCATGCTCCCCGTAGAGTCGATCTTGTTGTCTTCCGCCATTGCGGCCTCCCCGTGCCTGCGTTGCGGCTATGATGCCGCCGGGAGGTGCGAATTGCCAGTCCGAGCGCTGTTCGCGTTGCTGGTTGTCGTTTTTGCCGCTGCAAATGCCGCTGCGCAGGGCTTTCCCAGCCGGCCGATCAAGATCCTGGTGCCTTCCGTAGCGGGCAGCTCGCCCGATATCCGTGCGCGCCAGATCGGCACCAAGCTCTCGGACGCCTTCGGGCAGCCGGTCATCGTCGAGAACCGGCCCGGGGCGAACGGCCTCATCGCCGCACGCGAGGCGGCGAAGGCGCCCGCCGACGGGTACACGCTTTTTCTCGCGCTGATCAACAACGCGGTCGCCGACCTGCTCACCACGGAAACCTGCTGCCGGCTCAACCAGGAGCTCGTCCCGGTGTCGCGTTTCTCGATGACCCCGCTCCTCTTCATGGTGAATCCTTCCGTGCCGGGCCGTACGCTCATCGAGTTCCTCGAGCTGGCCAAGGCGAAGCCGGAGGGCTTCTCCTACGCATCGCATGGACCGGGCAGCGTCAGCCAGCTCGTCGGCGAGCTGCTCAAGCTCGAGCGCGGCGTGCGCCTGCTGGAAGTGCCCTACAAGGGCGTGAACTCGGAATTGCCTGACCTCACTGCCGGGCAGCTCAACGTGGCTTTTCCGGTGCCGCAGGTGGTGCTGGCGGGAATCCGCTCCGGGAGGCTGCGCGCGCTCGCCGTGCTCGGCAGCCAGCGCCTCGACATCCTGCCCGACGTGCCTTCGGTCGCGGAGCTCGGCCTGCCGCAGCTCGAGGCGATGGCATGGAACGGCATCTTCGTGCCGGCGGGCACGCCGCAGCCGGTGATCCAGGCGCTGCACCGCGAGCTCGTGCGCGCGTATAAGGCGCCCGACGTGAAGGAGCAGCTGCACGGCGGCGGCGCCTACGCGGCCGCGGATACGCCCGAGGAGTTCGCCGCCTTCGTCCGGGCCGAGAAGGAAAAGTGGGGCCGCGTGATCCGCGAGGCGGGTATCAAAGCCCAGTAGCGAATTCGCTTAATAACCGCGGCGACAGACTCTGTGGGCCATGATGGGGCGCGCTGCTCCATCGTCGTGCGTAACTTCCCGACGTTAGCTTTACGTCCCATGGGCCAGAGACTCCTTCCGCAGACGCTCATCGATCTTTACGCGCACGCGCTCGCGATCGAGCGCGAGGCCTTCAGGCGCTTCGTCGAGCTGGAGCGCTTCGTGCGCGACGCCGGCATGGATCACATCGCCGACGAGCTCGAGCGCATCGGCAAAGAGGAGCAGGAGCAATACGAGGCGCTCGCCCTGGGCACCGCCGAGCGCGAGCTGCCCCAGCCCGAGAGCTGGGAGTACGCCTGGCACTACCTGGGGCCCGAGGCCGACCGGACCGCGGCGCCGAAGAGCGCGCGCGACGTGCTGAAGCTCGCCCTCGCCACGGAGCGGCGCGCGCAGAACTTCTACATCGACGTCGCCGAGCACTGCGCCGACGATGCCGTGTGCGCCTTTGCCGCCGAAATGGCCGCGGACGAGCAGCGCCATGTGCAGCGCCTCGAGCAGCTGCTCGCCCGGGAGCCGGAGTCCGCCAAGGTCTCCGAAGAAGGCGCCGGAATCCTCCGGCGCTAGTCAGAAGCCGATCTTCGTGGCGCCGGCGGCCGCGGGCACCTGCGCTTGCGCCGGTACGGCGGGCACCACAAGCTTCGCTACGGCGGCATCGAGCTGCTTCTCGGTCTGCGCGACGAGCTCGACGGCGGTGGAGTTGTCGTAGAGGAGGCTGCCGCTCTTCGCCGTGACGCTCAGCCGCGTCGTCTGCCGGGTGATCGGCTCGATCTCGATCTCGATGTCGCGGTTGGGCGCGCGGGCATAGATCGTCTCCCCGGTATCGAAGCTCGACGTGCCGTCGAGCGTGAGGCCCATGCGCTCGAGCGCGGCGAGCGAAGCGCTCTTCACCACGGCGAGTGGCGCGGTGAAGGTGCGGCCTGCGATGCCGTCGAGGTTGTAGCGGATGGCGCTCGAGGCGCCCGCGCCGAGGAGCGCGACGGCGACGGTCTCGCAGCCGGCGAGGGGCACGCATGCGCAAAGAACGAGGAGCAGGGCCCGATATCTCGCCATGGCGCCAAGCTGCCCTTAGCGCGAAGACCGTTCTACCGACAGCGCCTAGTCCCAAAGGGTTGACGCTCGATAGCGACGCGTATAGTTGGCCGCGGATGCTGCGGCTCGTACTCCTGTTCAATGCCCATCGCCCGCGCGGCCGCATTGCGCTCTCCGTAGCCGGCATCGCCCTCGGCGTCGCGCTCGGCTACGCGGTCCACCTCGTGAATCGCGCGGCGGTCGACGACGTGGCTGCCGCGGTGCGCTCGGTGGCCGGCGAGGCCGACATCGAGGTGCGCGGCGGGCGCTCGGGATTTCCAGAAGCGCTCTACCCGCAGATTGCCCGCCTTCCGGGCGTCCGCCTGGTGAGCCCGGCGCTGGAGCTCGACGTCGGCATCGCCGGCACCGAGGCCACGCTGCGCGTCATCGGCCTCGACATGCTGCGCGCGGCGGTGCTGCAGCCGGCGCTCGCCGCCGAAGAGCGGCTCGACATCCTGTCCCCGGACAACGTGCTCCTCTCCGCCGGCGCGGCGGCGGCGCTTGGCCTCGACAAAGGGAGCGAGCTGCGCCTTGTCGTGGGCTCGCGCGCGATTTCGCTCAAGGTGGCGGGGGTGCTGCCCGGCTCCGCGCTGCACGGCCAGGCGGCACTCGTCGACATCGCGACCGCCCAGTGGCGCTTCGGCCGGCTCGGGGAGCTCAATCGGCTCGACATCCGCCTGGCGGAGCACGCCGACCGCGCCGCCCTCGTGCGGCAGATCCAGGCGCTCCTCCCGCCCGGCGTGCATGCCGCACCGGTGGAAACCCTCGAGCAGGCGAGCGCGTACCCGTCGCGCGCCTATCGGGTGAACCTCGATGTGCTCGCGATGGTGGCGCTCTTCACCGGCGGCTTCCTGGTCTTCTCGGCGCAGGCGCTCGAGACGGCCCGGCGCCGCGGCGAGCATGCGCTCCTCCGGGTCCTCGGCCTCGAGCGTCGCGGCATCGCCCGCCTCGTGCTCCTCGAGGCGGCAGCGCTCGGCGCGATCGGCGCAATCTTGGGCCTTGGGCTCGGCTACGCGCTCGCCGTCGTCGCAACGCGGACGCTGGGCGGGGATCTCGGGGCCGGCCAGTTCCGCAACGTCTTCCCCCACGTCGCGTTCTCGCCGACCGGCGCTGTGGTGTATTTCGCTGCCGGCATTTCGGTTTCGATCCTTGGCGCGCTGCTCCCGGCACGCGACGCCGCGCGCACGCCGGCCGCGCAAGCGCTCAAGGCGGGCGACGAGCAGGCCATGTTCGCGCGCGCCGGCTCGCCGCTTCCGGGCCTCGCTTTGCTCATCGCCGGCGCGCTGCTCGCCTTCCTGCCTCCAGTGGATGGGCTGCCGCTCTTTGGCTACGCGTCGATCGGGTGCCTGCTCGTTGGCGCGATCGCGTTAATGCCGCGGGTGTCGCGCGCGATTTTCGATCTCCTTCCGCTGCCGCGGAGCCCGGGCCTTGCGCTTGCGCTCGCCCAGCTCCGCGCTGCGCCGGGACAGGCGGCGGTAAGCCTCGCCGCCATCGTCGCGAGCTTCTCGCTGATGGCGGCCATGGCGATCATGGTGGCCTCCTTCAGGGACTCGGTGGACGACTGGCTCGCCACCGTCCTGCCGGCCGATGTCTACTTCCGTACCACGCACGCGGGCGACACGGGATTCCTCGAGCCCGCATTCGTCGAGCGCGTGCGCTCGATTCCAGGCGTAGGCCGCCTGGATCTCCTACGCAGCGGTCGTGTCATCCTCGACCCGACGCGCCCGCCCCTCGTGCTCCTCGCGCGGGACCGGGCGGATCGCGCCTTCCCGATCGTGGAGAAGACGGCGTCGGTGCCGCCGCATCCGCTCTGGGTCAGCGAAGCGGTGGAGGACATCTATGGCTTCGCGCCCGGCATGAAAGTCGAGCTGCCGCTCCTCGGCAAGAGCTACCCGTTCACCGTCGCCGGAGTGTTCCGCGACTATGCGCGCCAGCACGGCGCCATCGTTGTCGAGCGCGGCGACTACGCGGCGCTTACCGGCGACCGGCGTGTGAACGACGGCGCGATCTGGCTTGCGCCGGGCGCGACGGCCGCTGCAGTCATGGAGTCGCTGCGTGCGCTTCCCGGCGGCGAAGAGCTCGACATCGCCGACTCCGGCGAGATCCGCAGTGTCTCGCTCGGCATCTTCGACCGCAGCTTCGCCGTCACCTACGCGATGGAAGCCGTCGCGGTGCTGGTCGGTCTCTTCGGCCTGTCCTCCAGCCTCGGCGCCGTGGTGCTCGCCCGCCGGCGCGAGTTCGGCATGCTCCGCCACCTCGGGCTCACGCGCGGGCAGATTCGCCGCATGCTCGCCGCCGAGGGGGCGCTGCTCGCTGCCGTCGGCGCGACGGCCGGCCTTGCCTGCGGCGCCGTCATCAGCCTGGTGCTTGTCTACGTGGTGAATCGGCAGTCGTTCAACTGGAGCATCGAGCTGCATGCGCCGATCGCGCTTCTCGCCTCGCTGGTCGTCGTGCTGCTCGGGTTGGCGGTGATCACCGCCATCCTCTCCGGCAAGGAAGCGATGGGCATGGGGCCGGTGCGCGCCGTGCGGGAGGACTGGTAGTGCGACGGCGCGCTTTCCTCGCGCTTTCGCTGTTGCCGGCATGGGCACGAGCCGAGAAGGTGCAGTACCCGGTGGCGAGACCCCGTCCGCTCGTGTTCCCGCGCGACCATGGCGCGCATCCCGACTATCGCAGCGAATGGTGGTACGTCACGGGATGGCTCGACGGCCGCATCGGCTTCCAGGTCACCTTCTTCCGCGCGCGGCCGGAAGAGCAAAGCGACAACCCGAGCCGCTTCAATCCGCGGCAGATCCTCTTCGCGCACGCCGCCATCGCGGATCCGAAGGTCGGGCATCTCGTGCACGACCAGCTCGCCGCTCGCGCCGGGCTTTCGCTCGCCGGAATGCAGACCGAGCGCACCGGCGTGTGGATCGACGACTGGTCGCTCCTCCAGGAGGGCGACAGTTACCGGACCAAAGTCGCGGCACGCGAATTCGATTTCAGCCTGACGCTCACCACGACCGGGAAGCCGGTGCTGCAGGGAGAAAACGGTTTCAGCCGCAAGGGCGGACGACCGGAGGAGGCGAGCTACTACTACAGCCAGCCTCAGCTCGCGGTCTCCGGCAGCGCGAACGGGAAGCAGGTGAGCGGTACGGCCTGGCTCGATCACGAGTGGTCGAGCGCCTACCTCGCGCCTGAGGCGGCGGGGTGGGACTGGTGCGGCATCAACTTCTTCAACGGCCAATCGCTGATGGCCTTCCAGATGCGCGCCAAGGCGGGCGGCATCTACTACGCGCCTCGCGGGGTTTCCCTTCGCCCGTTAAGAACCTGGAAATCGCCGCGCACCGGCGTGGAGTACCCGGTCTCCATGCAGGTGAACGATCTGCGCCTCGAGCCGCTGATGGACGACCAGGAGCTCGACGCCCGCGCGAGCGTCGGCACGATCTACTGGGAGGGCGCCGTACGCGCGTTCCGCGGCAAGGAGGAAGTCGGGCGCGGTTATCTCGAGCTTACCGGCTACTGGAAGCCGATGAAGCTCTAATTCCGGACAACGTCCTTAATTATGGGCTGCGCTTGAGAGCCGACAACGCGACTCCCGCCAGAATCAGCGCAATGCCCGCGAAGTGGAACCAATGCGGGTACTCGCCCAGGAAGATCGCGGAGAGCACGACGCCGAACGCCGGCATCAAATGGAGCGTGACGCCGGCGCGGGCGGCGCCGAGGCGCGAGACGACGTAGCTCCAGCCGATATAGGCGAGAAGCAGCGAGCCGATCGCCGAGTAGAGCACCGCAAGCACGCCATACTCCGACAAATGTAGCGTGGCTCCCTCCGCGACGAGCCACGGCGTCATGAAGCAGGCGCCGAAGACGCACACCATGCAGAGGAGCTCGATCACCTCCAGCGGATCTTTCCTGACGCGCAGGAGCACCGTGTAGCCGGCCCACATCATCATCGAGGCGAGGGCCATCAGGTCGCCGATGTTGAACGAAAGGCGCGCCGGCTCGCCGTGCGTGGCGATGAGGAATACGCCGGTGAAGGAAATCGCGACCCCGATCCACTGCCGGGCGACGATGCGCTCGCCGAGCGTGAGCGTGATCAGCAGGATGAAGATCGGCGTGGTCGAGAGATACAGGATGCCGCTCGCCGCCGTGGTGTAGTGCAGGCCCAGCCATTGCAGCGCGAGATGCGGGCCCCCGCCCGTAAGCCCGAGCCCGGCGAGCACGATCCAATGCCGTCGCGTCAACGTGGGAAGTTTGTGCAGCAGCCCGCGCCAGGCGAAAGGAAGAAGGATCGCGAGCACGAACACGAGGCGGCCGACGGTCGCCACCCCGGGCGAAATCTCCGCACGCACGGCGCGCGCCACGATCCAGTTTCCGGACCAGAGGAGGAGCGTCGCGATGAGCACCAGCCAGGTTGTGAAACGCATGAAGGCGGCGATTATCGCGTGCTAAATTGATTAGATGCCCTTGGCGACTGCGGCGGGCCACTCGATCGCCTACGAATGGGTCGGCGAAGGGAGGAGCGGCAAGCCGACGCTCGTGTTCCTCCACGAAGGCCTCGGCTCGATCCGGCAATGGCGCGACTTTCCGGCGAAGGTCGCGGCCGCCAGCGGCTGCCGTGCGTTCGTCTACGACCGTTATGGCTATGGGCAGTCCGACGTGCTCGCAGAGGCGAGGCGCGATGTGCGCTTCATGCACGATGAAGGGTTGACCGCATTGCCGGAGCTCTTGAAGAGCGTGGGCATAGAGAACCCGCTGCTCATCGGCCATTCCGACGGCGCGTCCATCGCGCTGATTTACGCCGGCTCCGGCCATGCCGTGCGCGGCGTCGTGGCGATGGCGCCGCATGTGTTCATCGAGCCGGTGTGCCTGAAGTCGATCGACCTCGCGGCAGAGCAGTTCGAGAAGACCGATTTCGCCGAGAAGCTCGGCCGCTACCACCGCGACGCGCGCAAGACCTTCTATGGCTGGGCGGACGTCTGGCTCGACAAGAACTTCACCACCTGGGACATCCGCGACGATTATCTGCCGAACGTCACATGCCCGGTGCTCGCCATCCAGGGCTACGACGATATCTACGGCACGATGGCGCAGCTCGACGAGACGAAGCGCCGCGTGAAGGGGCCTTGCGAGCTACTGAAGCTCGAGGATTGCGGCCACGCGCCGTTCCGCGAGCAGCCGGAGAAAACGCTGGAGGCGGTAACGCGCTTCGTTACTGCGCGTACTTGATGCCGCGCCGCTCGAGCATCCGCAAGAGCGCCGGCCAGTCTTTGTGCGTCGCCGGGCGCATCGGGCGCTTGAACGACTCGGTCGACTGCTTCGCCGCCTGCTCGGACATCATCTGCACGTTGTGCAGGCCGCCGGCCATCGCATCGACCTGGATCTGGCACGCGCAATCCAGGTAGTACATGATCTCGAACGCCTCGCGCACGGTCTCGCCGAGCGAGAGCACGCCGTGGTTGCGCAGGATCATCGCCTTTGACGTTTTGCCCAGGTCGCGGGCCATGCGCGCCTGCTCCTCCTTGTAGAGCGCGATGCCCTCGTAATCGTGGTAGGTCACTTCCTGCTGGACGCGCATCGCGTGCTGGCTGATCGGGAGCAGCCCGCACTTCATGGCCGAGACGGCGACGGTGGCGCGCGTGTGCGTGTGGATCACGCAGTTGATCTCGGGCCGCGCGGCATGCATGCAGCTATGGATGATGAAGCCGGCTTCGTTCACGCCCAGGCCGGTCGGGTCGTCCTTGACCTTTCCCTCCCAGTCGATCTTCACGAGGCTGGAAGCGGTGATCTCGTCGAACATCAGGCCGTAGGGATTGAGGAGGAAGTCCTCGGTTCCCGGCACGCGCGCCGAGAAGTGGGTGTAGATGAGGTCTGTCCACCTGTAGATCGCGGCGAGCTGGTAGGCGGCGGCGAGGTCGACCCGCATCTGCCACTCTTCCCGGCTCACGCGGTCGCGGACCGATTTGGTGACGACGGTCTTGAGGTTGGCGCTCATGGCGCAATGATAACCGCATAATACGAGCGAGGAGGACCTTACCATGCCCGTCGTCAAAGTCAGCGACATCGCCTTTGCGCGGTTGCAGTCGCCGGATCTCGATCTCGCCGAGCGGTTCCTGCTCGACTTCGGCATGGTGCGCGCGGCGCGCACGCCCACCGCGCTCTACATGCGCGGCACCGGACCGGCGCATCACATCCAGGTCACGCATCTCGGCGAGCCGCGCTTCGTCGGGCTCGCCTTCCATGCGCAAAGCGAGGCGGACCTGCGGCGCCTTGCCGCGGCGCCCGGCGCAAGCGGCGTCGAGAGCGTGGATGAGCCGGGCGGCGGCAAGCGGGTTCGATTGCGCGACCCGCTCGGCTACACGATGGAAGTGGTCTACGGAATGAAGAAGCTCAAGCCGCTCGCGGTACGCGAGGTGACGCGCAAGGCGGGCGAGCTTCTGCGCATAAAGCCTGGAGCGTCACAGGTCAAGCGACTGGGCCATGCGGTGATGATGACGCCGGGCGCCAAAGAGCGCATCAAGTGGTATCGCGAGATGTTCGGCTTCATTCCCTCCGACGAGGTCTACGCCGGGCCGAAGGAGAACATCATCGCGACGTTCAATCGCTGCGACCGCGGCGCAAAGCATGTCGACCACCACACGTTCCTGTGCTTCGAGGGCGAGAAGGTGGGCCTGAACCATCTCGCGTTCGAGGTGCACAGCTTCGACGACCTGATGCTCGGCAACCATCACCTGAAGACGAGCGGCAAGTACGAGCACGTCTGGGGCATCGGGCGCCACGTCCTCGGCAGCCAGGTGTTCGATTACTGGAAGGACCCGTGGGGCCGCGTGCACGAGCACTGGGTCGACACCGACCGCCTCACTGCACGCCATCGCAAGAACCTCGTCCCCGCGGAAGAAGGCCTCGCCTCGCAGTGGGGCGACCACGCGCCGCCGCAGATGGTCGGCCACGCCTCGCCTTAGGCGGGGACAAACTCCACGTAGCCCGGCCGCTCGACCAGCTCGAGCGCCTCGAGCAGCAGCTCCGGGCGATTGGCTCTCAATCTTTCGCTGTCCGAAAGCATGCGGCGCCACACACGCGCATGCGGCATGCCGTGATAGAGCCCAAGCATGTGCCGCGTGACTTGGCGCAGCGGCAGGTGATGCCGCGCGTATTCCACCATCGCGTGCACCACATCCGCTCGCGTCCTTCCGGCATCCGCGAGCAGCCATGGATCGTGATAAGCGGCGCGACCAAGCATCACGCCATCAACTTTGGCGAGCTGGGCATCGATCTGCGCTCGCGTCGTGATACCGCCGTTGATCACGATTTCCAGCTCCGGATAGTCGCGCTTCAACCGGTATACATAGTCGTACTTGAGCGGCGGGATTTCCCGGTTCTCCTTCGGC
>DASQGW010000169.1:0-32227 GCA_035632415.1 Burkholderiales bacterium | reverse complement strand
GGCATCGTCAAGCAGCGGCCTGAAGCGCACGATTCGATCCTCAGCATAGAAGTCAATTCGCTGCTTCCGCACCGCCTCGCGCTCGACTGCCGCGCGGTCGGTGCACGGTTGATCCACCTCTCCACCGATTGTGTCTTCTCTGGCGAGCGGGGCAACTACAGCGAAGACGACCGTCCCGACCCCGTCGATCTGTATGACCGCTCGAAGCTTTTGGGCGAGGTCTCGGCGAGCAATGCGATCACCCTGCGCACGTCAATGATCGGACTGGGTCTCTATCGTAAGAGCAACCTGATCGACTGGTTCCTCTCTCAAAGAGGGCGCGTCCAAGGTTACCGGCATGCGATCTTCTCTGGGCTTACGACGTCGGAAATCTCCAGGGTGATCGCCATGTTGATCGAAAAGCATGCGGCCGCTACCGGGCTGTACCATCTATCGGCAGCGCCGATCAGCAAGTTTGACCTTCTTGCGAAATTGCGCGACCGGTTGTCCCTGCCTGTGGAGATCGTGCCGGTGGACAAACCAAAGATCGATCGCAGCCTCGATTCGACACGTTTTCGCAAGACATTCGGCTACCAGCCGCCGTCCTGGGACCGCATGCTGGATGAACTTTCCCAAGAGGTGCAGGCGCAATGATCTTCAAAGGCAAGACGGTGCTGGTGACCGGGGGCACTGGGTCGATGGGCGGCACGCTCGTGCGCCGCGCCCTTTCGGGCGAGGTCGGCACGCCGAAGAAAGTCATCGTGTTCTCGCGCGACGAGGCGAAGCAGCACGAGATGCGCATGAGCTACCTGCACCGGCGCGAGGCGACCGACGAGGTGATCTTCCGCAACTTCATGAACGTGCTCGAGTTCCGCATCGGCGACGTGCGCAGCTATCCCGAGATCTGTGCGGCCGTGCGCGACGCCGATATCGTGGTGAATGCCGCTGCCTTGAAGCAGGTGCCGACCTGCGAATATTTCCCCGAGCAGGCAATCCTCACGAACTGCATCGGCGCAGCGAACATCGTGCGCGCCATTCAGGAGAACCGCTACAAGGTGGAGAGTGTCATCGGCATTTCCACCGACAAGGCGTGCAAGCCGGTCAACGTGATGGGCATGACGAAGTCGCTCCAGGAGCGCATCTTCATCTCCGCCAACATCCTTAATCCCGACACGCGTTTCATCTGCGTGCGCTACGGCAATGTCCTGGCCTCGCGGGGCTCGGTGATTCCTCTCTTCCTCGACCAGATTGCGCATGGCGGCCCCGTGACCATCACCGAGCCGTCGATGACGCGCTTTCTGCTGACGCTGGATCAGGCCGCCGACACGGTGTTCACGGCCCTGCGCGAGGCGCGCGCCGGAGAGACCTATGTGCCGCGGGCGCCTTCGGCGACGGTGCAGAACATAGCGCGCGCCCTCATCGGCAAGAAACGCGTCCAGACCAAGACCATCGGCATCCGGCCCGGCGAGAAGATGCACGAGATCATGGTTTCGGACGAAGAAGCGCACCACTGCGTGCGACGCGGCGACTACTTTGCGATCTTGCCGATGTTGCCTGAGCTAAGGCGCAACGCCGCCAAGGAGAAGAATGCGCTGAAGGGCGAGTTCAGCTCTGCGGACACGGTGTTGAATGCAAAGGCGACGATGGATCTCTTGCGCCGCCATGGATTGGTGCCGGCATGAAAGTGATGACGCTCGTCGGCACGCGGCCCGAGATCATCAAGCTCTCCTGCGTGATCCCGGAGCTCGATCGCGCCGTGCAGCACGTGCTCGTTCACACCGGCCAGAATTACGACTACGAGCTGAACCAGATTTTCTTCGATGGTCTCGGCCTGCGTAAGCCCGACCACTTCCTGAACGCGGCCGGCGAGACTGCGGCGCAGACCGTCGCCAACGTCATCGCCAAGTCCGACGAAGTGATGCGCAAGGAGAAGCCGGATGCATTTCTCCTCCTTGGGGATACCAACAGCTGCCTCGCGGTGATCGCGGCCAAGCGCCTGAAGATTCCCATCTTCCACATGGAGGCGGGAAACCGCTGTTTCGACGAGCGCGTTCCGGAGGAGGTGAATCGCCGGATCGTCGATCACACGTCGGATATCAACCTCGTCTACACCGAGCACGCACGGCGTTATCTGCTCGCCGAAGGCATCCGGCCGGAAACGGTGCTGAAGACCGGCTCGCCCATGAAGCAAGTCTTGACCAAGCACGCCGCGGCGATCGACAAATCGCCTGTGCTAAGGAAGCTGGGGCTGAAGCGCGGCAAGTACTTCGCCGTGAGCAGCCATCGCGAAGAGAACGTCGACGAAAAGCGCCGCTTTGCCGATTTGCTGGGTTCCCTCCAGGCTCTGGGCAAGGAGTACAAGCTGCCGGTCATCGTCTCGACGCATCCGCGCACGCGCAAGCGGCTCGAGGCGCTCGGCAAGAAGGCTCCCGCAGGCATCCGTTTCATGCCGCCGCTGGGCTTCGCCGATTACGTGCAGCTGCAGAAATCGGCGTTCTGCGTCCTCTCCGATAGCGGCACGCTCACCGAGGAAGCGTCGATCGTGGGCTTTGCGGGCGTGATGATCCGCGAGGCACACGAGCGCCCCGAGGGGATGGACGAGGGCACGGTGATCATGGCGGGCATCAGGTCGCCGCGCATCCTGGAAGCGGTGAAGGTGGCGACCGAACGCTTCAAGCGCTCGGGTCGCACCTGGCGCATCGCTCCAGACTACGACGCCGATGACGTCGCTTCGAAGGTCGTCAACGCCATCCTCGGCTATACCGACTACGTAAACCGTACCGTCTGGCGGAAGTGACTGCTGTCCTGGTCACGGGCGCGAGCGGCTTCATCGGCCGCGCCGCCTGCGCAGCATTCGCAAGGCGCGGCTGGCAGGTTCGTGCGGCAGTTCGGAGCGAAATCCGCATTGATGGCGCTCAGTCGGTGGTGGGCGACTTGACCCAGGGCTGGCCGCTCGATGGCGTCGACGTGGTCGTGCATCTCGCCGGCATTGCGCATCAGATTCATGCGCCGGACGCAGAGTCCGTTTATCACGCAATGAATTGCGAGGCGACCGCGCGTCTGGCGGAGGCGGCCGCCAAGGCGGGCGTGCGGAGATTCGTGTTCATGAGCTCGATCAAGGTGAACGGCGAGCGCACGCCGATCGACCGGCCGTTTCGCGCGAGCGATGCGCCGCAGCCGCAGGATCGTTATGCGCGGTCCAAATGGGAAGCAGAGCGCGCGCTCGCCAAGCTGGCCGGCAACCTGGAGCGGGTCATCCTGCGCCCGCCGCTCGTCTACGGTCCGGGCGTGCGCGCGAATTTCCTGCGGCTGATTCGCCTGGTCGACCGCAGGCTGCCGCTTCCTCTCGGGGCGGTCCGGAACCGGCGCAGCCTCGTCTACGTCGAGAACCTCGCCGATCTGATCGTCGCAGCGGCGAGCTCGCCTGCGGCGGCGGGACGCACGCTGCTCGCGGCGGATGGCGATGACCTGAGTACACCCCAGCTTGTTTCCGAGATTGGCCGCGCGCTTGGCAAGCCCGCACGCTTGATCCGCGTTCCAGTCGGGCTGCTGCGCCTCGCCGGCGCGCTCGCCGGCAAGGGCGCCGAAGTCGGCCGCCTGGTCGATTCGCTCGTCGTCGATGCGGGCGAAACGCGCGAGCGCCTTGGCTGGCGGCCATCCTTCAATTCAGCCGAAGGTATCGGCGAGACAGTGCGCTGGTACCGATCGATGGCTCGCTAGAATGCGCGCCATGCAAGGGGCCGCAGGCGCGGTGTCGTTCGTGCTCGCATTCATCGCCGTGCAGCTGCTGCTCACGCGCTTCGCGCGCTTCGCGCTCGATCGGCCTAACGAACGTTCGCTGCACGAGCATCCCGTGCCGCGCACCGGCGGCATTGCCGTGCTGATCGGCACCGCCGCCGCCATTCCGTTGGGCGGCATCGAAGTGTGGCCGGCGCTCGGCTTGGCGCTCGTTCTCGCAGCGATTTCGCTCGCCGACGACTTGAAGGGCTTGCCCATCGCCGCAAGACTTGGCGCCCATCTCGTCGCGGCCGGGGTGCTCGTTTGGTATGAGCTCTCGCCGATCTACCTCTGGCAGGCGGCGTTGATCGTGCTCGGCATCGCCTGGCTCACCAATCTCTACAACTTCATGGACGGCTCGGACGGACTGGCGGGCGGCATGACGCTGATCGGCTTTGCCGCCTACAGCGTGGCGGCCGCGATGGCGGGTGAGCCGGAGCTCGCCACGACGTGCCTTTGCATCGCGGCCGCGGCTGCGGCATTTCTCGTCTTCAACTTCCACCCGGCGCGCATCTTCCTGGGCGACGTAGGGTCCATTCCGCTCGGCTTCCTCGCCGGCGCCTTGGGTGTCGTGGGCTGGAACGATGAAGCCTGGCCGCTCTGGTTCCCGCTCGCCGTGTTCGCGCCCTTCATCGCCGACGCGACGCTCACGCTCGCGCGCCGTCTCGCCCGAGCCGAGCGCATCTGGCAGGCGCACCGCGACCATTACTACCAGCGCATGGTGCAAAGCGGCCTCGGCCATCGCGGCACGGCCTATGTCGCGTATGCCTTGATGGTGCTTTGCGCGGGCGCCGCACTCGTGGGATTGCCACGAGCATGATTCGGTCGATCTATCACCGGCGGTTCATTGTCTTCGCCTACGACCTTGCGGCGGCGGCGCTCGCGTGGGTCGTGGCGTTTTGGCTGCGATTCAACCTCGACATTCCGGAGGACTACCGCGAAATCATGTGGTCGCAGCTGCCGTGGGTGCTGGTCGTCGACGCCGTGGTGTTCTGGGCGCTTGGGCTCTACCGCGGCCTCTGGCGTTACGCGAGCCTGCCGGACCTGAAGCGCATTGTGATTGCCGTCGCGGTCGCGGGCGCGGCGGTGCCGACCATGCTCTCGATCCTGCGCATGGGCGAGGCGGTGCCGCGATCGGCCTTCCTGATTGCGCCATTGCTTCTCGTGATCATCATGGGCGGCAGCCGGTTCGCCTACCGTGCGTGGCGCGAAGGACGAGTCGTACCTCTCACGAAGCTGCAGGCGAATCCGGTGCTGGTCCTTGGCGCGGGAGCTGCGGCGGCTGCGCTCGTGAAGGAGCTCGCGCCAAGTCCGCAGTGGCGTGTGATCGGCTTGCTCGATGACGATGCCGCCAAGCACGGCGCCGAGCTTGCGGGCCTGCCGGTCCTTGGCCCCGTCCGGCAGGTCGGCCTGATCGCCGATCGCCATAACGTTACGCAGGCCATCATTGCCATGCCGGACGCGAGCCACGGCGAACGCAAGCGCGCGGTCGAGCTGTGCGCCAAGGCGGGAATCTCGGTGATGACCGTGCCAGCGCTCGGCGATATCGTTTCCGGGCGCGTCAGCGTGTCGGCTCTGCGGCCGATCGAGCTCGACGACTTGCTGGGGCGCGACCCGGTGGCGCTCGACGACGCGGGCCTGCGGCGCTTTCTCGATGGCCGCACAGTTCTTGTCACCGGCGCCGGCGGCTCCATCGGCGCCGAGCTATGCCGCCAGATCGCCCGCTTTGCGCCGGCTAGGCTCGTGCTCTTCGAGCTGTCGGAATTTGCCCTCTATTCGATCGCCCAGGAGTTCGCGGATCGCCGCCCGGCGCTCGCCGTCACCGCGGTCATCGGCGACGCAAAGGACGAGACTCGCGTCGGCCAGCTCTTCGCGCGCTACCGGCCCGACGTCGTATTCCATGCGGCGGCTTACAAGCATGTGCCGCTGATGGAGGAGGAGAATGCTTTCGAGGCGGTTCGCAACAATGTGCTCTCGACCGTGGTCACGGCGCGGGCGGCGCAAGCGAACGGCGCCAGCAAGTTCGTGCTGGTTTCCACCGACAAGGCGGTGAATCCCGCGAACGTCATGGGCGCATCCAAGCGCCTGGCCGAGCTCGCCTGCCAGGCGCTGCAGTCGGCAGGCGGTACGGAGCTCGTCATCGTGCGCTTCGGCAACGTGCTCGGCTCGGCGGGAAGCGTCGTGCCGCGCTTTCGGGAGCAGATCGCGCGCGGCGGGCCGGTCACCGTGACGCACCCCGAGATCCAGCGCTACTTCATGTCGATCCCCGAGGCCGCGCAGCTCGTCCTCCAGGCCGGGGAGCAGGGCAAGGGCGGGGAAATCTATGTCCTCGACATGGGGGAGCCGGTCCTCATCGCCGATCTCGCACGGCAGATGATCCGGCTCTCGGGGTTCAGCGAGGCCGACATCCGCATCGAGTACACCGGCCTGCGGCCGGGAGAAAAGCTCTATGAGGAGCCGCTGGCCGATGCCGAGAAGACGCTGCCGACGCCGCATCCCAAGCTTCGCATCGCGCAAGTGCGCGCATCCGAGAATGCGCGCCTCCTCGAGGAAGTGCTCGCCTGGCTCGCGAGTTCGGACCCGGCGCAGGTGCGTGAGCGCCTGCGCGCGTGGGTGCCCGAATACGCGAAAGGCGGCTAGCGGTTGTCGGCGCGGCGCAGCTCGATGAGCTTCGCGTACTTCATATAGCTGTTCATGCAGCCGATCGAGATGTGCAATAGCCCGGGCACCCCGTCGAGGAAGCCGAGCCGCAGCACATAGAACTTGATGAAGCGCACGACCGGTGAGAACAGGAGATGGAACACGCTCGAGCTCTTGCCGAGCTCGTACGCCTGGCGGGCCGCGAGCGTGGTGTAGCGGTTCTGCCGGTCGAGATAGGTCGCGAGGTCGTCGGAAGCGTCGTGCATCAGATCCCCCTCGAGCGTGCCGGGGGTGACGGCATAGAGCACCTTCTCGTGCACGAGGTCGTCGCTCCAGCGCGCATTCAGGCGGTTGAAGAGGCGGGGGCTCCAGTCCGGGTAGCCTTCGCCGTGCGAGAGCCAGCGGCCCATGAAGCGATTGCGGCGCGGCATGCGATAGACGGGCGATACCGGCGCGGCGAGCGCCCGGCGGATGCTCTCGGCGAGCTCGGCCGAGACGCGCTCGTCCGAATCGATGCAGAGCACCCAGTCGTGCTTCGCCTGATCGACTGCGAACTGCTTCTGGCGGCCGAACCCGAGCCACTCCTTCTGCACCACCTTGGCGCCGCGCCGCTGGGCGATCTCGACGGTGGCATCGGTCGAAGCGGAATCCACCACGACGATCTCGTCGACGAACGCAAGGCTCTCGAGACACGAATCGAGCACAGCCGAGGCGTTGCGCGTGATGAGAACTGCGGAGAGCGAAGCGTGGGTCGCGACGTTCAAGTTCTTATCCTCGGATTCCCCTAAAATCGCGGCCGACCATTCTAAATGGCATTCTCCGACGCTTAAGGTTCTCTTCGTCAAGACTTCGTCGCTCGGCGACGTGGTGCACAACTGCCCCGCGGTCAGCGACGTGGCGCGCAAGCGTCCGGGCGTCGAGATCGACTGGGTAGTGGAGGAGCCTTTCGCCGCGATCGCATCGATGCATCCGTCGGTGCGGCGGGTGATCCCGGTGAGGCTACGCCGCTGGCGCGGCGCCTGGTGGCGCACGACGACCTGGCGTGAAATCGCCGCATTCCGCAAGAGCGTCGCTGCGGAGCGCTACGACACCGTGATCGACACGCAGTCGCTCATCAAGAGCGCACTCATCTCCGCTTGCGCAATCGGCGAACGCCATGGCATGGACGCAGCGAGCGCGCGTGAATCCGCTGCTGCTTTGTTCTATCAGCAGCGTCACGCCGTGCCGCGCAGCCTGCATGCGGTCGAGCGCAACCGCCGTCTCGCGGCGGCCGCGCTCGGCTACGAGCTCGACCTGCCGCTCGAGTATGGGCTGCAGCCGGAGCTGGCGCAGGCGGCAGAGTCGACCTATGTCGTCTTTCTTACGATGACGAGCCGTGCGGACAAGCTATGGCCCGAGGAGCGGTGGATCGAGGTTGGCCGTGCGCTTGGCATGCGGACGGTATTGCCCTGGGGGAGCGATGAAGAGCGCCGGCGCGCAACGCGCATAGCCTCGGCGCTGACCCAAGCGGAAGTCATGCCGCGCATGACGCTCGAGCAGCTGGCACGCCTTTTCAAGCGCGCATGGGCCGTCATAGGAGTCGACACGGGGCTCACTCATCTCGCGGCCGCGTCCGGGGTGCGCACCGTCGGCATCTACTGCGGCTCCGATCCCGCGCTCACCGGCCTCTATGGCGCGCGGCGAGCAACGAACCTTGGTGGTTTGCAGGCACCGCCGTCGGCCGGCGATGTGTTGAAAGCATTGCAGTGAGGGCCCTCTATACGGTCATGCTGCGGCTGGCCTTGCCGTTTCTCGTGCTCAGGCTGTGGTGGCGGGGACGGCGTGAGCCCGGTTACCGCGAGTTCGTCGCCGAGCGCTTCGGCGTCTACGGGACGGACCGCCCGGAGCGCCTGGTCTGGCTCCACGCGGTGTCGGTGGGCGAGGCCCGCGCGGCCGAGCCGCTCGTACGTGCGCTGAGCAGCGCCCTGCCGGACCACAAGATGCTCATCACCTGCACCACCGCAGCCGGCCGCGAGACGATCAAGCAGGTCTATGGCGAATCGGCGCTGAACGTTTTCCTGCCCTACGACTTTCCGGAGACGGCCCAGGCGTTCCTCGAATACTTCCGGCCGCGACTCGGCATTGTCATGGAGACGGAGGTCTGGCCGAACCTGCTCGCGCAGTGCGCGCGGCACGGCGTGTCGGTGATGCTGGCCAACGCCCGTCTGTCGGAGAACTCCGCCCGCGGCTATCGGCGCTGGCGGGCACTCGCCGAGCCCGCCTTCGGGTCTTTGGCGGCCGTCTGCGCACAAAGTGCCGCCGACGCGGAGCGGCTGCGCGGAATCGGAGCGCGCTCGGTGGAGGTGACGGGGAACCTGAAGTTCGATGTCACACCCGATGCGGCGCAAGTCGCTGCTGGCGCTGCGTGGCGCAAGGCTCTCGGGCGGCCGGTTATTCTTCTTGCGAGCACGCGCGAAGGCGAGGAGGCGATGCTCCTTGCTTCACGGCCCGCTTCGCTGGCGAATGCCGGCGTGCTGATCGTCGTGGTGCCGCGTCATCCGCGACGCTTCGATGAGGTCGCGGCCCTCGCCGACTCGCGGCGCAGCCTTCAGCCGATGCCGGGCGCCGCCGATCGCGTCCATGTCGGCGACAGCATGGGAGAGATGGCGTTCTATTACGGCGCCTGCGATGTCGCGATCATCGGCGGCTCGTTCGCGCCGCTCGGCGGCCAGAATCTGATCGAAGCGCTTGCGGTGGGCGCGCCGGTGATCGTCGGGCCGCACATGTATAACTTCGCCGAAGCGACCGAGCTCGCGCTCGAGGCCGGGGCGGCGATCCAGGTCGCAGAGGCCGCCTCCGCCTTGCGCAGCGCCCTCGATCTATTGGCGCACGAGGAAAAGCGGCGTCGCATGGGCGAATCCGGGAGAAGTCTGTGCAACTTGCACCGCGGCGCTACAGCGCGACACCTCGCCGCTTGCCGCCGGCTTCTGAAGGTCTAGAGCCTACGGCTGTAGCGCGCGGTTCACTTCTTCGAGGTCTTCGTCGCGCAAGGCGCCTGCAGCAGCCTTGAGACGAAGCTGGTTCAGGATGGCGTTGTACCGCGCCACGGCGAGATCGCGCCGCGTCTGGAAGACCTGCTGCTGGGCGTTCAGGACGTCGATGTTGATACGCACGCCCACCTCATAGCCCAGCCGGTTCGAGTCGAGCGCGCTCTGCGAGGAGGTGAGCGCTTGCTCGAGCGCGGCTACCTGCGCGATGCCGTTGATCACCGCAAGGTAGGTCTGGCGTGTCGTCAGCGCGGCGGTACGCCGGGCGTTTTCAACGTCCTGGCGCGACTTGTAGTAGTTGGCCGCGGCTTCGCGCTCGCGGGAGCTGATGCTGCCGCCTTGATAGATCGGCACCGCGAGCTGCAAGGCGATCTGACCGCTGGTGATCTCCCGACCGACGCCGCTCACCAACGATCCGGTATCGCGCGTCGTACCGTAGCTGCCGACGAGATCCACCGTGGGCAAGTGCCCGGCGCTCTGCCGTTTCGCTTCCAGCTGCGCCACGTCGCTGACCGCCTGCTGGATGATGACCGGATAGCTCTGCTTGTCGGCAAGGTCCACCCACGCCTGCATGTCGTTCGGCGTCGGCGGCGCGAGACGGATATCGCTGCGCAACGGCTTGAGCTGCGTGTACTCCTTGCCCGTGACGAGCTGGAGCGCGCGTCGCTTGGCATCGAGATCGTTCTGCGCCGCGATTTCCTGCGCGACGATGAGGTCGTAGCGCGACTGCGCCTCGTGGGTATCGGTGATGGTCGCCGTGCCGACCTCGAAATTGCGCTTGGCTTGCGCGAGCTGCTCGGAGATCGCCGCCTTCTGCGCCCCGACGAGCGTGAGCGTGTCCTGCGCGGCGAGCACGTCGAAGTAGGCCTGTGCGGTCCGTACCGTCAGGTCCTGGCTCGCTTGCGCGAAGGTCGCTTCGGCTTGCCGCGCCTGGTAGTCGGCCTGGTCGCGTTGCAGGAGGTTTTGCGGACGGTAGATGGGTTGCGAGAGCGTGAGCGTGTAGCCGAGCGTGCTTGGATTGCGCGTGAAATCGGGAGCGATCGCCTGATTCTGTGACTGCTGCTCGATGCGGACTGCCGCGGCGTTCGCCGTCAGCCCGATGGTGGGCAGCAATAGCGCGCGGCCTTGGGGGATTCGCTCGCGGCCAGCCTCCAGCGAGAATCGCGCGGCGCCATAGACGGCGTCGTAGCGTTGCGCATCGCGATAGACCTGCAGCAAGTCCTCGGCAGCCGCTGGAAAGGCTACGACCAGGGCCGCAAATGCCCAGCCTCTAATAAACCGGGACCGTCGGATCGACGGTTCGCGACCAGGCATCCACCCCTCCCACGAGATTATGCATTCTTGTGAAACCGACCCTTTCGAGGAACATCGCCACCTGCTGGCTGCGTGCGCCGTGGTGGCAGATCGCAACGACATCCTTGCCGGGATCGAGCTCCTGGTGACGCGAAGGAATTTCGCGCATCGGCACGAGTCGCGCCCCCTCGATGCGCGCTTTCTCGAATTCCCACGGCTCGCGCACGTCCAGCAGCAGCGGTTTGTCCCGCTCAGCATCGGCGAGCCAGGCGGCCAACTCCGGCGCGCTGATCTGTTTCATGCGCTAGAACCGGAAACGCGACGGCTGCTCGGCGTTCGTTAGAGGAGCGACGACAGTCTCGAACAGGTCGACGTTGTTGAATGCGCCGGGTGCGGTGCAGGTCACCAGCTGCGCGGTCATGACCGGCGCCTCGCCGACCACGGCGAATAGCCGGCCGCCGACTTCGAGCTGGTCCAGGAAGGCCCGCGGCAACACCGGCGTCGAGCCGGTTAGCACGATGACGTGATAGGGCGCGTGGCGGTCCCAGCCTCGTGCGGCGTCGCCGGTCTCGAGGCTGATGTTGCCGGCGCCGTGGCGCTCGAGATTACGCCGCCCGAAGGCGGCGAGCGCCGGCTTAAGCTCCACCGAATGGACGTGCGCGGCGCGATGCGCGAGCAGCGCGGTCAGATAGCCGCTGCCGGTGCCCACTTCCAGCACGCGGTCCGCCTTGCGCACGTCGAGCTCCTGCAACACGCGTGCCTCAAGCTTGGGCTCCCACATGCGCTCGCCCTCTCCCAACGGAAGCTGCATATCGGAAAAGGCCAAGGCGCGATACTCTGAGGCGACGAACTCCTCGCGCGGCACGACGTAGAGCAGGTCCAGCACGTCCTGATCCAGCACCGCCCAGGTGCGGATCTGCTGCTCGACCATGTTGGCACGCGCTTGCTCTAGGTCCATAGGGCAGCGGATTATAATCGGCGCCTTAGCGATAGGGGTCCTGCGCGATCTGACTTGGATCAAGCGGGTGAGAGACACCCTTGGAACCTGAAGCGGGTAATGCCGCCGGAGGGAAGCGCAATGAACGCCAATCCGAAGTTTCTAGCCGCCACTGCCCACGTAGACGACGCTGCGGTCCAGCCGCTGCCGAGCTCGCGCAAAGTCTACGTCGGTTCTCTTCGCGTGCCGATGCGCGAGATCAGCCAGACGGCAGGCAATCCGCCGATCACCGTCTATGACACGTCGGGCCCGTACACCGACCCCGATGCGCGCATCGACATCCGCAGGGGACTCTTCCCCTTCAGAGAGACCTGGATAACCCAACGCGGCGACTCCGTTCAGCTTGACGGGCCGACCTCGGAGTACGGGCGCAAGCGTCTCGCGGACCCTAAGCTCGCCGAGCTGCGCTTCGACCTGCACCGCCGCCCGCGGCGCGGCAAGAACGTCACGCAAATGCATTACGCGCGCAAAGGAATCATCACGCCGGAGATGGAATACATCGCCGTGCGCGAGACCCAGCGCATGGACGAGTCGCTGGCGTTTCAGCACCCCGGCCAATCGTTCGGTGCGAGGTTGCCGAAGACGATTACGCCCGAGTTCGTGCGCGACGAAGTCGCGCGCGGTCGCGCCATCATCCCGGCGAACATCAACCACCCGGAAACCGAGCCGATGATCATCGGCCGCAATTTCCTGGTGAAGATCAACTGCAACATCGGCAACTCCGCCGTCACGTCGTCGATCGGGGAAGAAGTCGACAAGATGACCTGGGCGATCCGCTGGGGCGCCGACACGGTCATGGACCTTTCCACCGGCAAGCACATCCACGAGACACGTGAGTGGATCATCCGCAACTCGCCGGTGCCGATCGGCACAGTGCCGATTTACCAGGCGCTCGAGAAGGTGAACGGAAAGGCGGAAGAGCTCACCTGGGAAATGTTCCGCGACACGCTGATCGAGCAGGCCGAGCAGGGCGTCGACTACTTCACCATCCATGCCGGGGTGCGGCTGCCGTTCATACCGATGACCGCAAAGCGCATGACGGGCATCGTGTCGCGCGGCGGCTCGATCATGGCGAAGTGGTGCCTCGCCCACCACAGGGAAAGCTTCCTCTACACGCATTTCGAGGAAATCTGCGAGATCATGGCCGCCTACGACGTTTCCTTCTCGCTGGGCGACGGCCTGCGGCCCGGGTCGATCTACGATGCCAACGACGAGGCGCAGTTCGCCGAGCTCGAGACGCTGGGCGAGCTGACGAAGGTCGCCTGGAAGCACGATTGCCAGGTGATGATCGAAGGCCCCGGACACGTGCCGATGCAGCTCATCAAGGAGAACATGGAGCTGCAGCTCAAGCACTGCGACGAGGCGCCGTTCTACACGCTGGGGCCCCTCACGACCGATATCGCGCCGGGCTACGACCACATCACCAGCGCGATCGGCGCCGCGATGATCGGCTGGTACGGCACCGCGATGCTCTGCTACGTCACGCCCAAGGAGCACCTCGGTCTGCCGAACAAGAAGGACGTCAAGGACGGCATCGTGGCGTACAAGATCGCCGCCCACGCCGCCGATCTCGCCAAGGGCCATCCGGGGGCGCAGCTGCGCGACAACGCCCTGTCGAAGGCGCGGTTTGAATTCCGCTGGGCGGATCAGTTCAACCTCGGGCTCGATCCCGACACCGCCAAGGAATTCCATGACGAGACGCTGCCGCAGGATGGGGCCAAGGTGGCGCACTTCTGCTCGATGTGCGGGCCGCACTTCTGCTCGATGAAGATCACGCAGGACGTGCGCGATTACGTCGAGCAGGGAATGAAGGAAAAGTCGGTCGAGTTCGTGAAGAAAGGCGGCGAGCTCTACAGCAAGCCTACGTAGCCTTCACGAAGAGCTCGTCAGGGTTGAACGCTACGGCGCCGTATTCCAGCGTGCCGAGGATGCGGTAGGGCTCGTCCCTCTTCGCCTTGGGCTCCTTCGCGAGATCCAGGAGCTTGTGCGGGATCATCGGATTGCCTTCGGCGTCGCGGATCACCATCACGCGCGGCAATAGCCGCTTGGCGAGGTTCTGCGCAATGACCACGCCGACCTCGCCGGTGTTCAATTCGACCACGCTGCCGACGGGGAAGATGCCGATGCAGCGGATGAACTGCTCGACCAAGTGTGCGTCGAAGAACACGCCGCGCCATTTGTAGAGCATGCTGATCGCCGCGGAGGGTGACACCGCATCGGCATACGGCCGCTTGACGGTCAACGCGTCGAACGTGTCGACGATGGCCGCGATCGAGCCGATCATGCCGATCTCGGCTCCGCGCAGGCCCTTGGGATAGCCGCTGCCGTCATGGCGCTCGTGGTGCAGTGCTGCGATGCGCGGCAGGTCGCCCGGCAATCCCGGCGTCGAGCGCAGGATTTCGACGGAATAATTCACGTGCAGCTTCGCTTGCTCGAATTCCTGGATCGTAAGGCGCCCGCGCTTCTCGAGCAGATCCTTGGGCAGCCGGACCTTGCCCACATCCTGCAGGAGGCCGAGATAGCCGAGGAATTCGATTTGTCCCGGCTCGAGCTGGAGGAAGCGCCCGAAGGTGATCATGTAGATCGAGACGTCGAGCGCGTGCGACTCGGTGTACTCTCCTTTCGCGCGCAGCTGCGAGAAGAGGAGCAACGCGTCGGGATTGCGCAGCACGCTCTGCGTCATGCTGGTGACCGCCGATTTGAGGCGCTCGGCATCGAGTGTCTTGCCGATGCGCACGGCGGAGACGACGTCGCGCATCAAGACACGGCTGTTCGAGTACGCTGTCTTCGCGGGCCCGATCTCCTCCTCGACCGGTGCTCGCTCGGGATAAGCGACGCGCAGCGCGGGCGGCTCGACGGCGGCGCTGCGCTCGAGGTCGACGATCACCGTCGCGCAGTATTTCTTCAGCGCATCGAGCTGCTGCGGCGTGCTGAGCATGAAGCCCTGGAACATGAACGGCGTATCCGTCCACGGGCGATCCAGCTCGGCGACATACATGCCGAAGCGCAGCTCAGCGACTGGAATTCGTCTTCTCACCCTCCCTTAACATTACGCTGAAACGATGGACCCGGGCTCTCTCAGCGCGTTAATCAAGATCGTGGCCGCGGTAGCGGTCGCGCTGCCGCTCACCGTGTATCTCATGCAGGACAAACTGATATTCCAGCCGCGGCCCATTGCCGAGGCAGAGCGCGAGACCATCGCCGCGCGCCACCCCGACGTCGTTGACACTTTCTTGCAAGCGCCGGACGGCACGCGCCTGCACGGCTGGCACATCAAGTCGCAGCCCGGTGCGCCGCTCGTCCTCTATTTCGGCGGCAATGCCGAACAGGTTTCATGGATGCTCGATGAGATCCCGCGTCGCGCGACCGGCGCGGCATGGCTGCTCGTCGACTACCGCGGCTACGGCGCGAGCGGCGGCACGCCATCCGAGCAATCCCTCGAGAGCGATGCACGCGCCTGGTACGACCATTTCGCCACGACGAACAAACGCATCATCGCGTTGGGCCGCAGCCTCGGCAGCGGCGTCGCCGTGCGGCTCGCCGCCGACCGCAGGCTTGATGGCGTGATCCTCATCGCGCCTTTCGACAGCATGGTCGAGGTCGGCAAGCGGCACTATCCGTTTCTTCCGGTCGGCTGGCTGCTCAAGCACCGCTTCGATTCGCTCAGCATTGCACCGAAAATCGAGATACCGCTTCTGTGCGTCGCGGCGACGCACGACGAGGTCATTCCCGCCGAGCACGCGAAGCGGCTCTATGAGGCCTGGGCGGGCCCGAAGAAATGGGTCGAGCTTGCCGCCAGCCACAACAGCATCGACGGCCATCCGGATTACTGGCCGAGCATCGTGTCGTTTCTCGCGGCTCGCTAGAATCGCGCGATGACCGAGCTTGTCTTCGCGCTGATTCTCGGCGTGGTCGAAGGCATCACCGAATTCCTGCCGATCTCGAGCACGGGGCACCTGATCCTCGCCTCGGCGCTGCTTGGCGCGACCGACGAGCGCTGGAACGTCTTCAATATCGTCATCCAGACCGGCGCGATGCTCGCCGTCGTCTGGGAATACCGCGCACGCTTCTTCCGCGTCGACATTCCGCTCTACCGGAACCTCATCGTGGCGTTCATCCCGGCCGCGGTGATCGGCCTGGCGTTCTCGAAGTACATCAAGGCTTACCTCTTCCATCCGGTGCCCGTGGCCCTCGCGTTCATCGTCGGCGGCGTGGTCATCCTTTTCGCCGAGCGCCGCTCGTTCGCTCCCCGGGTCACGGAGGCGCGTGCGATGACGTGGCTCGATGCGCTGAAGGTCGGCGTTGCGCAATGCTTCGCGCTCATTCCTGGAACCTCGCGCTCGGGCGCCACCATCATCGGCGGCATGCTGTTTGGGCTGTCGCGCCGCGCGGCGACCGAGTTTTCGTTCTTCCTGGCCGTGCCGACGCTGGTAGCGGCGGGCGGCTACGATCTGTTCAAGAACCGCGCGCTGCTCTCCGCACACGATGCGCCGATCTTCGGCGTGGGACTGGCGGTTGCCTTCGTTTCCGCCTTCATCGTGATCCGCTGGCTGATCCGCTACGTGGCGACGCACGACTTCAAACCGTTCGCCTGGTACCGGATTGCCTTTGGCCTGCTCGTGCTGCTAACGGCGTGGGCGGGCTGGATCGACTGGCGCGATTAAGACTGTGTCCACGGCAGGCCGGCCTTGCGCCAGCCGCCGACGGTGTTGCGGTGGCCCGCAGCGTCCTTGTCGCCCTCGAAGCCTTCGAGCACGTTGTAGGTTTCCTGCCAGCCGGCGCGCATCGCGGCTTCCGCGGCGCCATGCGAGCGCACGCCCGAGCGGCAGATGAACATCAGCGGCTCATCCTTGTCGGTCACGGCGGCGAGCTCGCCGATGAACTCCGGGTTCGGGCGGCTGCCGGGATAGGTCTGCCATTCGATCGCAAGCGCCCCCGGAATTGTGCCCACGTACTGAAGCTCGGGCTTGGTCCGGACATCGACGAGCTTCGCCCCGGCCTGCATCAGGGCATGGGCCTCGGCAGGAAGCAGGGCCCCTGCGTACGACAGGCCGAGCTTCTTCGCCCGCTCGGCGGCCGCGCGCTTGATGTCATCCATGGGTTGCTGTCGATTATAGGGCGCGGCATCATTGCACCTCTCCAGTGCAAGCAATGCTTTCATGCCCGCCTGCGGTGCATTCCCGGCGATTAGAATGTGCTTCAGCAATGAGGAGCGTTTGGCACAGAAAATGCTCCTCCGCCGGGCCTAAACCACTACACCAACTCAGTTCCAACTCAGCGAGGAGAAGCCGCAATGGCCACCACGACGCCCGATGACGTCCTGAAGCTCATCAAAGAAAAGGAGGTCAAGTTCGTCGACCTCCGGTTCACCGACACGCGGGGCAAGGAACAGCATGTGACCGTGCCGGTGAGATATTTCGGCAAGGACAAATTCGAGCAGGGCCATGCGTTCGACGGATCCTCGATCGCGGGCTGGAAAGGCATCCAGGCCTCGGACATGCTCCTGATGCCCGATGCGGCGAGCGCGCGCATGGATCCGTTCACCGACGAGCCGGTGCTGAACATCACTTGCGACGTGTACGAGCCGATGGACGGCAAGCCGTACGACCGCGACCCGCGCTCGATCGCGAAGCGCGCCGAGACCTATCTCAAGTCCACCGGGCTGGGCGATGTCTCCTACTTCGGACCGGAGCCCGAGTTCTTCATCTTCGACGGCGTCACCTGGAGCGTCGACATGTCGGGATGCTTCGTGAAGATCAAGTCCGAAGAAGCGCCTTGGTCGACGGGGATCGACTACGAGTCGGGCAACATGGGTCATCGCGCGCCCGTCAAGGGCGGTTACTTCCCGGTCGCGCCGACCGACACGCTTGGCGACATCCGCAACGCCATCTCGCTCGCGCTCGAGCAGCAAGGCGTCGAAGTGGAAGTGCATCACCACGAGGTGGCGGCGGCCGGGCAGTGCGAAGTCGGAACGCGATTCGCGCCGCTCGTCCAGCGCGCCGACTGGATGCAGATCCTCAAGTACACGATCTGGAACGTCGCCCATTCGTATGGCAAGACGGCGACCTTCATGCCAAAGCCGGTGGTCGGCGACAACGGCTCGGGCATGCACGTGCACCAGTCGGTGTGGAAGGGCGGCAAGAACCTCTTCGCTGGCAACGGCTACGGCGGTCTTTCGGACTTCGCGCTGCACTACATCGGCGGCATCATCAAGCACGCGAAAGCGCTGAACGCCATCACCAATCCCGGTACGAATTCCTACAAGCGGCTGGTACCCGGGTTCGAGGCGCCGATCAACCTCGCTTACTCGGCGCGCAACCGCTCTGCAGCCTGCCGCATTCCCTATGTGTCGAGCCCGAACGCCCGGCGCGTGGAAGTGCGCTTCCCCGATCCGACCGCGAACGCGTACCTCGCGTTCGCCGCGATGCTGATGGCAGGACTGGATGGAGTGCAGAACAAGATCCACCCCGGCGAGCCGATCGACAAGGACCTCTATCACCTGCCGCCGGAAGAGGCGAAGAAGGTGCCGAACGTCTGCGCGTCTCTCGAGCAGGCGCTCGACTGCCTGCAGGATGACCATGCGTTCCTCACGCGCGGCGGCGTCTTCTCGGAAGATTTCCTCGAGTCCTACATCGCGCTCAAGAATGACGAGCTCACGCGCTTCCGCATGACGACGCATCCGGTCGAATTCGACATGTACTACGCGTCGTAAACGGAAGACTCCTTTCATGCGTTGATCAAGGGGCGGCCCGACCGCCCCTTTTTCTTTGATTTGATAGACTTAGTTCATGTATCGTGCCGCCGCCCTCGCTGCATTGGCCGTAGTTCTCGCCGGGCCCACGCACGCCCAGAGCGTCACCGAGATCTGGAAGTGCAAAGGCGCGGATGGCCGCTGGACTTACACGAACGATCGCAACGAGGCCGAGAAGCTGAAGTGCGAGACGGTGACGCGCCAGGTGAACGTCGCGCCGGCCACGAAGCCGCCGGCGGGATTCCCGAAAGAGTCGGCCTCACAGCGTGCGAATGCGCGCGAGCGGCAGCGCGAAGTCCTCGAGCAAGAGCTCACGACAGAGGAGGCCGCGCTCGCCAAGGCGAAGCAGGATCTCGCCGCGCAGGAAGCCGTCCGCACCGGGGACGAGCGCAACTATGCGCGCGTGCTGGAGCGCCTGCAGCCCTACAAGGACAGCGTCGAGACGCACGAGAAGAACATCGAAGCGCTTAGGCGCGAGCTCGCCAACCTGTACCGCTAGGTGGCCTCCCTCGGGCTGCATTTCGCAGGCCTGGAACTGCTCGCGACGGCGGTGGTGGTGCTGGACGACCGCTTCGTCGTGCGTTACGCCAACCCGGCCGCCGAGAGCCTGCTCGCCACAGGCGCGAAGAGTCTCAACGGACAGCCTTTCCTGCAGCTGTTCACCGAGCGCGAGGCGCTGGAGCGCGCCCTGGGCGACGCCGTCAACACGCATTGGGATTACTCGGCGCAAAGCGTGACCTACAGCCGCATCGGCCGCGATCCATTGCCGCTAACTTGCACCATGACGCGGATCGACGCCCATGGCTTGTCGCTACTCGCGGAGCTTCGCCCGATCGAAGAGCAGTTGCGCTACGCCCGCGAGGAGCGCCTCGTGCTCGAGCAGCAAGCGAACCGCGAGCTCATCCGCAACCTGGCCCACGAGATCAAGAATCCCTTGGGCGGCCTGCGCGGCTCGGCCCAACTGCTGGAGCGCGAGCTCGACAAGCCGGACTTGCGCGAGTACACGCAGGTGATCATCCAGGAGGCCGATCGCCTGCAGCGCCTGATGGACCGCATGCTGACGCCGCATCGCACGCCCCGCATCGAGCCCGTGGGCATCCACGAGGTGCTCGAGCGCGTGCGCAGC
This sequence comes from Burkholderiales bacterium, assembly GCA_035632415.1. Classification (GTDB taxonomy): domain Bacteria; phylum Pseudomonadota; class Gammaproteobacteria; order Burkholderiales; family SG8-39; genus SCGC-AG-212-J23. Next base: position 12,638 of record DASQGW010000169.1, on the reverse strand, counting down.
CTCATCAAGGCGGAGTTCGGCATCGACATCGAGCGCGATTACGATCCGAGCATTCCAGACATCGTCGGCGACCGCGAGCAACTCATCCAGGCGGCCCTCAACATCGCGCGCAACGCCGCGCAGTCGGGCGCAAAGTCGATCAGCTTTCGCACGCGCACGATCCGGCAGATCACGCTCCTCCGGCAGCGCCACAAGCTGGCATTAGAATTGCAGGTAGTCGACGACGGGCCCGGCGTACCGGAGGAGATCCAGGACCGGATCTTCAACCCGCTCGTATCCGGGAGGGAAGGCGGCACCGGCTTGGGACTCTCGCTCGCGCAGACGTTCGTCCAGTATCACCGCGGCGTCGTCGAGTTCGAGTCCCGCCCCGGCCGCACAATATTCAGGATCCTGCTGCCGCTGACATGAAACCGGTCTGGATCGTCGACGACGATCGCTCCATCCGCTGGGTGATCGAGAAGGCGCTCTCGCGCGAGGGCATCGCCTTCGACTCCTTCGCCTCCGCGCAGGATGCGCTCGACGCGCTGTCGGGCGGCGCGCCGGAGGTGCTGGTGTCCGACATCCGCATGCCGGGGCTCTCCGGGCTGGAGCTCCTGAATGCGGTCAAGCAGCGCCACCCGGCGGTGCCGGTGATCGTGATGACCGCGTACTCCGATCTCGATTCGGCGGTCGCCGCCTTCCAGGGCGGCGCGTACGAATATCTGCCGAAGCCGTTCGACGTCGACCAGGCGGTCGAGCTCATTCGGCGAGCGCTCGACGAGAGCCGGCGCGAGGCGCAGGCGGTCGAGACGCCGGGCGAAACACCCGAGATCCTCGGGCAGGCGCCGGCGATGCAAGAGGTCTTTCGTGCGATCGGGCGCTTGTCGCAATCGAGCGCCACCGTGCTGATCACGGGCGAATCAGGCACCGGCAAGGAGCTTGTGGCGCGTGCGCTGCACCGTCATAGCGCACGCGCAGCGAAGCCATTCGTCGCGATCAATACCGCGGCGATGCCCAAAGACCTGCTCGAATCGGAGCTCTTCGGTCACGAGCGGGGCTCATTCACCGGCGCCCAGCAGCAGCGCCGGGGCCGCTTCGAGCAGGCCGAGGGCGGAACCCTCTTCCTGGACGAGATCGGCGATATGCCGGCTGAGCTCCAGACGCGGCTTTTGCGTGTCTTGTCCGACGGCAGCTTCTATCGTGTCGGCGGCCACCAGCAGATCAAGGTGAATGTGCGCGTCATCGCCGCCACGCACCAGAACCTCGAGCAGCGCGTACGCGACGGATCGTTCCGTGAGGATCTCTACCACCGGTTGAACGTGATCCGCGTGCGGCTGCCGAGCTTGCGCGAGCGTGCAGAGGATATTCCGCTGCTCGCCAAGCACTTCATGGGCGTGAGCGCCAGGCAACTCGGCGTCGAACCGAAGCGCCTGTCGGAAGAGGCGATCGCGCATCTGTCGCGCCTTGCCTTTCCCGGGAACGTGCGCCAGCTCGAGAACCTGTGCCACTGGCTCACCGTCATGGCTGCAGGGCAGGTGATCGATGTCGGTGATCTGCCTGCCGAATTCCGCGATAGCAGCGCCGCTGCCGCGTCCGACTGGTTATCCGCGCTGGAGTACGAAGCCGAGCGGCGCCTCGCGCGCGGCGACACGGGAATCCTCGATTCGTTAGGCCGTCAGTTCGAGCGTACGCTGATTTCCAAGGCGCTCGCGCGCACCGGCGGCCGGCGCATCGAAGCCGCGAACCTGCTCGGCATGGGCCGCAACACGATCACGCGCAAGATCGCCGAGCTCGGCATCGAGGACAACGAGCCGAAAGGTCATCCCCGCGAAGGCGGGGAACCGGCTTAGGCCGTCTTCTTCGCTGCTAGCGGCGCCTTAACGCCCGCGTCCGTGCTCTTCCGGCGATTGGACTCGAGCTTGGCGTCGACCAGCCGCACGGTTTCATCGAGCACCGGCGACTTCATGCTCTTCTGCGCCGCGATGGCCTGCACCAGACGGTCGACGCGCTCGATGTTCGGCGCGCCGGCATCGAGCGCGCGCGCGGCCGACGACGGGCTGCCGAGCGACTGCGCCGCGGCGGCGTACTTCTCGAACGGCACCAGGTCCTTCTCGTCCGCGCCAAGCGAGACGCAAAGCTTTACCACCCAGTCGTACATATCGCGCGACGCCTGCAGATCGCCATGGACGGCTTCCTTGATCGGCCGGATGCCGTCCTTCGTCACGCAGCGGTAGTTGCCCGCAATGAGCATCGCCCACTTCGCGAGCGGCACGAAGACCGATTCATGCACCTTGAGCTTCACCGGCAGCTCCATGCCTTCGAAGCGCGCGGCCTCGATGTCCGCCTCGAGCTTGCGCAGGATGGCCGTGTGCTTGTCGGAGGCAAAGCGCGCGGACTTGAAGTTGGTCGGCAGGCGCACTTGCAGCACGTTCACTTTCTCCTCCGGCGGACGGAACGCCTGCGGATCCGGGCTGCACAGCGTCATGAAACTCGGATCGAAATTTGCCCACACCGTGGCGTCCGTGTAGCAGCTCTTCAGCGCCTCGGTTTTCAGGCCGGGAATGCGCGCGAGGTAAGGCAGCGGCGGCATGTTCATGATCGACATGCACGGGACCCTGGCTTTCGCTACGGCGTCGAGCAGCTCGCGCACGCCGGGCGAGCGATATTGCGGCTCCTGCATGCCGAGCACGATGAGGTCGAAGCCGGAGAGCTTCACCGCAGCCGGCACCTCGGCGGAAAGCTTCCCGGGCAGCTTGCGCGAGTCCACCTCTACGAGGCCCTCGCGTCCCTTGACCGGCATCCGCACGCGCGAACCTTCCTTGTTGAAGAGCTCAACCTCTGCCGGCGTGCACACCAGCTTGGTGTTATGGCCCGCAAGCAGGAGTTTCGTAGCGAGCAAGGAGCCGTAAGAAGCGCCGAAGATCAGGATGTTGTAGGCCATGGACGGTGGATTTCGCGATGTGAAATGGCGCGCTGCCAGATGGGAAACGGAGGGTACTCCGAACGGCCCACGGTTTCATGTTGCGGCGCCGCATTCAGGTTCATACAATGCTGCAATGCAAACGTCCGCCCAGAAATCGCAGGACATCCAAGTTGGTGGCCGCGTAACGGCGGAGTTCTCGCAGATCCTCACTGCGCCGGCGCTGGATTTCCTCGCCAAGCTCCATCGGCAGTTCGAGCCCCGGCGGCAAGAGTTGTTGGCGCGGCGTGCTGCCCGCCAGAAGGAGTTCGACGCCGGCAAGCTGCCCGACTTCCTGCCTGAGACGCGTGCGATCCGCGAGAGCGACTGGCGCATCGCGGCGCAGCCGAAGGACATGCTCGACCGGCGAGTGGAGATCACCGGTCCGACCGACCGCAAGATGGTGATCAACGCGCTCAATTCGGGCGCCTCCACGTTCATGGCGGACTTCGAGGACGCCAACTGCCCGACCTGGTTCAACATGGTCGACGGACAGGTCAACCTGCGCGACGCCGTGCGTCGCACCATCACGCTCGAGCAAGGCGCGAAGCGCTACCAGCTGAAAGACAAGACCGCGGTGCTGATCCCGCGCCCGCGCGGCTGGCACCTCGATGAGAAGCATCTGACGGTCGACGGCCAGCCGGTCTCCGGCGCGATCTTTGATTTCGCCCTGTTCTTCTTCCACAACGCGAAAGAGCTCATCGCGCGCGGCTCGGGCCCGTACTTCTACCTGCCGAAGATGGAGTCGCACCTCGAGGCGCGGCTTTGGAACGACGTGTTTGTAGCGGCCCAAGCCGAGCTCGGTATTCCGCGCGGCACGATTCGCGCGACGGCGCTCATCGAGACGGTGGTCGCGGCTTTCGAGATGGACGAGATCCTGCACGAGCTGCGCAGCCACTCGGCCGGGCTCAACATCGGGCGATGGGACTACATCTTTTCCTGCATCAAGAAATTCCGCGCCAACAAGGATTTCTGCCTGGCCGATCGCAGCCAAGTGACGATGCTGGCGCCCTTCATGCGAGCGTATGCGCTGCTCCTCGTGAAGACCTGCCATCGGCGCGGCGCACCGGCGATGGGCGGCATGGCGGCACAGATTCCGATCAAGAACGACCCCGCCGCGAATGAAGCCGCGCTCGAGAAGGTGCGGCAGGACAAGCTGCGCGAGGTGACGGACGGCTGCGACGGTACCTGGGTCGCCCATCCGGGGCTGGTGCCCGTTGCGAAGCAGGTGTTCGACGAGCACATGCCCCAGCCCAACCAGCACGAGCGGCAGCGTCCGGACGTCAACGTGACGGCAAAAGACTTGCTCAACTTCCAGCCGGAGAAGCCGATTACCGAAGCAGGCTTGCGCAACAATATCTCCGTTGGCATCCAATACCTCGGCGCCTGGCTCGCCGGCAACGGCTGCGTCCCGGTCTACAACCTCATGGAAGACGCCGCCACCGCGGAGATTTCGCGCTCGCAGATCTGGCAGTGGATGCGCTCGCCGAAGGGCGTGCTCGAGGATGGCCGCAAGGTCGCGCCCGAGCTCTTCAAGCGCCTGCTCGGCGAGGAGCTCGCGAAGGTGAAGGCGGGCGACGGCGAAGGCAAGTACGACGAAGCGTCCAGGCTCTTCGAGAAGCTCACCACCGACGACAAGTACGTCGAGTTCCTGACGCTGCCGGCGTACCAGCAGATCGACTAGCGAGCGCCGCCTAGGCGGTCATGCCGTTGTGCCTGAGCAATGCGTCGACGGTCGGCTCGCGGCCACGGAAGGCGCGGAACGATTCGGCCGCCGGGCGGCTGCCGCCGACCGCGAGTATTTCGTCGCGGAAGCGCTCGCCGCTCTTGCGATCGAGTACGCCATGCTCTTCGAAGAAAGAATACGCATCGGCCGAGAGCACCTCGGCCCATTTGTAGCTGTAGTAGCCGGCCGCGTAGCCGCCGGCAAAGATGTGGGAGAAGTTGTTCGGGAAGCGGTTGTAGGCCGGCGGCTGCAGCACGGCGACCTTCTGCCTCACTTCGTCCAGCAGCTGGAGCGCCGTGCGGCCGGGCTCATGCTCGGCGTGTAGCCGCATGTCGAAGATGGCGAACTCGAGCTGCCGCAGCATGGCGAGCCCGCTCTGGAAGTTCTTCGCCGCGACCATCTTGTCGAAGAGCTCGCGCGGCAGTGGCGCACCCGTGTCCACGTGCCGCGTCATGTGGCGCAGCACGTCCCACTCCCAGCAGAAGTTCTCCATGAACTGGCTGGGCAGCTCGACCGCGTCCCATTCGACGCCGTTGATGCCCGAGACGCCCAGATCCTCGACGCGCGTCAGCAGGTGATGCAGGCCGTGGCCGAACTCGTGGAATAGGGTGAGCACCTCGTCGTGCGTGAAAAGCGCCGGCCTGTTTCCGACGGGACGCGAGAAATTGCATGTGAGATAGGCGACCGGGGTTTGCAGCTCCGCGCCCTTGCGCCGGCGAGTGATCGCATCGTCCATCCAGGCGCCGCCGCGTTTTGTGTCGCGCGCATAGAGGTCCATGTAGAACTGGCCCACCAAGGAATGGGATGCGGACCCGGCCGCATCGCGAATCTCGTAGAAGCGCACGTCCTCGTGCCAGCGCGGTGCTTCTGCCGGCTTGATGCCGATGCCATACAGCGTCTCGGCTACGCGGAACAGGCCCTGCACCGCGACTTCTTCCGGGAAGTACTGCTTCACTTCCTGCTCCGAGAACGCGTAGCGCTTCACGCGCAGCTTCTCGGAGACGTAGGCCACATCCCAGGCCTCGAGCTTCGCCAAGCCGAGTTCGCGCTGCGCGAATTCGCGCAACTCCTCGACATCCTTTTGCGCGAATGGACGCGCGCGCTGCGCGAGGTCCTGGAGGAAGGCAAGCACCTGCGCCGGCGATTCGGCCATCTTGGGGACGAGCGACACTTCCGCGTAGCTGGCATAGCCGAGCAGCGCGGCGAGCTCGCGCCGCAGCTCGACGATGCGCGCGACGAGCGCGGTGTTGTCCCATTCCGGTTTGCCGAACTCGGAGGCGCGCGTGACGCTCTCGCGATACATCGTCTCGCGCAGCCGGCGGTCGTCGGCGTACTGCATGACCGGCATATAGGACGGTGCGTGCAGCGTGAACTTGTAGCCGGGCTTGGCGTCTTTCTGCGCGGCTTCGCGCGCAGCGTCGAGCACATCCGGCGGGATGCCGCCGATGCGGCTTGCGTCGACCACGATGGTGAAGGCCTTGGTGGCGTCGAGCAGGTTTTCCGAGAATCTGCTCGCGGAACGCGCGAGCTCCTCCTGGATGGCGGCAAAGCGCGCCTTTTTTTCCGGCGGCAAGTCGGCGCCGCCGAGCCGGAAATCGCGCAACGCGTTCTGCACGATGCGCTTCCTGGATGGCGACAGGGAGCCGAATGAGGGCGACGCCGCCAGCTGCTTGTACTTCCCGAACAGCGCCTCGTTCTGCCCGAGCTCGGTCCAGTATTGCGTCACCTTCGGCAGGTTGGCGTTGTATGCCTCGCGCAGCTCCGGGCTATCGAGCACCGCGTGCAGATGCGCGACCTGGCCCCAGGCGCGGCCGATTCGCTCGTTCGCGTCCTCGAGCGGTGCCACGAACGCCTCCCAGGTGACGGCCGCGCGCAGCACCCGAGCGACGGTGCTGCGGCCGCAGGCGAGCAGCTCGTCGACCGCCGGCGCGACGTGTTCGGGCTTCAGCTCGCCGAAGCGCGGCAGGCCGGAGAAGTCAAGTAATGGATTCATTAACTAGGAAGCGCTGGCAGCGCGTAAGCAGTTTTCCAGAAGCATGGCGATGGTCATCGGCCCGACGCCGCCGGGCACGGGAGTGATCCAGCCGGCGACCTCGGCGGCGCTCGCGAAGTCGACGTCGCCCGCGAGCGACCCGTCGGAGAGGCGGTTCACGCCGACGTCGATCACGCAGGCGCCGGGTTTGACCATGCGTCCGGTGACCAGTTTCGCGCGGCCAACGGCAGCGACCAATATATCGGCGCTGCGTGCAATGTTTTCAAGATCGCGGCTCTTCGAATGGCAGATCGTCACCGTCGCATCTCGCTGCAGCAGCAGCAATGCGAGCGGCTTTCCGACGATGTTGGAGCGGCCGATGACCACGGCGTGTGCGCCTGCCAGCGGCACTGCCGCATGATCGAGCAGTCGCATGACGCCCGCCGGAGTGCACGGAACCATGCGCGGCTTTCCCGCAAGCAACGCGCCGAGATTCGATTCGTGGAAACCGTCGACGTCTTTCGCCGGCGTCACGCTCTCCAGCACCTTGTGCGCGCGGACCTGCTTCGGCAGGGGCAGCTGCACGAGGATGCCGTGGATATCCGGGTCGTCGTTGAGCGCGAGCACCCGATCCACCAAAGCGTCTTCGCTCACGTTCGCCGGGAGCTCATACAACTCCGAGCGCACGCCGGTCTCTTCGCAGGCACGCACTTTGTTCCGCACATAGACGCGCGAGGCCGGGTTCTCGCCCGCGAGGAGGACGGCGAGCCCCGGACGAATACCGCGCTGCGCAAGCGCTTCGACCTCGCGCTTCACTGCGGCGCGCACCTGTGCCGCGAGCGATTTTCCATCGAGAATGCGCGCGGCCATGGGGTCGCGCAGTCTAGCATTGGCGGCCTTTTCTGGTTAAGCTTGCCGCGCCCCCCGCAGCACACGAACCGGATCCAAGCCCATGTCCGCCGTCCCTCAATTTCCTGCCGCCAACGATCCCGACGCCCTAGAAACCCAGGAATGGCTCGACGCCCTCGAGGCGGTGCTCGAGCGCGAGGGCCCGGAGCGCGCGCACTATCTCCTCGAGAGGCTGATCGACAAGGCCCGCCGCTCGGGCGCGTACATTCCCTTCTCCGCGAACACGGCGTACGTCAACACGATCCCGCCGCACATGGAGGAGCGCTCGCCGGGCAACGTCGCCCTCGAGGAGCGTATCCGCTCCATCTGCCGCTGGAACGCGATGGTGATGGTGGCGCGTGCGAACAAGAACGACGACGAGCTCGGCGGCCACATCGCGAGCTTTGCTTCCGTCGGCACCCTCTTCGGCACCGGGCAGCAGCACTTCTGGCATGCGCCGAGCGACGGACACGGCGGCGACCTCATCTATTTCCAGGGCCATTCGTCGCCCGGGGTCTACGCGCGCTCGCTCATCGAGGGCCGGCTTCCGGAAGAAAAGCTGCTCAACTTCCGGCGCGAGGTCGACGGCAAGGGCGTCTCCTCCTACCCGCACCCCTGGCTGATGCCGGAGTACTGGCAGTTCCCCACCGTGTCGATGGGGCTCGGGCCGATCCAGGCCATCTACATGGCGCGCTATCTCAAGTACCTGGAGGCGCGTGGCCTCGCGCAGACCGCGAATCGCAAGGTCTGGGTGTTCTGCGGCGACGGCGAGATGGACGAGCCCGAGTCGCTCGGCGCGATCGGCCTCGCCTCGCGCGAGCGCCTCGACAACCTGATCTTCGTCGTGAACTGCAATCTCCAGCGCCTGGATGGACCGGTGCGCGGCAACGGCAAGATCATCCAGGAGCTGGAGGGCGAGTTCCGCGGCGCCGGCTGGAATGTCATCAAGGTGATCTGGGGCTCGTACTGGGACCCGCTGCTCGCACGCGACAAGGAAGGGCGGCTGCTCAAGATCATGGAGGACACCGTCGACGGCGAGTACCAGAACTACAAGGCGAACGACGGTGCCTTCGTGCGCAAGAATTTCTTCGGCAAGGACCCGAAGGTGCTGGAGATGGTGTCGCGCATGAGCGACGAGGACATCTGGCGCCTGAACCGCGGCGGGCACGACCCGCACAAGGTCTATGCGGCCTACTCGGCGGCTGTGAAGCACAAGGGCCAGCCGACCGTGATCCTCGCCAAGACCATCAAGGGCTTCGGCCTCGGCAAGCAGGGGCAGGCGAAGAACCCGACCCACCAGCTGAAGAAGATCGACACCTCCACCATCCGGGAGATGCGCGATCAGTTCAACATCCCGATCCCCGACGATAAGCTCGAGGACCTGCCGTTCTACATTCCGCCGGCCGACTCGCCGGAGATGAAGTACCTGCATGCGCACCGCAAGGCGCTGGGCGGCTATCTCCCGCAGCGCCGTCCGAAGGCCGAGAAGGTCCCGGCCGTTCCCGGCCTGCCTGCCTTCGAGCAGCTGCTGAAAGGATCGGGCGAAGGCCGCGAGATCTCGACCACGATGGCGTTCGTGCGCGCGCTGACGGCGCTGGTGCGCGACAAGGAGATCGGCAAGCACATCGTGCCGATCGTGCCCGACGAGGCGCGCACCTTCGGCATGGAAGGCATGTTCCGCCAGCTCGGCATCTTCGCGCCCGAAGGACAGAAGTACGAGCCGGTCGACCGGGACCAGGTGATGTACTACCGCGAGGACAAGGCCGGGCAGATCCTGGAAGAAGGCATCAACGAAGCCGGCGCTTTTTCGTCATGGATCGCCGCCGCGACCGCCTACAGCCACTCGAACCAGGTCACGGTGCCGTTCTAGATCTTCTACTCGATGTTCGGCCTGCAGCGCATCGGCGACCTCGCCTGGGCAGCCGCCGATCAGCGCGCGCGCGGCTTCATCCTCGGTGCCACGGCCGGGCGCACGACGCTGAACGGCGAAGGCCTGCAGCACGAGGACGGCCACTCGCACGTGTTCTCGTCGGTGATCCCGAACTGCGTTTCCTACGACCCGACCTATGGCCATGAGCTGGCGGTGATCATCCAGGACGGCCTGCGCCGCATGGTGAAGGAGCAGGAGGACGTCTACTACTACATCACGCTGATGAACGAAAACTACGTCCATCCGCCGATGCCGCAGGGGACGGAACAGGGCATCCTGAAGGGGATGTATCTGCTCAGAGAATCCAAAAGCAAAGCCAAGCAGCGCGTGCAGCTCATGGGCTCGGGCACCATCCTGCGCGAGGTGGAGGCGGCGGCGGAGCTCCTCGAGAAGGATTGGGGCGTCGCCGCGGACGTGTGGAGCGCGACCAGCTTCACCGAGCTGCGTCGCGACGGCCTCGCGGCCGAGCGCTGGAACATGCTGCACCCCGAAGGGAAGCAGAAAATCAGTTTCGTCGAGCAATCTCTCAAGCAGAGACCGGCCGGTCCGGTGATCGCGGCGAGCGACTACATCAAGACCTTCGCCGACCAGATCCGGCCGTTCGTGCCGAAGGATCGCGCCTACAAGGTGCTCGGCACCGACGGTTTCGGCCGTTCCGACTCGCGGGCGAAGCTGCGCTTCTTCTTCGAGGTGAATCGTCACTTTGTGACGATCGCCGCGCTCAAAGCGCTCGCCGACCAGGGCGAGCTCAAGCCGAAGACGGTGGCCGACGCCCTCAAGAAGTACGGCATCGATCCCGAGAAGAACGACCCCACGACCGTATGAGTCAAGTCGTCGTTCCGGATATCGGCGATTTCAAGGAAGTCGAGGTCATCGAGATCCTCGTCAAGCCGGGCGATACCGTCTCGAAGGAGCAGTCGCTCGTTACGCTGGAGTCGGACAAGGCGACGATGGAGATCCCGTCTCCCGACGACGGCGTGGTCAGGGAAATGAAGATCAAGGTCGGGGACAAGGTCTCGAAGGGCTCGCCGATCCTGGAGCTCGATTCCCAGAAATCGAAGCCTCAGGCCCAGGAAAAGCCGAAGGCGCCCCAGGAAGCTCCGAAAGGACAGGCGCCCACCGGACAGGCGCTCACCGTTGCCGTCCCGGATATCGGTGATTTCAAGGAAGTGGAGGTCATCGAAATCCTCGTCAAGCCGGGCGACACGGTCGCGAAGGAGCAGTCGCTCATCACGCTCGAGTCGGACAAGGCGACGATGGAGATTCCCTCCCCCGGTCCGGGCAAGGTGGTGTCGATCAAAGTGAAGGTCGGCGACAAGATCTCCAAGGGCTCGCCGATCGTCGTGCTGGATTCCACTGACGGCGCCGCCGTCGCCGCGCCGGCCGCGGCCAGGGCGGAAGCCCCCCGCGCGATTCCCGCACCCGCGCCCGCCGCAGCCGTTGCGGCGCGGCCAGTACCGCGCGAGCCGCAGGAGGAAACCGGCAGCAAGCCGCATGCTTCGCCTTCGGTGCGCAAGTTCGCGCGCGAGCTCGGCGTCGATCTCACGCGCGTGCCGGCTACCGGGCCGAAGGGCCGCATCCTGCACACCGACGTGCAGGCATTCGTCAAAGGCGCCCTTTCAGGAAAATCTGCTCCTCAAGCTGCGAAAGGAGGCGGCGGGGCGCTGCCCTTCAACCTGCCGGCCTGGCCGGAAGTCGACTTCGCCAAGTTCGGGCCGATCGAATCGAAGCCGCTGTCGCGCATCCAGAAGCTCTCCGGGCCGTATTTGCACCGCAACTGGATCTCGATCCCGCACGTCACGCAGTTCGACGAGGCCGACATCACCGACCTCGAGGCGTTCCGCAAGGCGCAGACCGTCGAGACCGAGAAGAAGGGCTTCAAGCTGACGATGCTCGCCTTCATGATCAAGGCGTGCGTGACGGCGTTGCGGCAGTATCCGCAGTTCAATTCCTCGCTCGACAAGTCGGGCGAGAACATCATCGTCAAGAAGTACTACCACGTCGGCGTGGCGGTCGACACGCCGGGCGGACTGGTCGTGCCGGTGGTGCGCGACGCCGATCGCAAAGGCGTATTCGACATCGCGCACGAGCTCGCCGACATCTCGAAGCTCGCGCGCGACGGCAAGCTCAAGCCCGGCGACATGCAGGGCGGCACGTTCTCGATCTCGAGCCTCGGCGGCATCGGCGGTACGGCGTTCACGCCGATCATCAACGCGCCGGAAGTGGCGATCCTCGGGGTTTCACGGGGTGCGACGAAGCCGGTCTGGAACGGCAAGGAATTTGCACCCCGGTTGGTCCTGCCGCTTTCGCTCTCGTACGATCACCGTGTGATCGACGGCGCCACTGCGGCGCGCTTTAGCACCTACCTCGTTTCCGTGCTGTCCGACATCCGGAAGATCGTCCTCTAGATGGCCGGCACCGAGGTGAAGGTTCCCGACATCGGGGACTTCAAGAGCATCGAAGTCATCGAAGTCCTGGTCAAGCCGGGCGACAAAGTCGCAAAGGAACAGTCGCTCATCACGCTCGAGTCCGACAAAGCGACGATGGAGATTCCGTCGCCGGGGGAAGGCACGGTCGTGTCGATCAAGGTGAAGGTCGGCGACAAGGTCTCGCAGGGCACGCCGATCCTGCTTCTCGAATCTTCTGAAAAGTCACCTTCACCCCCAAAGGTGGAACCGGTGGTCACACAGCCGGTCAAGGGCGGCGCCGACATCGAGTGCGACGTGGTGGTGCTTGGGGCCGGCGTGGGCGGCTATTCGGCCGCGTTCCGCGCGGCGGACCTCGGCATGAAGGTGGTGCTGGTCGAACGCTATCCGACCCTTGGCGGCGTGTGCCTGAACGTAGGCTGCATCCCCTCGAAGGCGCTGCTGCACACGGCGGCCATCATGGATGCGGCGCGCGACCTTTCCTCCCACGGCATCAGCTTCGGCGAGCCGAAGGTCGACCTCGACCAGCTGCGCGCCGTCAAGGGCAAGGTGGTCGGCAAGCTGACCGGCGGCCTCGCCGCGATGGCGAAGATGCGCAAAGTGACGGTGCTCACGGGGGCGGGTACTTTTGAGAATCCGCATCTTCTTTCCGTGCAAGCGAACGAAGGCCGGAAGACCGTCAAGTTCAATTCGGCGATCATCGCCGCGGGCTCCCAGGCGGCGAAGCTGCCGTTCCTCCCCGAAGACCCGCGCATCGT
>DASQGW010000168.1:0-4563 GCA_035632415.1 Burkholderiales bacterium | reverse complement strand
GAGATCAACCCGAAGTCGGCCGCCGACCGCAACATCCGCGACGGCGAGTACGTATGGGTGAGCACCCCCGAGGGCGCGAAGCTCAAGGTGAAGGCGCAGGTCACCGAGCGCGTCGGTCCGGACACCTGCTTCATCCCGTTCCACTTCTCGGGCTGGTGGCAGGGCGAGGACATGCTGCCCTACTACCCGGAGGGCGCGGCGCCGATCGTGCGCGGCGAGGCGGTCAACACCGCCACCACCTACGGGTACGACCGCATCACCCTGATGCAGGAAACCAAGACCACGATCTGCCAGGTGGCAAAGGCATAAAAAGGGACCGAGGAGAGAGCCATGGCGAGAATGAAATTCCTCTGCGACGCCGAGCGCTGCATCGAGTGCAACGGCTGCGTCACCGCCTGCAAGAACGAGAACGAAGTTCCCTGGGGCGTGAACCGCCGCCGCGTCGTCACGATCAACGACGGTGTCGTGGGCGCGGAGAAGTCGATCTCGGTCGCCTGCATGCACTGCTCCGATGCGCCTTGCATGGCGGTATGCCCGGTCGACTGCTTCTACCGGACCGATGACGGCGTGGTACTGCACGACAAGGATCTCTGCATCGGCTGCGGCTACTGCTTCTACGCCTGCCCGTTCGGCGCGCCACAGTTCCCGCAAGCCGGCGCCTTCGGCCTGCGCGGCAAGATGGACAAGTGCACCTTCTGCGCCGGCGGCCCCGAGCCCGATCGCAGCGAAGCCGAGTTCCGCAAGTACGGCCGCAACCGCCTCGCGGAAGGCAAGCTCCCGGCGTGCGCCGAGATGTGCTCGACGAAGGCGCTTCTCGGCGGCGACGGCGACGTCATCGCCGACATCTACCGCGAGCGCGTCCTGCGTCGCGGCCGCGGCGCGGACCTCTGGGGCTGGAGCTCGGCCTATGGCGTGCGTCCGGGCGCGCAGACGCCGACGCCGCAACCGGCACCGACGACGGGCAAGTCATGAGAGTCGTGCTATTGCTGGTCGCGGTTGCAGCGCTCGGCCTCAGCGCTTGCGGCGAAAAGGAGCAGGTCGTCGTCTACAAGCAGGGCAAGTACCAGGGCAAGCCCGATAACCAGTCGTGGTCCAACGATCCTCTGCCTGCGGAGTATCGCGGCGGCACGTGGACGAAGGGCGACCGGTCAAGCTGGGAAGAGAGCATCAAGAAGCGCCAGATGACGCAAAACGAATACCGGCGGATCGGCCAGTAAGTACTGCGACGAAGGAGAAGCGATGAGGGGCCTAATCCTGTTGCTGTCGCTGTTCCTCGCCGGCGCTGCCGCTGCGCAGACACCGACGCCCGAGCAGAACGTGAAGGACCAGCAAGAGCGCGCCGCCATGCAGCCCGGCAATAATGCGCCGTTCTATCGGGAAGTACGCGGCGGGCCGCAGACGCCGTACACGACTTCGAGCGCACAGGGCCGAGAGACCGGCGTCCTCATCCAGCCCTGGGGCGACACCTGGCGGCGCATCCGCAACGGCCCGGTGACCTTCTACGGCGGCTGGCTGCTGGTGCTGACCATCGTCGCGATGCTCGGGCTGTACCTCTTCAAGGGACCCGTCAAGCTGCACGAGCCGGAGACCGGCCGCCTCATGCGGCGCTTCAGCGCGTTCGAGATGGTGGTGCACTGGTCGGCGGCGATCAGCTTCTGCATCCTCGGCCTCTCGGGCCTGACGATGCTCTTCGGCAAGTACGTGCTGCTGCCGATCATCGGCTACACGCTCTTCGGCTGGCTCACCGAGCTCGGCAAGAACCTGCACAACTTCATCGCGCCGCTTTTCATCGTGTCGGCGGTCGTGATGGTGTTCATGTGGGCGAAAGACAACCTGTGGCGGTCCTACGACTGGACCTGGATGCGCCGCATGTGGGCCTTCTTAATGCGCAGCGAGGAGGTGCCGTCGGGGCGCTTCAACGCGATGGAAAAGGTCTGGTTCTGGGGCTTCGTGCTCCTGCTGAGCGTGGTGATGGCCTGGTCGGGTCTCATCCTCCTCTTTCCGAACTTCGACCAGACGCGCGCCACGATGCAGGAAGCATGGATCTTCCACGCCGTCGCGGCGATGTTCTACATCGCGATGGGGCTCGGCCACATCTACATGGGGACGATCGGCGTCCACGGCGCCTATCGCAACATGCGCCACGGCGTTACCGACGAGACGTGGGCGAAGGAGCACCACCGGATCTGGTACGAAGAAGTGAAGTCCGGCCGGCGCCCTGAAGCCGCCGGCGGGCCGGTGCCCGCGGGCGCGCCGCACACGAAGGAGAAGCCATGAAGAAAATCCTGCTCGCTTTGCTGGCTGGTGGAATGATCGGCGCGATGGGCGCGCAGGCCAAGCTGCCGGCGGCGCCGCCGAAGTCCGATGAGCAAAAGAAGGTTGAGGCGGAAAAGGCCGCGGCCGAGAAATCGAAGGAAGCGTCGGACCTCGCCAAGGCGCAGGACAAGGCCGTGGCGAACTACAAGAAGAACCACGCCGCCATGGGCAAGAAGTGAGACTGCGGGTCCTCGCCGCCGCCGCTGCATTGGCCGCGTGCTCGAGCCTGCAGCCCGCCGGACCGAGCGCCAAGGCGGATCTGCAGGCGACGAAGGGCAACAAGGCGTCCGGCACCGCGACCTTTACGCAGGTGGGCGACAAGGTACGGGTCGTCGCCGACGTGAGCGGGCTCAACCCTGGCCAGGAGCACGGCTTCCATATCCATGAAGTCGGCGACTGCAGCTCGGGCGACGGCATGAGCACCAAGGGCCACTTCAATCCGCTCGGCAAGCAGCACGCGCACTACTCGACGCCGGAGCGCCATGCGGGCGACATGCCGGCGATCAAGGCGGACGCGAGCGGCAACGCGCACCTCGACACCACGCTCGACGTGATGACGGTGAATCCCGGGCCGACCAGCATCGTCGGCCGCGGCCTCATCGTGCACGCCGGGTCGGACGACTACAAGACGCAGCCCACCGGCAACGCCGGCGCGCGC
Organism: Burkholderiales bacterium; assembly: GCA_035632415.1. Classification (GTDB taxonomy): domain Bacteria; phylum Pseudomonadota; class Gammaproteobacteria; order Burkholderiales; family SG8-39; genus SCGC-AG-212-J23. The sequence goes on along the minus strand of DASQGW010000168.1, from coordinate 1,589 downwards.
ATCGCCTGCGGCGTCATCCAGAGGAGTTCTTAACCCGCTTCGTGAGGAGGAGGGGGTGGGAAGGGCGCCGCAAGGCGCCCTTTCTTTTTCTACACCCCTTCGACCGCAACGAGCTTCCCCCGGGAGGCCTTCTGGCGCAGCTTGATGAGCGGTGCATACTCGCCCGAGCGATACCACTCGCGCGCCTTCGCCATGGTGGGGAATTCCAGGATGACGAGGCGCTTCGGCGTCCAGCCGCCCTCGAGCGCCTCGACGGCGCCGCCGCGTACGACGAAGCGGCCGCCGTGCTTCTCGATCGTGGCGAGCACCTGCTTGCCGTACTCCGCATAGGCCGCGGGATCCGTCACTTCGATTTCGCCGATCACGTAGGCCGCCATGCACTCCCCCTAAGAGAACAATCGTAGCGCGACGCCGAGCGTGGCCATGACGATGACGAGCTCGACCAGGCCGCGCTTGAAGCCGAAAGCCAGCACCGCCGCCAGCAACGCCAGCGCGGCTACCGTGAGATCGAGCGCGAACGGGTCGAAGCCGTACCAGCGGACGAGCCCGGCATGCAGCTCGCGCACCTGCCCGAAGAGCACATGCAGCGCGAACCAGACGGTGAGGTTGAGGATCACCCCGACCACCGCCGCGGTGATGCCGGCAAGCGCGCCCGACAAGCGCTCGTTGGAGCGCAGCTGCTCGACGAACGGTGCGCCCGCGAAGATGAGCATGATCGGCGGCACGAACGTCACCCAGGTAGTGAGCGCGGCAGCGGCGACGCCGGCGCCGAGCGGCGCGAACGGCGCCGGGTCGCGGTATCCGGCGAGGAATCCGACGAACTGCGTGACGAGGATGAGCGGCCCCGGGGTGGTCTCGGCGAGCCCGAGGCCGTCGACCATCTCCGGCGCGCTCATCCAGTGGTGCGTCTCGACCGCCTGCTGCGCCATATAGGCGAGCAGCGCATAGGCGCCGCCGAAGCTCACGATCGCGAGCTTCGAGAAGAACAATCCCACCGCGGCGAGCACGTGTGCCGATCCCAGCACGAGCACGACCGCGAGTACCGGCATCCACCAGAGCAAGAGGCCGATCACGATCGCCTTCACCGCGCGCGGCCAGGCTCCCGGTACCGGCGCGGCGGCGGAGCCAACCGGGGCACGCGTGATGAAGAAGCCGGTCAACGCTGCGGCGATGACGATGACCGGGAAAGGGATGGCGAAGAAGAAGATGCCGATGAACGCGGCGGCGGCCATGCCGAAGAGGGCCCGCGTCTTCAGCGCGCGCTTGCCGATGCGGATGAGCGCTTCGACCACGATCACGAGCACCGCGGCCTTGATGCCGAAGAGCGCCCCGTCGACCGCCGGGATGCCACGTCCCATCGCGTAGAGGATGCTCAGGCCGAGCATGACGAGCGCGCCGGGCAGCACGAACAGGATTCCTGCGGCGAGGCCGCCGCGCGTGCCGTGCAGGAGCCAGCCGATGTACGTGGCGAGCTTCGTCGCCTCCGGCCCCGGCAGCAGGACGCAGAAGTTGAGCGCATGCAGGAAGCGCTCCTCCTCGATCCACTTGCGCTCGTCGACCAGCACGCGATGCATGATCGCGATCTGTCC
>DASQGW010000167.1:0-39596 GCA_035632415.1 Burkholderiales bacterium | reverse complement strand
CAGGATGGAGCTGAAGGCATACATTCCGGCCGCGATGTCGGCTGCCGGAATCCCGGCCTTTGCAGGCGCCTCGGGCGTGCCCGTCACCGAAAGCAGGCCCGCTTCGCACTGCACGAGGAGGTCATAGGCCTTCTTCTCCGCATAGGGGCCGCTCGGGCCGTAGCCCGATATGCCGCACCAGATGAGCCGCGGGTGCCTCGCACGCAAGGCGGTAGCGCCGAGCCCCAGCCGCTCGACCGCCCCGGGCGCAAGGTTGTGCAGGAATACGTCAGCCTTGTCGATCAACCGCTCGAGGACGAGCCTCGCCTGCGGATGCTTGGCGTCGAGCGCCACGCTCTCCTTCGAGCGGTTGACCCACACGAAATGCGACGACAAGCCCTTCACCGTCTTGTCGTATGCGCGGGCCGAGTCCCCTCCCGCGGGGCGCTCGATCTTGATCACCCGCGCGCCGAGCTCGGCGAGCTGCCGCGTGGCGAACGGGCCGGCGATCACCTGCTCGAGGGCGACGACCGTGATGCCTTCCAGTGGTCTCATGCGAACTCGATCGTAAGGCCGGCAAGCTCCGCCCCGTCGACTCGGGTGCTCCACACCTCCCCGGGCGCGACTGGATGGGCATCGGTGATGACGCCGGTGGTGACGATTTCTCCGGGCGCAAGCGGCCTGCCGCCTTGCTTCGCCAGTACGCCGACCAGATGCTCGAGCGCGGCGATCGGGCTGCCGAGCACGTTTTCACCCACGCCCTGGTCGATGAGCGCGCCGTCGCGAAAAAGGCGAACCTCGAGGCGCGCGAGCACCGATCGAGCATCCGCCGGCAGCGGCGCCGGCGCACCGACGATCAGGCGACCGTGCAGGCCATTGTCCGCGGTCGCATCGGCGAGCGTGAGCTTCCATGCTGGATGGTGGCATTGCACGATCTCGACCGAATGCGCCATCCATGCGATGCAGTCGAGGAGCGGGGCGGCGCCGGGAGAGGCACGAAGACAGAAACAGATTTCGGGCTCGATGCGCGGGTTGACCAGTCCCGCGAGCGGGACTCGCGCGCGATTGCCCACTGCACGCAGCATGGTGCGGTCGTACACCGTGCCCCAGATTGGCTCATAGACACCGTAACGCGGCCAAATTTGGCGGTTGGTGAAGCCGATCTTGCGGCCGACGGACTGCCATCCACTGGCGACGCGGTGCTCATGCAGCGCCCGGGCCGCCTGATAGCCGGTTTGCGCGGTAAGCCCGGGATAGCGCTCGCTGAAAGGCGCCACCTCGTGCGGGGATTCATGGAGCGAGACGAGCTCACGCGCGAGCATTAGCGCGGTAGGTTATCGCAGCAGATCTCCTGATGTGCAAGGCCACGATTACGCATGCCGTCAAACCAATCCACAGGTGCGACTTGGAGGCGAACGACCGCAGCGATTCGTCTCCGGCGTAGTAGAGAAGGTAGCCGCTGACCGCGAGCCAGCCGAGGCTGCCGATGAGGAGCGTCCCGGACCGGCGGTTTTTGAGCGACATCCAGCCCGTCGGGACGTGCTGGACCAGCAACGTGCCGACCAGAACGAGCGCAAGCATGGCGGCGGCGCCGTGGATCTTCATCAGCATCGCCGCCCCAGGTCCCGGGGTAAGCGCTTCCCAGGCTATGCCCGTTGCCACGAGCAGCAAGAAGCTGGCATAGAGCAGCAAGCGCTGCAGAACCGGCAGCCGATTCATTCGGACCTCAAGACGCGCGCCGCGACCCGGCGCGCGAGCTCATGGGCACGTTGCGGCTCCAGGAGGCAGGGCTTGGTAAGCGCGTCTGCCGTCATGCAGTCGCTCGCGAGGATCGTCACCCCCGTCCCGTGGCAGGCGCCGCCCAGGGGATGCACCACGCCGAGGCTTGCGGAAGTGGCGACCGCCGCGTGGCGAACTTTGCCGACGTAGATGACCCGATCCGGCATCGCGGCCGGCCGGACATGGAGCGGCTCGTATTGTTCGCCGAAGACACGGAGGTCACCGCCGGCGTTCACGACACCCGCTGTCATTCCCGCCGCCTCGAGGCAATCGATTGCCCGGTCGACGGCAAAGCCCTTCGCGATGCCATCGAGCGAGTAACCGCAAGCCGCGCAGTCGAAGAGTCCATCGCTCAACAGGCGCAGTTCCTCGGCGCGCTCGACGACGCGGCGTGTCCAGGGATCGAGGGCGGCCCATTGGCCGGAGCGCAGGCGCGCGATGTCGCTCGAGCTTTCCTGCGCGCTCATCGCACGGTGCACCCTCTCGATCGCGCGGAATGCGTGCTCGACGGCTGCACCCGGGGCTGGGCCGCGCGCGCGAATCTCGACCAGCGTTCCGAGCAAAGGCCGGCCGCGCCTAACGGTTGCGCAAGTCTCGTTCATACATGGCCAGGATGCGCTTCACGCCGTCGGTGACGTGGCGGCAGGAAAGCGTCGCGCCGCTGATGTTGCGGATATCGCGATCCAGCTGGAGCGGATCGCGCGCGGTCTTGCCGGCGAACTGCAGCCGCCATCCCGGGTCGCGGATCTCGCCCCCGTGCGATTCGCGATAGGCGAGGATCTCGATGCCGCGCACCCGGCCCTGCGGGTCGAGGCCGACGGCATACGTGATGAGCTCGTGCTTGCCGAGCACATCGTCCACAATGAACCAGCCCGCGTCGGACGCGCGCCACACCTGTTCCTTCCGCTTCACATCGACCGGCGTGAAGCGAGCGCGGGGAAACAGCACCTGCTGCGCCTGCTCGATCGTGAGGTAGGTCGTGGCGTGCGCCGCCGGCAGCACGGCGAGCGGGGCCGCGAGGAACGCAGGATTCATCAAAAGCTCAAGCCGATCCGCAGCCGGAGCTCCTGGCGCTCATGGTGCTCGCCATAGAAGCGACCGCCGATGATGTCCGCCTGGGCCCCGTCGCTATACGCCTTGGCATTCGCAAGCTGCCTCAGGAAGGTGGCCGTGATCCACCAGCCTTCGCGCGCATAGTGGATCGAGGGACCGAAAAAGCTGGCGGCGTAGGCGCGCTTCGCGCTGGAGAAACCGCGGCCGTCATAGCCGCAGTGATACCGGTACTCGGCACCGGCATGCCAGCGCGGCACGAACTGATAGGCGAGGCCGGTGGTGAACTCGAGCTCGCCCTCTCGCTCCCATTCCCCGTGGAAGCGCTCGCTTTCCGCGGCGGCGGAGAAGTTGGCGGCCCAGACGAGCCGATCCTCGAGGAAATTCTTCTGCAGGATGAGCTTGCCTTCGAGCTCGCGCTTGTCCGGTCCCCAGCTCGGCTCGATGTAGAGCGCGAGGCCGATCGAATCCTTGTACGGGCTCAGCACCCGGTAGATCCATTCGTTGGAGATCGATTCGAAGAATCGCTTCTCGTAGCGCGCATCGGGGTCGGCATCGTCCGGCACGAAGGCGCCGGGCCCGGTCGTGCCGTCGGGGCGGTTATGAAACGCATTGACGCTGCTGTAGTTGAGGTAGAGCGCCGTCTGCAGGCGATCGGTGACGCCGTACTCGATCTCGGAGCGCCCCTGCCAGAGGTCGAACTCGCCTTGGGACTGTCCCTCGCGATGAGTGATCCACTGCTCGAATTCGCGTTCGCCCTTGGAATGAGTGTCCGTCGTGTACACGTAGCCGAAGGGCGAATCGCCCGCGAGGGCGGGCGAGGCGAAAACAAGCGTTGTCGTTACGAGCAAAACACGGAAAAGCATCAAGGCCAGCCTCCTTTGTGGGCGCGAACAAGGCTGGCTTGCGGCGCGCCGCGCCGCTGGCTGGCGCTAAGCGGGTTTACTGATGCGCGTGCGGATTCTTAGTGCGGCAAGCGCGAGCCATGCCGCGGGCACGAGCACGAGGGCATAGGTCAGCATGGCGCCGTATTGGCCTTCGGGCCCGTACGGCTCGGTCGCGATGTGCCAGTAGGCGTTGTCGATCGGCAGCAGGGCGGCTTCGGTCGCCTCGTGGAACGCATAGATGATGAGCTGCACCGCGAAGAGCAGCAGAAAGATCGAGGTCACGCGAAAAAAGAGCCCAAGGTCGACGAGATGACCGTAGCGCGACCAGGCCCAGGCGAGGAGCCCGGCGAGCCCGAGCCCGGCGAGCGCTCCCCAGACGAAATGGCCTGTATCGGTCTGCCGGAAGAGCGAGGCGGTGATGAACGCCGTCTCCATGCCCTCGCGCGTGATCATGAATACCACGAATAGGAACACCCCAAGCCATGCGGCGCGATCGGCGCGCTGGGCCGCTGCTTCGAGGCGTGCCCCGATATGCCGGCGCATCTCCTTCGCGGCGCGCAGCATGTAGATGACCATCGAGATCACGAGTACGGCGGCGACGAGGGCGAGCAGGCTTTCCAACTTCGGCGTCACGGCGACTTCGGCGAGAAAGACGCCCAGCACCACCGAGACGAGCACCGCGGTGCCGGTTCCCCAAGCCACCGCGGGCAGCAGGGCGGCGCGTCCGGTCTTGCGCAGGTAAGCGGCGGCGATGGCGACGATGAGGAACATCTCGATGCCTTCGCGCAGCGTGACGAGGAGGATTTGCCCCATGGAATCAGGCGGTGAGGATCAGCTTGCCGTTCTGCGTGACGCGCAGGCGGTAATCGCGGCCGTTATGGGTGATGACGAGCTCCTTGTGGCTTCCCAAGAGCCTCCCGCTCGGTACCTTCACCGGGACCGGCTGCCGTGGCGGAAGGCTCTCAGGTTTGATCATGTTGCAGACGATAATAATTATCAGTGTAATCGTCAATAGTTCTCAAATACGTTTGACGTATATCAAACATCGTCTTATAGGTCAGTGAATACTAGCTACTTGATTATTATGATCGTTATATTGATAATAGTTCTCAACTGACCATGTACATCTGCCTCTGCAACGCCATAACTGAGAAAGCAGTGCGTGAATGCGCACAGCGCGGTGCCTGCTCGGTCGATCAACTGGCGCTCGAGCTAGGCGTCGGCTCGGGCTGCGGTCGTTGCCGCGATTGCGCGGACGAACTGCTGCGCGACGTGCAGGCCACCGACGCGCTCGCCGCCGCCTCCTGAGCGCTTCTCCTTAGAATCGAAGTTCCCGAGGGAGGACGCGATGAAAGGCGACGCCAAGGTCGTGCAGCACTTGAACAAGGTGCTGTTCAACGAGCTCACCGCGATCAACCAGTACTTCCTGCATGCCCGAATGCTCGGCAATTGGGGGCTGAAGAAGCTCGAGGACTACGAGAAGAAGGAGTCGATCGACGAGATGAAGCACGCCGATCGGCTGATCGAGCGGATTCTTTTCCTCGAAGGCCTGCCGAATCTCCAGGACCTCGGCAAGCTCCTGATCGGCGAGAACGCGCTCGAGGCGCTGAAGTGCGACCTCAAGCAGGAGCGCATTGCACGGCCCGTGCTGCAGGAGGCGATCGCCCACTGCGAGACGGTCAAGGACTACGTCTCGCGCGAAATCCTGGAAGACATCCTCGAGGGCGAGGAGGAGCACATCGACTGGCTCGAAACCCAGATCGACCTCGCCGAGCAGCTCGGGCTGCAGAACTGGCTGCAGTCCGCGGCCGGCTCGCCATCGTCCTCATAGCGGTCGGCAAACGGGGCCTTGAATTTAATCAATTGGACCTGCCGGCCATCCACCTAGAAGAATGGCCGGGAAGGAGCCGACATGAAAACCGACGCCGCCATCGATATTGGCATCAAAGAAGCCGACCGCGCGAAGATCGCCCAAGGCCTCGCACGCCTGCTCGCCGACACGTACACCCTGTATCTCAAGACCCACAACTTCCACTGGAACGTTACCGGGCCGATGTTCCAGACGCTGCACCTCATGTTCGAGACACAGTACAACGAGCTCGCGCTGGCCGTCGATCTGATCGCCGAGCGCATTCGCGCGCTCGGCCACCCGGCACCCGGCACCTACGGCGCATTCTCGAAGCTTACGTCGATCAGGGAGCCGAAGGGTGTGCCGGCCGCCGAGGACATGATCCGCGAGCTCGTCGCGGGCCAGGAAGCGGTCGTGAAGACCGCGCGGTCCGTGTTCCCTCTGGTCGACAAGGTGAACGATGAGCCGAGCGCGGACCTCCTGACGCAGCGCATGCAGGTCCATGAAAGGACGGCGTGGATGCTGCGCAGCCTTCTCGCCTAAACGACTCTCGTCTTCACCGGCTTTCCGGCGAAGTGAAGACGCAGGTTCTCAATCTGCAGGTCTCCCATTGCCTTGCGGGTCTCGACGGTCGCGCTGCCCACGTGCGGGAATAGCACTGCATTTTCGAGCGCGAAGAATTCCGGCGGCACCCGCGGCTCGTCGGCAAAGACGTCGAGCCCCGCGCCTGCGATGCGCTTTTCCTGCAGGTAGCGCAGGAGCACCGGCTCGTCGATCACGGAGCCGCGTGCGATGTTCACGAGAAAGCCCTCCGGTCCCAGCGCATCAAGCACCTTGGCGTCGACGAGCTTGTTGGTTTCCGGTCCGCCAGGCGTCACGATCATCAGGACGTCGCTGTTCTTCGCCAGAGTCACGGGATCGGGATCGTAGGGATAAGGGACATCCTTCTCCCGACGATTGTGATAACGGATGCGCATGCCGCAGGCGAGGGCGCGCCTGGCGATCGCTTCGCCGATCCGACCGAGCCCGAGGATGCCGAGCACCTTGCCGCCCGCATCGGTCGTGAGCGGGTAAGGCCCGCGCGCCGCCCAATTGCCTGCGCGCAGATAGACCTCAGACTGGGGAAACCGGCGCACCGTGTTCAGCACCAGGGCGAGCGCCGTATCGGCGACCGCCTCGTTCAGCACGTCGGGCGTGTTGGTGACGATGATGCCGCGTTTCTTGGCGTCATCGAGATTGATCGCGTCCACGCCCACGCCGAAGTTGGAAATGATCTCGAGCTTCGGCAGGGTGTCCATGAACTTGCCGTCGACCGTCATTGGGCCGAAGGTGGCCACGGCGCGCACGGTGCTCGCGTGCTGCTTGAGGAAGGCGGCACGGTCCGGCGCGTCGGCGAGAAGATGCGCGGTGAACTCGGCTTGCAGCGTGGCCATGGTGCCGGCGTGGCCGCGGGCGGTGATGATGATTTCGGGTTTCATGTCTTCTTGAATTTGGCGGCGAGGGCATCCGCGCCGCGTGCCAGGATACCGACGTCGGCGCCGACCGCCACGAAGAGCGCGCCGCACTCGAGCCAGCGGCGCGCGTCTTCCTCGCTGGGCGTCAGGATGCCGGGCGCTCTGCCGTTCTTGCGGATGCGGCGGATCGCGTCATCGATCAGCGGCTTCACCTTGGGATTCGCGATCTCGCCGGGATGGCCGAGCGAGGCGTGCAGGTCGGCTGGACCGACGAAAACGCCGTCGATACCCTCGACTTGGCAGATCGCTTCGATGGCGTCCAATCCTGCCTGCGTCTCGACCTGCACGAGAAGGCAGATCTCCTCGTGGGCGCGCCGTGCGTAGTCCTTGATGCGCCCGAAGCGCGTCGCGCGGGTGGTGCCTGCGACGCCCCGCACTCCCTTGGGCGGATAGCGCGTGTAAGACACGGCGGCCGCCGCCTCCTGCGCGCTCGAGACGTAGGGCACGAGGAGCGATTGGGCGCCGACATCCAGCACCCGCTTGATGCTCACCATGTCGTTCCAGGGAACGCGCACCACCGGATGGGCGGGATATGAGGCCGCTGCCTGCAGCTGCGACAGCAGGTTCTCGAGGTCGCTCGGCGAATGCTCCATGTCGAGCAGCAGCCAGTCGAAGCCCGCGCCGGCGATCACCTCGACCGTATAGTTGGACGAAAGGCTCGACCATAGGCCGATTTGCGCCTGGCCGGCCTTGAGCGCCTGCTTGAAGGCGTTGCGCGGCAAGTCCATTAGTGGATCTCGGGCTCGGGGATGGGCGCCGTGCCTTCAAGGAAATCAAAATCGCAGCCTTCGTCCGCCTGCTTGATATGGCGCGAGAAGATGGCCCCGTAGCCGCGAGCGTACTTGCGCTCGGGCGCGCGCCACGCGGCCTTTCTTCGCGCGAGCTCTGCGGCATCCACCTTGAGGTTGAGCTCGCGCCGCTCGACATCGAGCTCGATCAGGTCGCCGTTCTTCACCAGCGCGAGCGGTCCGCCGACGAACGACTCGGGCGCGACGTGCAGCACGCAGGTGCCGTAGCTCGTCCCGCTCATACGTGCGTCCGAGAGGCGCACCATGTCGCGCACGCCCTGCTTCAGGAGCTTCTTCGGCACCGGCAGCATGCCCCATTCCGGCATGCCGGGCCCGCCGAGCGGGCCTGCGTTGCGCAGCACGAGCACCGAGTCGGCCGTCACCGCGAGATCGTCGCGATCGATGCGTGCCGCCATGTCGTTGTAGTCCTCGAAGACCACGGCCTCTCCGGTGTGCTTCAGGAGGCGCGGCGTCGCGGCCGCCGCCTTGATGACGGCGCCGCTGGGCGCGAGATTGCCTTTCAGGACGACGAGGCCGCCGGAGGCTTTCAGCGGGCGCGAGCGCGGGCGGATGACCTCCTCGTTATGGATGCGGGCACCGGCGAGGTTCTCGCCGAGCGTCTTGCCGTTCACGGTCGGGCAATCGAGATTGAGCAGGTCCTTGAGCTCCGCGAGCAGCGCTCGCAGGCCGCCCGCGTAGTAGAAGTCCTCCATCAGGTATCTATCGCCCGAGGGGCGAACGTTGGCGAGGAGCGGCGTCTTCGCCGAGAACTCGTTGTAGCGCTCGAGCGGCAGCTTGATGCCCGCGCGCCCGGCCATGGCGACGAGGTGGATGAGCGCGTTCGTCGAGCCGCCCATCCCCATCAGCGTGACGATCGCATTGTCGAACGACTTTGCCGTGAGGATGTCGCGCGGCTTCAGGTCTTCCCACACCATCTCTACCGCGCGCTTGCCGCAGAGGGTGGCCATCTTGGCGTGGTTCGAATCCGGCGCCGGTATGGACGACGCGCCCGGCAAGGCAAGACCAAGAGCTTCTGTGACCGACATCATCGTAGCGGCAGTGCCCATCGTCATGCAGGTGCCGGGCGAGCGGGCGATGCCGTCCTCGATCTCGTTCCAGTCGCGCTCGGTGATATTCCCCGCGCGCAATTCCGCCCAGTACTTCCAGGTGTCGGAGCCCGAGCCGAGCGTCTGGTCGCGCCAGTGGCCGGTCAGCATCGGCCCGGCGGGCATGTAGATCGCCGGGAGGTTCATGCTGGTCGCGCCCATCACGAGGGCCGGCGTCGTCTTGTCGCAGCCGCCCATGAGCACCGCGCCATCGGCGGGGTAGGAGCGCAGCAGCTCCTCGGTCTCCATGGCGAGGAAGTTGCGATACATCATGGTGGTCGGCTTCTGCATGACCTCTGCGAGCGACATCGCCGGCATCTCGACCGGGAAGCCGCCCGCCTGCCACACGCCGCGCTTCACTTCTTCCACGCGCTGCTTGAAGTGCGTGTGGCAGGAATTGATGTCCGACCATGTATTGATGATCGCGATGACCGGCTTGCCGGCGTAGTCGCTGCGGTCGTAGCCCATCTGCGCGGTCCGCGAGCGATGGCCGAAGGCCCGCAGGTCGTGCGCTCCGTACCAGCGAAAGCTCCGCAGTTCCTCTGGCTTCTTCTTCCTCATTGGAGTTCTTAGTCTAAACTGCCCGCCTCTTTTCGGGAGAATGATGGACACTGTGTTCAAAGCGGCGCCGCTCACGCGCGCCATAGAAGCCGTGGTTGCCGCGGGCGGCAGCGACGCGCGCGAGGCCAAGCTCGTCGCCGAAAACCTCGTGACCGCGAACCTGCTCGGCCACGACTCGCACGGCATCGGCATGATTCCGCGCTACATCGACGCCGTGCTCGAGGGCGGGTTGGCGCCGAACCAGCATCCGAAGGCGACGCTCGATGCAGGCGCGCTTCTCGCGCTGGACGGCTGCAAGGGCTACGGCCAGGTGATTGGCGGCGAAGCGATGCAGATGGCGATCGACCGGGCAGCCAAGCTCGGCTCGTGCGTCATGACGCTCGGCAATTCGCACCACCTCGGCCGGATCGGCGCCTGGGCCGAGATGGCGGTCGCGCAGGGCTTCGTGTCGATCCACTTCGTCAACGTCATCTCGCACGCCCGCGTGGCGGCCTACGGGGGGCGTGATGCGCGCTTCGGTACGAATCCCTGCTGCATCGGCATTCCTTTGCCTGGCGAGGCGCCGTTCGTGCTCGACTATGCGACGAGCGCAGTCGCGCAGGGAAAACTCCGCGTGGCGCACAACAAGGGCGACAAGGTGCCGCTCGGTCGCTTGATCGATCCTGAAGGCAACCCGACCACTGATCCCCGTTACGCCGTCATACCGCCATACGGCGCGATGCTGCCCTTCGGCGAGCACAAGGGATACGGCATGGCGATCGCCTGCGAGCTTCTCGGCGGCGCGCTGACCGGTGGCGGTACCTGGCACTACGATGAATCCACAAAGCAGCGGGTCCTGAACGGCATGCTCGTCATCGTGATCGATGCGAAGCGCCTGGGCACCCAGGCGGCTTTCGAGCGAGAGGCGCGGCTCTTCCTCGACTGGCTGCGCAAGTCGCGCCCGGCGCCGGGCTTCGATCGCGTGCGCATCGCGGGGGAGCCGGAGCGCGAGCTCCGCGCGAAACGCAGTCGCGATGGGATCCCGGTCGACGAGACGACCTGGCAAGAGATCCTCCGCGCCGCCGACAAGGTGAAGCTTGCGCGCGAGCGCGTGGAGGGGCTCGCCCGCGGCCAGTGAACGAAGCCGGCCATGCCGTTCGCTGGGTCCAGGCATGGGGTCGGGCGGCGCGTTTCGCTTTCGCAGTAGTCGCGGCGGTTCTCTCGCCCAAACTCTATACGCCGAATGCACGCATAGCGACCACTCGGCAGGTGTACTTCACGGCCTGGCAGGTGCTGCCGGGCTTCGCTCTTTTCGCCGCGGCGCTCGGTGTGGTCGTCGCGACGATAACGCTCAACGTGGCGCGCGAGTTCGCGCTCGAGGGCTACGCGCTCGAGCTGATCTTTCGAGCGCTGGTGCTGGAGCTGATGCCGCTCCTCACCGCGCTTTTCGTCGCGCTGCGCTCGGGCGCGGCCATCAGCGCCGAGATTGCGATGATGCGCAATGCGGGCGAATTCCATGACCTGGCGAGCGCGGGCATCGAGCCTTTCGAGCGCGAGTTCGTGCCGCGGGTGGCCGCAGCGGCAGCTTCGGTCTTTGCGCTCACGACGCTCGCCTGCGTGTTCGTGATCGCGCTGTCGTACGTTCTCTTGTACGGCGCGTCGCCGTGGGGTTTCGACCCCTTCACGCGCACCGTCGCTCGCGTCTTCACCCCGCTTGCGCTCGGCGGATTCGTCCTGAAGAGCGTGGCCTTCGGCGTGGTGGTGGGCGTGATCCCGATCTCGGCCGGGCTCGAAGCAACGCGCGACCCGCGCTCGGTGCCCGTCGCCGTCATGGGCGGGATGGTGCGCCTCTTCTTTGCCCTCGGACTGATCGAGATCGTCGGGCTGGCGCTGAAGTACGTCTGAGCGTCAGCCCGGTTTAAGCGTATATCCGCGATCGCGCATGCAGTCTTCCACGCGCTTGCTCTGCAGGAGCTGCTTGTCGGCGTCGCCGTACGCACCCGCGCTTTGCACGCTTACGCCCGTGGTGGGCGACATGCGCACTTCCGGGGAATTCGACGTCGTCCGCGGCGAAGGGATCCCGGGCGTCGCATGCACCATGGCGTTGCAGCTTCGCAGGTCGGCGTCGACGCTTTCCGTGCTGGCGCCGGGCTTGTCCCACTGCACGCTGGAGCATCCGGCAAGCAGTGCAAGGCAAAGCCATTTCTTCATGTGGAGCTCCATTTCCGGGCGAGGAGATGCTCGCCTATCGATTTTGCCGTGCCGATTGTTACGCCTGCAACGAAGGCGATGCCCAGACCGCCGAATGGGTGTCGCTGCCGCCAGACGGTCGGCGCCGCGGGGGCGGGCAGGCGAGGCGCTGGACGTGGCATGTTTGGCGCCGGCGCCGGCACTGTTGACGCCGGCTCCATTCCCGGCCTGGGCTGGCCGCGACGCGAGCCGTGCTCATGCGCGTAGACCCACGTGAACTCGGCGCCGAAAAGAAAGATCTGCGCAGAGTAGTACACCCACAGGATGACCACCACGAGCGACCCGGCAGCGCCGAAGCTCGAGGCCACGCTGCTCTTGCCGAGATAAAGGCCGATGAGCAGCTTGCCGACGGCGAAAAGAATCGCGGTCACCGCGGCACCGATCCACACGTCGCGCCAGGCCACGCTCGCGCGAGGGATGAACCTGTAGATCAGCGCGAACAGAACGGTCGTGAGCCCGAAGCTCAGCGCGAGCTCGAGCACGTGCGCCAGCACCTCGGCCGCTCCCCACCACCTCCCGAGTGCGGCGATGGCGGCGCTCAGGACGAGGGAGACTGTCAACAAGAACGCGATGCCGAGGATCATGCCGAATGAAAGGAGGCGGGTTCGCAGGAGGTTCCACCACCCCGTGCTCGCTTCGCGCGCCGGCGCGCGCCAGATGCGATCGAGCGCGTTCTGCAGTTCGCCAAAGACGGTCGTCGCACCCAGGATCAGCGTGGCGATGCCCGCAATGCTGATCCGCCGCCTGCAACAGCCCCTGGATGCCCTTTGCGCCTTCGGGCCCAACGAGGCCGGCGAGCTGGCCGAAGATCTCGCCCCGCGCCGCCTCCGCACCGAATACAAAGCCTGCGACGGCAATGACGGTAATACGAGAGGGCTGCCCCCATGCTGGGGGCGTAGTCGGCAGACCAGGCGCCGGTTGTCTCCTCGAGCAGCGCGAACGTCGCTTTCATCGATTGCGGCATGCGCCCGGTCGAGCAAGCGGCGCGCCCGGCGCACATCAGGTGCTCGCTATAATCAAAACAAAGAGTTACTTCATGGACCGCGACAGCGCGCAAACGTCTGTCCCGAAGGGCCTTCAATTCCGCGTCGGGCTGCTCGTGGGGCTCGCAGTCGTGCTCGGCACCGGCTTCGTCCTCTATGCGCTCTACGCGCGCGGTGTGTTCGAGGACGACCAGCAGCTCACGCTCATCGCCGAGAACGGCGAGGGCGTGAGCGTCGGCATGGACCTCACTTTTTCCGGTTTTCCCATTGGCCGCGTCAAGCGGCTGGCGCTGGACGAGCTGGGGCGTGCGCGCATCGAAATCGACGTGCCGCGGAAAGACGCGCACTGGCTGCGCCAGACGACCATCTTCACGCTCGAGCGCGGCATCGTCGGCTCGACCCGCATCCGGGCGTACACGGCGAACTTGAGCGATGCGCCGCTGCCGGACGACGCAGTGCGGAACGTCTTGCGAGGCGACACCTCCGAAGAGATTCCGCGAATGGTGGCGACGCTGCGGAGCACGCTTGAGAACGTGGAGCAGATGACTGGGACGGGCGGCAATCTTCAGCTTGCTTTGGCCGATGTGCGCTCGGTGACGGCGCGTGCTGCCGGCCAATATGGCGTGCTCGGCATGCTGCTCGGCAACGAAGAGGAGGCGAAGAAGCTCGTCGCCACGCTTGATCGAGCCAATGCATTGCTGATGTCGGTCGATTCGCTCGTCGGGCGCACCGACAAGCTGGTCCTCAAGACCGAGGAGCGCCTTTTCTCGCAGGGCGGAGCCATCGAAGGCACGGAGAAGGCGGTCGAGCAGCTGAACAGCGTGCTCACGGACGTGCGCGCAAGCCTCAAGCGCGCCGATCAGATCCTGGCCGACGCCGAGGTGACGAGCGCGAACGCCAAGGAGGCGACGACGGATCTCGTGCGACTGCGCGCCGACGTCGATGCCAACGTACGCAAGATCTCGAACCTGATCGACGAGATCAACAAGAAATGGCCCTATCAGCAAAAGCCCGATATCCGGCTGCCCTAGTGCTCGTCCTCGCGGCGGGCTGCGGCAACAATCCGCCGGTGCCGGCGTGGCAGCAGAACGCGTTCGACTCGATGCAGGTGTTCCAGCAGTTGTATCTGAGCGGCGACACGGCGGGCGCAGAGTCCGAGTTCAAGCGCGCGCGTTCGGAGCTTACGGCGACCGGGCGCGCCGACCTGGTGGCGCGCGCGGAGCTTGTCCGCTGCGCAGCGCAGGTGGCGAGCCTGGTGTTCGAGCCCTGCAAAGGCTTCGAGATGCTCCGCCGGGATGCCGGCGCGGAAGAGCGCGCCTACGCCGAGTACCTGGAAGGGCGCGTTGCCCGCACGTCGAGCAGCGAGCCCTTCTCGCGACTGGTCGCTTATGGGGTTCAAATGCGCACGGCGAGCATCGACCCGCAGGGCATCGCGAACGCGGTCGAGATCTCGTCCGGCCTGGGATGGCGCCGTCCGCTGCTCGCGTGGCTCGGCGTGCAGCTCAAGCGCGCGGAGCAGGCGGGCGACAGCGAAACAGCCGCGCGCCTGAAGCGTCGTATCGAACTCGTCTCCGGCTAGAATCTCCCTCCCTCGAGGAGGATCGATGGCCAAAGGGTCTGGAAGAAGCGGGCGTCCCCAGCCCAAGAAGGTTCGTCCGGACGATATCAACCCGCATCACCGCTGGGATCGGCCGCTGCAGGCGCCGGGCCGCACGCAGGTCGATTTCGAGGAGCGCGTCAATTTCCGCCGGCTGCACGATTACCGGCTCGCGCGCGTGCGTGCGGCGCTCGCGCATTCGGGGCTCGGGGCGCTGCTCTCCTTCGACCAGCACAACATCCGCTACACGACCAGCACCGTGATCGGCGAATGGGCGCGCGACAAGCTCACGCGCTATTCGCTCATCACCGGGAACGGCGATCCCTACATCTGGGACTTCGGCAGTGCCGCGCGCCATCACAAGCTGCATGCGCCGTGGCTCCATGCCGACCATTGCCGCGCCGGCCTTCTCGGCCTGCGCGGCGCGACGGGCGGCGACCTGACGCTGTTCCGCGAAGCCGCCAAGGAGATCAAGGCCATTCTTGACGAGGAGGGCGTCGGCGACATGCCGCTGGGCTTGGACGTGGTCGAGCCGCCGATGCTCTTCGAGCTGCAGAAAGCCGGCATCAAGGTGCGCGACGGGCAGCAAGTGATGCTCGAAGCGCGCGAGGTGAAGAACATCGACGAGCTCACGCTGCTCAACATGGCTTCCGCCATGGTCGACGGTGTGTACCAGGACATCGCAGAGGCGCTGAAGCCCGGCGTGCAGGAATCGCAGATCGTCGCGCTCGCCACCAAGCGCCTTTACGAGATGGGCTCCGACTGCGTCGAGGCCATCAATTCAATCTCCGGCGAGCGCTGCAGCCCGCATCCGCACAACTTCACCGATCGCCTCATTCGCCCGGGCGACCAGGCCTTCTTCGACATCATCCAGTCGTTCATGGGCTACCGCACGTGCTACTACCGGACGTTCAATGTCGGCCGTGCGACGCCCGCCCAGCGCACCGCCTACAAGAAGGCGCGGGAGTGGATGGACCGGGCGATCGAGCTCCTCAAGCCCGGCATGTCGAGCGACAAGATCGCGCGCGCGCTGCCGGAAGCGAAGGAGATCGGCTTCGCAAGCGAGATGGACGCTTTCGGCCTCAACTTCTGCCACGGCCTCGGCCTCGGGCTGCACGAGCGGCCGCTCATTTCTCGCCTGAGCTCGCTGCGCGAGCCGATCGAGCTCAAGGCCGGCATGGTGTTCGCCGTCGAGACGTACTGCCCGGCGTCGGACGGCGTATCGGCCGCGCGCATCGAGGAGGAAGTCATCCTCACGCCGAAGGGCGCTCAGATCATCTCGCTTTTCCCCGCGGAGGACTTGCCCATTGCCAACCCGTACTGAAAGCCTCGGCTGGATCGGCACCGGCCGCATGGGCTACGCCATGGCCGAGCGCCTGGCGAAGGGCGGCTGCGACATCGCCGTCTGGAACCGCACGAAGGAGAAAGCCCGGCCGCTCGAGAAATACGGCGCGAAGGTGGTCAATCAGCTCGAAGAGCTCTCCACGAAGGACATCCTTTTCGTCATGGTCTCCACCCTCGACGATGTGAAGGAGGTCATCGGCAAGGCGCTAGCCTCAGGCTCCAAAGGCGGCAAGCCGAAGATGGTCGTCGAATGCTCCTCGATCTCGCTGGATGGATCGGCCGAGCTGCGTCAGATGTTGAAAGCGAAAGGCGTCGAATATCTCGCCGCGCCGGTAAGCGGCAACGCGAAGGTGATCAAGGCCGGGAAGCTCACTTTCGTCGTCTCCGGCCCGAAGTCCGCCTACGAGAAGGCGAAGCCCTACCTCGACATGATGGGCGTGGGATCGAGCTACGTCGGCGAGGGTGAGCTCGCTCGCATCGCGAAGATTTGCCATAACGTCATGCTTGGCGTGGTGATCCAGAACCTTTGCGAGATCACCGTCCTCGCGGAAAAGGCCGGGATGCCGAGGCATGCATTCCTCGACTTCCTCAACAAGAGCGTGATGGGGTCGATGTTCACCCGCTATAAGACCCCTGCGCTCGTGAATCTCGACTTTCATGTCACGTTCACGCCCAAGCTCCTGCGCAAGGATCTCGATCTTGGCCTCGACGCTGGCCGGGAATTCGAGGTGCCCATGCCGCTCACCTCGCTCACGCGCGACCTGCTGCAGCAGATGATCGGGCAGGGCATGACGGAGCAGGATTTCTCGACGCTGCTTCTCATGGAGGCGAAGGCCTCCGGCATCGAGCTCAAGCCCGAGAACGTGCAAGTGAGCGACGGCCTGAGCTGATGTACACGGCCACGGCAGGCGTCGTCATGCCCACGAGCATCATCGGCTCGCTGCCGCGTCCAGGCTGGTACACGCAGAACCTGGGCAGCCGCGATTTCCGCGAGGCGATGGTCGACCGCACCTACCGCGAGCAATATCTGGATGCGGTGTCGGTCTATATGCGTGACCAGGAGGTCGCCGGGCTCGATATCGTCACCGACGGCGATTCACGCTTTGACTCCGATGTAGCAGGGCATAACTGGTTTTCCTACGCCCCGCTGCACATGGAGGGCTTCAGCGGCGCGCGGCCCTATCAGGTGAAGGGGGGGCTCGCCGGCCTCCCGACCAAGCCCGGGCACATCCTGCACGACGTGCTCGAGACCCGCGTCATGCCGGACCTCGTTGGTCCGGTGGGAAGAGGAAAGCTGCGCTACACCGCAATCTGGAAAGCCGCGCAGCGGCAGACGAAGAAGCCGGTCAAGTTCGGCACCATCACCGCCGAGTTGATCGCGATGGCAGTGCGCGATCTGCACTACAGGGACCTGAGGAAGAGCATTCTTGCCGTCAGCGATGCGCTGAACGCCGAGCTGCACGAGCTCGCGGACGCCGGCTGCAAGGTGATCCAGATGGAGGAGCCGCAGATCCACCTCCTCGCCGCCAAGGGATTGTCGGACGACGTGCTGAACGCCGATTTCATGGTCGAGGTGTTCAACAACACCGTGCGCGGGCTGCGCGCCAAGACCGAGATCTGGTGTCACACCTGCTGGGGAAACCCGGCGGCACAGCGGCTCTTCGCCAAGCAGCCGAGTTATGTGCCGGCGCTCGATGCCTTGAGCCGGGTCGACGCCGACGTGATCACGTTCGAGACCTGCAGCTCCGCCGGGATGGATCTCGAGGCGATCGGCAAGAAGATACGGGACAAGAAGGTGTGCATCGGCGTGGTCGATCACCACACGCTGCAGGTCGAGACCCCCGACCAGGTGGCGGCCCTCGTGCGCAAGGCGCTCGCACACATCCCGGCGGACCGGCTGGTGCTCGCCTCCGATTGCGGCATGGGGCGCGAAGGGATGAGCCGGCGCCACGCCTTCTACAAGATGGTCTCGATCGTGCTCGGCACGAACATCGTGCGCCGCGAGCTCAGGCTGCCGGAGGCGAAATGCCTTGCTGCCGAGCCCGGATACTCGATGATCGAAGCCGAGAAGTGATAGCCTAGCTTCGAGGAGGAGGACCGCATGGCCATGCAACGTCGTAGGTTCATTCAGGCTGCGGGGGCCGTCGCCGGCGCATCGGCTCTGGGATTCCCCGCAATCGTCCGATCTCAGTCTGAGCCCGTCCGGCTGGGTTTGCTCAGCATAAAGACCGGCCCGCTCGCTTCAGGGGGCATCGACATGGAGCGTGGCCTCACCATCTTTCTCAAGGAAAAGAACTACACGATGGGCGGACGCAAGGTCGAGCTCACCGTGGCCGATACCGCTGCCATACCCGCGCAGGCCCGCACGAAGATGCAGGAGCTCGTAGAGCGCCAAAGGGTTCATGCGGTGGTCGGACCGCTCGCGGCGTTCGAGGCCCTCGCGATGGACGACTATATCCGCTCGGCGCAGATCCCGACCTTGCCGATCGCGGGTGCGGAGGACATGACGCAGCGCAAGGCGAACCCCTGGTTCGTTCGCGCGACCTCGACTTCGGCGCAGTGCGCCTATCCCATGGCCGATTATTGCGCCAAGCAGCTGAAGTACAAGCGCATGGCGGCGATCGCCGACGACTTTGCCTATGGGCACGAGATGCTTGGCGGGTTCCACAAGGTTTTCGAAGATGCAGGGGGCACGCTCGCACAGAAGCTTTTCTCACCCCTCGGCGTGCCCGACTACGGCTCGTACATCGCGCAAATCAAGCCCGATGTGGACGGCATCTTCCTGGGTTTCGCCGGCATCAATGGCTTCCGCTTCCTGAAGCAGTACAACGAATACGGAATAAAAACCCCGATCGTCGGCGGCATGACGGCCTTCGACGAGGTCGCGGTGCGCAACATGGGGGACTACGCGATAGGAAAGCTGTCGAGCTGCTGGTACACGGCGCAGCTCGACAACCCGATCAACAAGCGCTTCGTCGCGGCCTACCGCGCAGACAACGGCTATGACCCGGGACAATACGCATCCGGCACGTATCTTTACGGTGAAGTGTTGTTCGCTGCCATCGAAGCGCTCAAGGGCAGGATCGAAGACAAGCAGGCATTCATCAAGGCATTGCGCGCCGTGCGCGCAGACACGCTGCGCGGCCCGATCGAGTTCGACGACTACGGCAACGTGGTGGGCAACATCTACATCCGCAAGGTCGAGAAGAAAGACGGGCGGCTGGTTAACGCGAACATCTATACCTACCCGAAGGTAAGCCAGTTCTGGACCTACGAGCCGAAGGAATTCCTCAAGCACCCGGTTTGGTCGCGCGACTACCCGCCGATGAAGACGTAGGAGAAGGCGATGGCAGGCATGCAACGCATCAGCTATTTCCCGCTGGACAAGATGGACGCACCGATGCGCGCCGAGATGGACCGCTGCCGGCGCGAAGGCACGCCGCGGCCGGAAAGCTCGGCGGTGCGCGCCCATGTGCCTGCGGCGTTCTGGGCTTTCGCGAACTCGTGGCGCGATCTCTTTCATCGGGGCGTGTGCGACCATGCAATCAAGGAGCTGTGCCGGCTGTATGTCTCGCGTTCGGTGCAGTGCGACTACTGCGGCAACCAGCGCTCGATCAAGGCGGCCGGTGCCGGCGTGATCGAGGAGCACGTGAAGGACCTGCTGAACTTCGAGAAGTCGGCGAAGTACAGCGACCGGGATAAGGCTGCGCTCGCCTATGCGGAGGCGATCACCTGGCATCTCGATACCGACGACGCGTTCTGGGCGCGGTTGCATCGCCATTTCAGCGAGCCGGAGCTCGTCGAGCTCGGTTGCTTCATCGCACTGACGATGGGCCAGCAGAGTTGGCTGCGATTGCTCAATATCGAGCACCATCAGGTGCTCGCCGGCACGACGGCTTCGATGGCCCCGGGTTATGAGACGGCGGAGGCCCTGCGCCAGTCGAAGTCGTCGGACCGGTATTGGGCCAGATCGAGGTCAACGCGCACCTAGACGGCGCGTTGCAGGAATAACAACCATGGAGGATTCTCGATGAGACGCTGGATGCTGTTGCTGCTCGCCGCCTTCGCCGCGCAGGCGTCGGCGCAGAATTACCCCACCAAGCCGGTACACATGGTCATCTCCTTCACGCCGGGCAGCTCGACCGACATCGTCGGCCGTATCGTGGCGCAAAGGCTTTCCGAGATGTGGGGACAGCCCGTGGTGCCGGAGAACAAGGCCGGTGCCGGCGGCTCGATCGGCTCGGCGGCGGTCGCGAAGGCGGATCCGGATGGCTATACGCTGCTTGTGAACTCGAACGCGCACACCGTAAACCCCGCGATCTATGCGAGCCTGCCCTACGACACAGTCAAGGACTTCGTCGACATCGCGCCGTTGGCGGTGCAGCCCAATGTCCTTACCGTGCGCCCCGACGGCGCGTATAAGTCGGTGGCAGACCTCGTCAAGGCCGCCAAGGCCAAGCCGGGCGTGCTCAATATCGGCCACGCCGGCATCGGCAGCGGTACGCACCTCACGACGGAGAAGTTCATCGCCGCCACTGGCATCAAAGTCGTCCAGGTGCCTTTCAAGGGGACGCCCGAAGTCATCACCGCGATGTTCTCCGGAAACGTCGACGCCTACTGGGCGCCGATCTCAGCAGCCATGGGCGCGATCAAGGGCGGGAAGCTGCGCCCGTTGGCCGTCAGCACGACCAAGCGCAATCCGCAGCTGCCCGAGGTGCCGACGCCGGCGGAAGCCGGCATCTCGGGCACCGAGTCGCCGCTGTGGTTCGGACTGTGGGGCCCGGGGAAAATGTCGCCCGAGCTCGTGAACAGGCTCAATGCCGACGTGCGCAAGGCGCTCGCCGATCCTGGCGTGAAAGAGCGCCTGGTGAACGGCGGCAACGACACCATGGACATGTCGCCCCATGAATTTTCAAAGCTGGTGCGCGACGAAATCGAGGCGAACAAGCGGGTGCTAGCCGCCGCCGGCGTCAAGCCGCAGTAAGGAGTCGCTTCAGGGGCACGCCCGAAAGGCGCTGCAACTCCTCGAAGGAGAGCCCTTCGACGAGGTCCACGACGTGAAGCCCATCGGGCTTCACGTCGATCACGGCAAGGTCGGTATAGATGCGGTTCACGCAGCGAGCGCCTGTCAGAGGGTAGGTGCAACGCTCGACGATCTTGCTTTCGCCCTTCTTGGTGAGGTGCTCCATCATGACGAGCACCCTCTTTGCGCCCATCGCGAGGTCCATGGCGCCGCCGACGGCCGGAATGGCATCGGCGCCGCCGGTGTGCCAGTTGGCGAGATCGCCGCTCACCGAGACCTGAAAAGCGCCGAGCACGGCGAAGTCGAGATGCCGGCCGCGGATCATCGCGAACGAGTCGGCGTGATGGAAGTAGGCCCCGCCGGCTAGGAGCGTCACCGGCTCCTTGCCGGCGTTGATCAGGTCCTCGTCTTCGTGCCCGGCGAGCGGCTTCGGTCCGATGCCAAGCACGCCGTTCTCGCTGTGCAGGATGATCTCCTTGCCCTTCGGCAAGTGGTCGGCCACGAGCGTCGGCAGGCCGATCCCCAGATTGACGTACGAGCCTTCCGGAATGTCGCGCGCCACTCGCGCGGCCATCTGGTTGCGATCGAGCCTTTTCATCAGGCCGCCTTTCTAAGCACGGGAGAGATCTTCACCACGCGCTGCACGAAGATGCCGGGCGTCACCACCGTCTCGGGATCGAGCGTGCCGAGCTCCACCGTCTCGCGCACCTGGACCACCGTGCACTTCGCCGCCATCGCCATGATCGGCGCGAAGTTGCGCGCGGTCTTGCGGTAGGTGAGGTTGCCCCAGCGGTCGGCGCGGTCCGCCTTGATGAGTGCGTAGTCGGCATGGATCGGAAACTCGAGCACGTAGTCGCGATCGCCGATGCGCCGTGTCTCCTTGCCCTGGGCGAGGTCGGTGCCGAACCCAGTCGGCGTGAAGAACGCGCCGATGCCTGCACCTGCGGCGCGGATTCGCTCCGCGAGAGTGCCCTGCGGCACGAGCTCGAGCTCGATCTCGCCCGCGCGATACGCCTTGTCGAAGTGCCAGGAGTCGGTCTGGCGCGGAAAAGAGCAGAGGATCTTGCGCACGCGCTTCGCGCCTATGAGCGCCGCAAGGCCGGTGTCGGCGTTGCCCGCATTGTTGTTGACGATGGTGAGATGTCGCGCGCCCTGCGCGATCAGCGTGTCGATCAGCGCGACCGGCATGCCGGCGCCGCCGAAGCCGCCGATCATGATCGTGGCGCCGTCCGGAATATCGGCGAGCGCCGCCTCTGCGCTCGCAACGAATTTATCGATCATGGGGGCGGCCATTATGGCATCGCCTTCTTCTCATAACCTACATTCAGAGAGCTTCATAAGCTGTTGATTTTATATTATAGTTTTTGTTTAGAAATAGCTCATAAAAACGTCGCTAAGTGCTTGTCGCGTCTCGGAAATCGTCCTTGACCAAGGTCAAAATCTTGGGTAAGGTGGCAAAAGGTAGGAAAAAGTGGCACAAAGAGCCATATGGAATCGACGTTTCACGGAGCGGCGGTCATTACGCTCGACGCCAAGGGGCGCGTCGCTATTCCCACGCGCCATCGCTCCGTCCTCAAGGCACTCGTTCTCACGGCACATCCCGACGGCTGCGTGCTGATCTATCCCGCTGTGGAGTGGGAACCCGTGCGCGCCAAGGTCGAGCTATTCCCGAGCTTCGACCCGAAGGCAAGCTGGTGGAAGCGGCTCTTGATCGGATTTGAGGAGCACGTGACCCCGGACGGCTCGGGCCGCATCCTGTTGCCGCCGGCATTGCGCCAGCACGCCAAGCTCGAGCGCGACGCGATGATGGTCGGGCAGGGCCATTACTTCGAGCTGTGGGATTCCGGCGTCTGGTCCGCCAAGCTCGACCAGGCGCTCTCCACGGCAGGCGCACCGCCTGCAGGTATGGAGGGTTTCTCGCTGTGAGCCCATCCCATGCACGAACCTGTACTCCTCAACGAAGTGATCGACGCGCTGGCGATCCGCCCGGAAGGAACCTACGTCGACGGCACATTTGGTCGCGGCGGGCACAGCCGGGCCATCCTCGAGCGGCTCGGCCCGCAGGGACGCCTGATCGCGCTCGACCGCGATCCGGAAGCCGAGCGCGCGGCGCGCGAAATCCGCGATCCGCGCTTCGCGTTCTTCCGCACCGCGTTCTCCTCGCTCGCGACGGTGCTCGGAGATCGCAGGGTGCAGGGCATGTTGTTCGACCTCGGCGTGTCCTCGCCGCAGCTCGACGATCCGCGGCGCGGCTTCTCCTTTCGCGCCGATGGGCCGCTCGACATGCGCATGGATCCGACGCAGGGCGAATCGGCCGCGCAATGGCTGGCCATGGCTGAACAAGAACAAATCGAGGAGGTCGTGCGCAACTATGGCGAAGAACGGTTTGCTAAACAGATTGCAGCGGCGATTGTTAATGCTCGCCGCAGCGCGCCAATCGAGCGCACCGGGCAACTTGCCGATCTCGTGGCAAAGGCGGTCCGCACACGTGAGCCGGGCCAGGACCCGGCGACGCGCACCTTTCAAGCTCTACGGATTCACGTCAATCGGGAGCTTGAGGAAGTGTCGGTGATGCTGCCGCAGGCGACGGCACGCCTGGCCGTCG
The DNA here is from genome assembly GCA_035632415.1 of Burkholderiales bacterium. Classification (GTDB taxonomy): domain Bacteria; phylum Pseudomonadota; class Gammaproteobacteria; order Burkholderiales; family SG8-39; genus SCGC-AG-212-J23. The sequence continues at coordinate 16,302 of DASQGW010000167.1, read as the reverse complement.
ACGGCCGCCTGGTGCTGATCAGCTTCCATTCGCTCGAAGACCGCATCGTCAAACGCTTCATGCAGGCCCATTCGCGCCCGAATGTGCCCGAGCGCTTGCCGCTTCGCGCCAGCGAAATGCCCGAACCGGCGCTCAAGATTGTCGGACGCGCGCAGCGCGCGTCCGCTACGGAAACAAGAAGAAACCCGCGGGCGCGCAGCGCCATCCTCAGGGTGGCGGCGCGCACCGCGGGCACCTTTCAACCGGCATCTCAAACTCTTGCTCGAATCGAGCCCGGCGCGCGGTGGCGAAACTGAACCTCCTCCTCCTCGCGGTTCTCGTCGCCTGCGCGCTCGGGCTCGTTACTTCCCAGCACAAAGGACGCAAGCTCTTCTCCGAGCTTGAGCGCGAGCGCGACCGCGCGCGCGAGCTCGACATCGAATACGGGCGCCTGCAGCTCGAGGCGAGCACCTGGGGACTGCACTCGCGCGTGGAGCGGATCGCGGCCGGCACCCTCGGCCTGCGCACGCCGGACCCGCGCACGGTGCGCCTCGTCGGCAGAGAATCCGGGCGGTGACCGGCGCGGTGGGCGCAGCGGCGCAGGGTCTCGTGCGCCTGCCGGTGTGGCGCGCCCGCTTCGTGCTGGCGGCGCTGCTCGCCGGCTTTTCCGCGCTCGTGCTGCGCGCGCTCTATCTGCAGGCCGTCAAGACCGATTTCCTCCAGGAAAAGGGTGACGCCCGTTACTCGCGCTTGCTCGAGGTGCCGGCGACGCGCGGCAGGGTCTTCGATCGAAACGGCGAGGCGCTGGCCGTGTCGACGCCGGTGAAGTCGATCTGGGCGATCCCCCAGGACGTGGCGCTCAAGCCGGCGCAGAAGCGCAAGCTCGCCGCGCTGCTGGGCATCACCACCAGCGAGCTCGACAAGAAGCTCGCCGATCCGTCGCGCGACTTCGTCTACCTCAAGCGGCAGCTGCCGCCGGACACCGCCGAGGCGGTGATCGAGCTCGGTCTCCCTGGCATCTACGATCAGCGCGAATTCCGCCGCTACTATCCGGCAGGCGAGGTCACCGCGCACCTCATCGGCTTTACCGGCGTCGACGATACCGGACAGGAGGGCGTCGAGCTCGCGCACCAGGATTCGCTCGGCGGAAGAGCGGGCAGCCGGCGCGTCATCAAGGATCGCCTGGGCCGCATCGTCGAGGACGTGGAGTCGATCCGCGCCGCGCAGGACGGCAAAGACCTCACTCTCGCGATCGACAGCAAGATCCAGAACGTGGCGTACAACGCCCTGAAGGGCGCGGTCGCCGCGAACCGGGCGAAGGCGGGCGCGATCATCGCGCTCGACGTGCGCACGGGCGAGGTGCTTGCCCTCGCCAACGTGCCTTCGTTCAACCCGAACAACCGCACGCGCCTGTCCGGCGCGCAGCTGCGCAACCGCGTCATCACGGATCTCTTCGAGCCGGGCTCGACGCTGAAGCCCTTCACGATCGCGCTCGCGCTTGAAAGTGGCAAGGTGACGCCGCACACCACCATTCCGACCGCGCCCGGCAGGCTGACCATCGGCAAGTACACCATCCGCGACGTACATCCGGCATCGACACTTACCGTGGCGCAGGTCATACAGAAGTCCTCCAACGTCGGTGCGGCGAGGATCGCGCTTTCCATGCCGCGAGAAGCGATGTGGGATTTCTTTCACGCCGTCGGCTTCGGCAGCGTGCCGCAACTCGGTTTCCCCGGCGCCGCCGCAGGCAAACTGCGGCCCTATCACACCTGGAAGCCGGTCGAGCAGGCCACCATGTCCTACGGCCATGGCATCTCGCTCAGCCTGATCCAGCTCGCGCGCGCCTACACGGTTTTCGCGACCGATGGGGAATTGGTGCCGCTCACGCTGGTCAAAAGCGATGCGGTGGCGACCGGCGAGCGGGTCGTTTCGCCGCAGACGGCACGCGCGGTACGGGCAATGCTGGAATCCGCCGTGCAGCCCGGCGGCACCGGTCCGCGGGCAAGGATCATGGGATGGCGTGTGGCCGGAAAGACCGGCACGGCGCACAAGCAGGAGAACGGCGGTTACGCCGCGCAAAAGTACATTGCTTCCTTCGTCGGACTTGCCCCGGTGTCCTCGCCACGCGTGGTGATCGCCGTCATGATCGACGAGCCCGCGCCCCCGCATTATTACGGCGGCGAGGTGGCCGCGCCGGTCTTCTCCCAGGTGATGCAGGGAGCGCTGCGCCTTCTCGGCGTGCCGCACGATGCGCCGCTCGAGCCGCTTGAGCCGCCCTCGGGGGCGGAGGCCGCCGGAGAGAGCACTTGACGCGCCCATGGAGCCCTTCAAGCATCTGGCAGCGCAAGGGGCGATGATCGAGCGACTCACCGCCGATAGCCGACGCTGCGCCCCCGGGACGGCGTTCTTCGCCTACCCGGGCGAAAAAGCAGACGGCCGCAATTTCATTCCCGATGCGCTCTCGCGCGGCGCGACCGCCGTGGTCTGGGAAGCGGACGGCTTCGAGTGGCGCAATGATTGGCGCGTGCCGAACCTCGCCGTGGCCGGGCTGAAGCAGCGCGCCGGCGTGCTGGCATCGGACTTCCACGGCCAGCCTTCGCAGCACCTCTGGATCTGCGGCGTCACCGGGACTAACGGGAAGACTTCCTGCAGCCAGTGGATCGCGGCCGCGCTCCAGCGCCGTGGCGTGCAGAGCGGCGTCATCGGCACCCTCGGCACGGGGTTCCCGGGCAGATTGCGCGAGGCCGGCAACACGACGCCGGATGCGCTCGAGCTGCAAGCAACGCTGCGCGAGCTGCGGACCGGCGGCGCGCGCTCGGTAGCGATGGAAGTTTCTTCGCACGGTCTGGTACAAGGGAGAGTGAACGGCGTGCGATTTTCCTGCGCGCTTTTCACCAATCTCTCGCACGATCACCTCGACTACCACGGCTCCATGCAAGCCTACGGCGAAGCGAAGGCGCGGCTCTTTCTGATGGATGGATTGCAGGCGGCGGTACTGAATCTGGATGATCCATTCGGGCGGGAGCTCGCGCGCCGCCTGTCCGGCCGCGTGCGCACCATCGGCTACAGCCTGCAGGCGGTCGAGCGCGGGGTCGTGGACGCAGCGATCAGCGTGAACGACGACTTGCAGCTCGAGTCCGCTTGGGGATCCGGCAAGCTCACCACGCGCCAGGTCGGACGCTTCAACATTTCGAACATCCTCGGCGTGCTCGGCGCGCTCATTGCGCATGGCGTGCCGCTCGGCGAAGCGCTCACGCTGGTTGGCGATCTGCCCGATGTGCCCGGCCGCATGCAGGTCGTCGGCGAGCGTCCGCTCGTGGTCGTCGATTACGCGCACACGCCCGACGCTCTGGAAAAAGTGCTTGCGACGCTGCGGCCCGTTGCCAGCCAGCGCGGCGGCCGGCTCGCCATCGTTTTCGGCGCCGGCGGCGACCGCGATCCGGCGAAGCGCCCGGTCATGGGCGCGGCGGCCTCCCGCGGCGCCGATCGCGTCTTCATCACTTCCGACAATCCGCGCGGCGAAGATCCGGTCGCGATCATCGAAGCCGTCGCGCGAGGCGCGAGCGGCGAGCCGCGGCGCGAAACAGACCGCAGGCGCGCCATTCAGGCCGCGGTGCTCGAAGCGGCGCCGGAGGACGTGATCCTGATCGCCGGAAAAGGGCACGAGAGCTATCAGGAGATCCAAGGTGCGCGCTTGCCGTTCTCCGACCAGGCGGTGGCGCAGGCGGCGCTCGCGACGCGGAGCAAGCCATGCTGAGCTCAGGCGAAGCGGCCGCCCTCGTCAACGGTCGATTGAGTGGCGGCGACGTGCGTTTCGACGCGGTATCCACCGACAGCCGCAGCATCGGCCGCGGGGCGCTCTTCGTCGCGCTGCGTGGCGAGCGTTTCGACGGCCATGAATTTCTCTCCGCAGCGGCGTCGCGCGGTGCCGCGGCGGCGCTCGTGGATCGCGCCTATGCAGGGGCTTTTCCGCTGCCGGTCATCGTGGTCGACGACACCAAGCGCGCGCTGGGCGACCTTGCGCGTCAATGGCGCGCGCGGTTTTCACCCGCGCTCATTGCGATCACCGGCTCGAATGGCAAGACCACGGTGAAGGAAATGGTCGCAGCCATCCTTCGCCGGCACGCCGGCGAACCGGCGGTCCTCGCCACGAGCGGCAACCTGAACAACGACATTGGTGTGCCGCTCACGCTGCTCCGCCTGCGCGCGGAGCATCGCTGGTGCGCGATCGAGCTCGGCATGAATCATCGGGGCGAGATCGCCTATCTCGCCGGACTGGCCGCCCCCACCGTGGCGATGGTCAACAACGCGCAACGCGAGCACCTCGAATTCATGGGCAGCGTCGACGACGTCGCGGCAGAGAACGCGAGCGTTTATGACGCGCTCGCTGCCAACGGCGTCGCGGTCGTCAATGCGGACGACGGCCATGCCGACTATTTCCGCAGCCGGTCGGGCAAGCGACGCATCGTCGATTTCGGCCTGGGCATGGCGAGCGTCAGCGGCGGTTATGCGCTAAAGGAGCTCTCGAGCGAGCTCAAGCTGCGAACCCCGGATGGCGAAGCAGAGGCGATCCTTGCCATCCCCGGCTTGCACAACGTGCGTAACGCGCTCGGCGCCGCCGCTTGTGCGCACGCGGCCGGCATCGGCGTCGCGTCCATTGCCGCGGGCCTTGGCGCCTTCCGGCCCTATAGCGGACGCCTCCAGGTCAAGCAGGGGCGCGATGGCGCCACGGTCATCGACGACAGCTACAACGCAAACCCGGATTCCGTGCGGGCGGCGATCGACGTGCTGGTGTCCTGCGCGACACCGACGGTGCTCGTGCTGGGCGACATGGGAGAAGTCGGTCCGCGCGGCCCGGAGTTCCACCGCGAGATCGGAGCCTATGCGCATTCGCGCGGCGTTTCCCAGCTGCTCGCCCTGGGTGACGCGAGCAAGCATGCGGTTGAAGCGTTCGGCGCCGGCGCGAAGCATTTCGATGATGTCGACGAGCTGGTGCCGGCGATCCGCGGCCGCACCGTGCTCGTCAAGGGCTCGCGGTTCATGAAGATGGAGCGCATCGTCGCGGCTCTCACCGGGGCGCACACGGAAGGAGGGCACTGATGCTGCTCGAGCTCGCGCAGTGGCTCGCAAAAGATGCGCGCGTGTTCAACGTGTTCAGCTACATCACGTTGCGCGCGGTGCTCGCCTGCCTGACGGCCCTCGCGGTCTCGCTCGTCCTTGGGCCGTACATGATCCGAAAGCTCACCGCGTACAAGATCGGCCAGGCGGTGCGTGACGATGGCCCGCGCTCGCATCTCACGAAGGCCGGCACGCCGACCATGGGCGGCGCTCTCATCCTGGTCTCGATTGTCGTGACCACTCTTTTGTGGGGCGATTTGTCGAACAAGCTGCTCTGGGTGGTGCTGCTCGTCACGCTCGCCTTCGGCTCCATCGGCTGGATCGATGACTATCGCAAGGTCGTCCATCGCAATCCCAAGGGGCTTTCGGCGAAGGCGAAGTTCTCTTGGCAATCGGTCATCGGCCTCGCCGCCGCCGGCTACCTCGCCTGGCTTGCACACAGCATGCCGGCGCTGAACGAGCTCATCGTGCCGTTCTTCAAGCATGTCGCATACCCGCTCGGCACGGCCGGCTTCATCGTGCTGACCTTCTGCGTCATCGTCGGCACTTCGAACGCGGTCAACCTGACCGATGGCCTCGACGGCCTCGCCATCATGCCGACCGTGCTCGTCGGCAGTGCGCTCGGCGTATTTGCCTACGTGGCGGGCCATGCGGTGTTTTCGAAATACCTCGGGCTGCCCTACATCGCCGGTGCCGGCGAGCTCGCGGTGATCTGCGGCGCGCTGGCGGGTGCAGGGCTCGGCTTTCTCTGGTTCAACGCCTATCCGGCCGAAGTGTTCATGGGCGACGTCGGCGCGCTCGCGCTCGGCGCGGCGCTCGGCACCATCGCCGTGATCGTGCGCCAGGAGATCGTGCTCTTCATCATGGGCGGCGTGTTCGTCGCCGAGACGCTGTCGGTCATGATCCAGGTGCTGTACTTCAAGTGGACCGGCGGCAAGCGCATCTTCCGCATGGCGCCGCTGCACCATCACTACGAGCTCGAGGGCTGGAAGGAAAGCCAGGTCGTGGTGCGCTTCTGGATCATCACCATGATGCTCGTGCTCTTCGGCCTCTCGACGCTGAAGCTCAGATGATGCGCGAGGCCGCATTCCAGCTCCTGCCCCGGCCCGCGCGCACGGATCTCGCGGGCAAGCGCGTTCTTGTCCTCGGCCTCGGCGACACGGGACTTTCGGCCGCCCGCTGGTGCGAGAAGCAGGGTGCCCGCGTGCGGGTCGCCGACACGCGCAAGACTCCGCCGCGCCAGTTTGCCGGTGAGGTGCACCTGGGCGCGTTCAAGCCGCAGCTACTGGAAGGCGTCGATCTCGTATGCACCAGCCCGGGCCTGCCGCTCGACGATGCGCTGATCGGCGCGGCGCTCGCGCGCTCGATTCCCGTCCTGGGCGACATCGAGCTTTTCGCCTGGCAGAACCGCGCGCCGGTCCTCGCGATCACGGGCACGAACGGCAAGAGCACTGTCACGGCGCTGCTCGGTCATCTGCTGAAAGGCGCTGGCGTCGATGCCGAGGTCGCCGGAAACATTTCTCCACCGGTTCTTGACGCGGCGATGAAGAGAAACGCCCCGCCCGCGGCATGGGTGCTGGAGCTTTCGAGCTACCAGCTCGAGACGACTTGGTCGCTCGATCCACGTGCGGCCGTGATGCTGAATCTCTCCGAGGATCACCTCGACCGGTACGCGACCGTGCGCGAGTACGGCGCGGCAAAGGCGCGCATCTTCCTGGGCAACGGCGTCCAGGTGCTGAACCGCGACGACGCGACCTCGCTCGCCATGCGGCGCCCCGGCCGTCGTGTCGCCACCTTCGGCCTCGACGCAGAGCCCGATTTCGGGGTGCGCGATGGCTGGCTTGCCGAGGGCGGTGCCCGCATAGTGGAGGCATCGGCTCTTGCGATCCACGGCGCGCATAACGTGGCGAACGCGCTTGCCGCCTGCGCACTCGCGCGCGCATTCGGCGTGCGTCGGGAGGAGCTCCACGCCGGACTCAAGTCGTTTCGCGGCTTGCCGCACCGGCTCGAGCTGGTGAGGGAACGGAACGGCGTGCACTGGTACGACGATTCAAAGGGAACCAACGTCGGCGCCACCATCGCGGCGTTGCGCGGGCTCGGCCGCAAGGCGGTCCTGATCCTGGGCGGCGAAGGCAAGGGCCAGGACTTCTCCCTGCTCCGTCCGGCCGTTCGCGACTTTGCATCGCGCGTGCTGCTGATCGGACGCGATACGCCGCTCATCGAAGCGGCGCTCGCTGCATTGCCCACCGAGCGATGCACGACGCTCGAAGCGGCTGTGGCGCGTGCCGCCGAGTTGGCGCAGCCCGGCGCGGCCGTGCTGCTTTCCCCGGCGTGCGCGAGCTTCGACATGTTCCGCGACTACAAGCATCGAGGCGACGTGTTTGCGCGAGCCGTGAAGGAACTCGCATGAGCCAGACCTTCGTCCTTGCCCATAACGCCCCGACGGCCGAGTACGACCGCTCGCTCGCCTGGGCCGCGCTGCTGCTCGCTGCCGGTGGCCTGGTCATGGTTTATTCAGCGTCGATCTCGACCGCCGAGGGCAGCCGGTTTACCGGCAACAACGCAGCCTGGTTTCTCGTGCGGCACGCGGTGTTCCTCGCGGCTGCGCTCGCCGCGGCGCTCACGGTGTTTCTCGTGCCGGCGCGCTGGTGGCAGCACGCGGCGCCGTGGCTCTTCCTCTGCGGCGTGGCGCTCCTCGTCGCGGTGCTGATTCCCGGGGTGGGGCGCGAGGTGAACGGGGCAAGACGATGGCTGGCGCTTCCGGTGGTCAGCATCCAGCCCTCCGAGCTGATGAAGCTCGGCGCGCTGCTCTATGCGGCGGACTACACGGTGCGCAAGCACAGCGTGCTGAAGAGCTTCAAGCGTGGCCTCCTGCCCATGCTGGCGGTCATGATGCTCGTCTCGTGGCTGCTCCTCCGCGAGCCTGATTTCGGCGCATTCGTGGTCATCGCCGCGAGCACGTTCGCGGTGCTTTTCCTCGGCGGCATGAACGGCCGCCACTTCATCGCGCTCCTCGGCATGCTGACCGTCGGCTTTGTCGTGCTGGTGCTTTCTTCGCCGTATCGCATGCATCGCATCTTCGGCTACATGGACCCCTGGTCAGATCCTTTCGGCAGCGGCTACCAGCTCTCGCACGCGCTCATCGCGTTCGGGCGCGGCGAGTGGTTCGGCGTCGGCCTGGGCGCGAGCGTGGAGAAGCTGCAGTACCTGCCGGAAGCGCACACGGATTTTCTGCTCGCGGTGCTCGCCGAGGAGCTCGGCTTCGCCGGCGTGCTGATCGTGATCGCGCTCTTCGCCTGGATCGTGGCGCGCGCCTTCGCGATCGCTCGGCAGGCCGCCGAGCGCACGCGGCACTTTGCCGCGCTCACGGCGCAGGGCATCGGCATCTGGATCGGCTTCCAGGCGTTCATCAACATGGGCGTGAACATGGGACTCCTGCCGACCAAGGGCCTCACGCTGCCTCTCATGAGCTATGGCGGCTCGGGGCTCGTCGTCAACTTCGTGGCGCTCGCGATCCTTCTCCGCATCGACTGGGAAAACCGCCAGCTCGCGCGAGGTCTCCACGCGTGAGAACGCTCCTCATCATGGCGGGCGGAACCGGCGGGCACATCTTTCCCGGCCTCGCGGTCGCCGAGCAGGCGCGCTCCGCAGGTTGGCGGGTGGTTTGGATGGGCGCGCGCGGCGGCATGGAGGAGCGCCTCGTGCCGCGATACGGCTATAGCACCGCCTGGATCCGCGCCAAGGCGGCGAGGGGCAAAGGGCTGCTGCAAAAGCTTCTACTTCCGGCGAACCTCCTTTTCTCCTTCTGGGAGAGCGCGCGCCACATCCGGCGTATCCGGCCCGACGTCGTGCTCGGCCTGGGTGGCTATGTCGCCTTCCCGGGCGGGATGATGGCCTCCCTCCTGGGCAAGCCCCTCGCGTTGCACGAGCAGAACGCCATTGCTGGACTGGCCAATAAGGTCCTCGCAGGCGTGTCGGACAAGGTGATGGTCGCGTTCCCGCAGGCACTCCGGAAAGCGGAATGGACCGGCAATCCGGTACGAGCCGACATCGCCTCCATCGCGACGCCGGAGGCGCGCTTGCAGGGCCGCGAAGGACCGCTCCGCATCCTCGTTGTCGGCGGCAGCCTCGGAGCTCAAGCGCTGAACGAAGGCGTGCCGCGCGCGCTCGCGCTTCTCGCCGAGCGTCCCACGGTCGTGCACCAGTCGGGCGAGAAACATCTGGACGCGCTGCGCGCGAGCTATGCGGCGGCGGGTGTACAAGGCGAGCTCGTCCCCTTCATCGACGACATGGCGCGCCGCTATGCGGAAGCGGACCTCGTCATCTGCCGCGCAGGCGCAGTGACCGTCGCCGAGCTCTGCGCGGGCGGCATGGCGAGCGTGCTCGTCCCGTTTCCGTACGCCGTCGACGATCACCAGACCGCCAATGCGCGTTTTCTCGCCGATCGCGGCGCCGCCATCCTGTTGCCGCAAACCGAGCTCACGCCGCAGCGGCTGGCGCAAATGATCCGCTCGCTCGATCGCGCGGCGCTGCTGCGCATGGCGCAGAACGCCCGCAGTTTGGGCAAGCCAGACGCTGCCCGCGTGGTGGCGCAGCGCTGCATGGAGCTCGCGCGATGAAGCACAAGGTGCGGCGCATCCATTTCGTAGGCATCGGCGGCGTCGGCATGTCCGGTATCGCCGAAGTGCTCGCCAACCTCGGCTATCAGGTGAGCGGCTCGGACCTCGCCGCCAACGCGGCGACGCGCAGGCTCGGCTCGCTCGGCGTGAAGATCTTCCTGCAACACAAGCCGGACCAGGTCGAAGGTGCCGACGCGGTGGTCGTATCGAGCGCGGTTCAGCCGGACAATCCCGAGGTGGTCGAGGCGCGGGAGCGTCGGATTCCAGTGGTGCCGCGCGCTCTCATGCTCGCCGAGCTGATGCGGTTGAAGCGCGGCGTGGCGATCGCCGGCACGCACGGCAAGACGACGACGACGAGCCTCGTCGCGAGCGTGCTGGCCGAAGGCGGGCTCGATCCGACCTTCGTGATCGGCGGCCGCCTTACCGCCGCCGGAAGCAACGCGCGGCTCGGCGGCGGCGACTTCATCGTCGTCGAAGCCGACGAATCGGATGCGTCGTTTCTTCATCTGCAGCCGGTGCTCGCGGTGGTGACCAACATCGATGCCGATCACATGGATACCTACGGGCAGGAATTTCCGCGGCTCAGGCAGGCCTTCGTCCAGTTCCTGCAGAACCTGCCCTTCTACGGCGCGGCCGTGCTCTGCGCGGACGACCCGAACGTGCGCGATGTGCTGCCGCTCGTCTCGAAGCCGATCGTCACTTATGGCACTGGCGAGGATTGCAGCGTGCGCGCCGAGGCGATCCGCCACGATGGCGCCCGGATGCGGTTTCGCGCCACGCGGCGCGGCGGCAAGCCGCTCGAGGTGCTGCTCAATCTGCCGGGCCGCCACAATGTGCTCAACGCGCTTGCGGCGATCGCAGTGGCGGACGAGCTCGGCGTGGCCGATGCGGCAATCCTCAAGGCGCTCGCGGAATTCCGCGGCGTGGGGCGCCGCTTCCAGAGCTACGGCGAGATCGCGCTCGACGGCGGCGGTTCCTTCACGCTGATCGACGATTACGGCCACCACCCGGCCGAAATGTCGGCGACGCTGGATGCGGCACGCGGCGCGTTCGACGGCCGCCGCCTGGTGCTTGCGTTCCAGCCGCATCGCTTTACCCGCACGCGCGATCTCTTCGAGGACTTCGTCAAGGTCCTGTCCACCGCGGATGCCCTGCTGCTGGCCGACGTCTACCCGGCCGGGGAGGCGCCGATCGTCGCGGCCGACGGCCGCTCGCTCGCGCGCGCCGTGCGCGTGGCCGGCAAGGTGGAGCCCGTCTTCGTGGAAGACATCGCTGAAATGCCGGACGCTATCCGCCGCGTCGCTCGTGACGGCGACGTGGTGGTGACGATGGGGGCCGGTTCCATCGGCAACGTTCCCGCGCAGCTCGCATGAACATGGCCGAGACGCTGCACTTCCAGGGACTGCGCGGACAACTCAAGGCCGACGAGCCGATGAGCCGGCACGTGACCTGGCGCGCGGGCGGCAACGCCGACCGGTCCTATATGCCGGCGGATCTCGACGATCTCGGCGCCTTCCTGCGCCAGCTGCCGCCGAGCGAGCCGCTGCTCTTCGTCGGCCTCGGCTCCAACCTGCTCGTGCGCGACGGCGGCTGGCGCGGCACGGTGGTGCTGATGCACTCGGCGAAGCTGCGGCCGCGGCTCGACAACGGACTGATCTATGCCGAGGCGGGAGTCGCCAGCCCGAAGGTCGCCCGTTTTGCGGCCCTGCAGAGCCTCGAAGGCGCGGAGTTCCTCGCGGGCGTGCCGGGCTGCGTCGGCGGCGCGCTCGCCATGAATGCCGGCTGCTACGGCGGCGAGACCTGGGACATCGTCGAGCGGGCCGTCACGATCGATCGCTCGGGCAAGTTGGCCGTGCGAGGCAAGGAAGAGTTCGAAATCGGCTATCGCCACTGCGAGCCGAAGCCGGCGCGCGAGGAATGGTTCGCTGCGGCGTGGTTCCGCCTGCAGCGCGGCGACGGCGACACCTCGCGCGGCGTGATGAAGGAGCTTCTCGCGCGGCGCATCGCCACGCAGCCGCTTTCGCTGCCGAATGCGGGCAGCGTGTTCCGCAACCCGCCGAAGGACCACGCCGCACGCATCATCGAGTCGTGCGGCCTCAAGGGCTTCAGCCGTGGCGCCGCGCGAGTCTCGGAGAAGCACGCGAACTTCATCGTCAATCCGAAAGGCGCGGCGAGCGCTTCGGATATCGAGTGGCTGATCCAGCACATCCAGCGCATGGTCTACCAGATGAAAGGCGTCGTGCTGCAGACCGAGGTGCGCATCGTTGGAGAGCCGCAATGAACTTCGGCAAGGTTGCCGTTCTCCTGGGAGGGAAATCGGCCGAGCGCGAGGTGTCGTTGAAGAGCGGCGGCATGGTGCTGAAGGCGCTTCGCGCCAAAGGGGTGGACGCGCATCCGTTCGATCCCAAAGAGAAGGATTTCGCCACGCTGGAGAAAGAGCGCTTCGAGCGCGTCTTCATCGCTTTGCACGGCCGCTTCGGGGAGGACGGCACCGTTCAGGGCATCCTCGAGTGGCTAGGTATCCCCTATACCGGAAGCGGCGTCCTCGCCTCGGCGCTCGCCATGGACAAGCTGCGCACGAAACGCATCTGGGCGGCGGAAGGCCTGCCCACCGCGCCGCACGTCGTGCTGACCGCGCAATCGAACCTGAAGGCGGCGTCGCGCAAGCTCGGCCTGCCGATCTTCGTGAAGCCGGCGCGGGAAGGTTCCTCGGTCGGCATGACCAAGGTGAAGCGCGCGGGCGATCTCGATGAGGCGTTCACGCTCGCGGTGAATTACGACCCGGTCGTGATTGCGGAGAAGTTCATCGATGGACCGGAGCTCACGGTGGCGATCCTCGGGGAAGACGTGCTTCCCGTCATCCGCATCGAGACGCCGCGCGAGTTCTACGATTACGAGGCGAAGTACATCGCGAACGACACCCGCTATCTCATTCCCTGCGGCCTCGCGAAGGCGAAGGAGAAGCAGGTCCAGGCGCTATGCCTGAAGGCGTTCCAGGCCCTGGGTTGCCGCGGCTGGGGGCGCGTCGACCTGATGCTCGACAAGCGCGGCAAGCCGTACCTGCTGGAAATCAACACCGCGCCGGGGATGACGGATCATTCACTCGTCCCCATGGCGGCCCGCGCAGTCGGCATCAGCTATGAGGACTTGTGCGTGAAGATCCTGGAGGGCGCACGTGTGGGATAACCCGCGCCTCCTCAATGCAGCGGCAGGCTTCCTGGTCGGGCTGGTCCTGCTCGCCTTTTCGCTCGCCGGCGTGAACTGGTTGCTGCGAGCCTCGCCCTTCCCGGTGCGCACGGTCGAGGTAACCACGCCGCTCATGCATGCGAACGCAGCCCAGATCCAAGCGCTTCTCGCCAGGCAGGGCAGGGGGAACTTCTTCGCTTTTCCGATCGATGAGCTGCGGACTGCGCTCGAGCGCCTGCCGTGGGTGCGCACGGCGACCGTGCGCCGCGTCTGGCCCGACCACCTCGAAATCGCCATCGAGGAGCACGTGGCCTTTGCGCGATGGGGCGCCGATGCGCTCGTCAATACCTACGGCGAGCGCTTTGTCGGCGCACGCTCGGACGAATCGCTGCCGCTCTTCAGCGGACCTCAGGGGGCGGAGGCCGAGGTGACGCGACGTTATCAGCGGTTCTCGGCCCTTCTCGCGCCGCTGGCAAGCCCGATCGAGCGCATCGGGCTGAGCCAGCGCCGCGCTTGGAGCGTGACCCTCGCGAACGGACTGCAGATCACGCTCGGCAGGGACGCCGACCTCGCCGAGCAGCGGCTCGAGCGCTTCGTCGAGGCGTACGCGAGCATCGGTACGCGCGTGCCGCAGGTCGTCGACCTGCGCTACCCCAACGGGTTTGCCCTGCGCGTGAAAGGCGGGGCGTAACTCCAATATGCCAAAAGAAAACAAGAACCTGGTTGTTGCGCTGGACATCGGAACTTCCAAAGTGGCCTGCCTCGTCGCCGAGCTCGGTCCCGATGGCGCACTCGAGATCCTGGGCATGGGCTCGCACGAGTCCAAGGGCCTGAAAAAAGGCGTCGTGGTCAACATCGAAGCCACGGTCGCCGCCATCCAGCGGGCGCTGGAGGAGGCGGAGCTGATGGCCGACTGCAAGATCGGCTCGGCGTACGTCGGCATCGCCGGCAGCCACATCCGGAGCTTCAACTCCACCGGCATGGTGGCCGTGAAGGATCGCGAGGTCGGCGCGATGGATGTCGACCGCGCGCTCGAAACGGCCCGTGCCGTCAATATTCCGACCGACCAGCAGATCCTGCACGTGCTGCGGCAGGAATTCATCATCGACGGCCAGGAGGATGTGCGCGAGCCGATCGGCATGTCGGGCGTGCGTCTCGAGGTCAAGGTGCATATCGTCACCGGCGCCGTCTCGGCGGCGCAGAACATCATCAAGTGCGTGCGCCGCTGCGGCATCGAGGTAAAGGACCTGATCCTGCAGCCATTGGCCTCCTCGAGGGCGGTGCTGTCGGAGGACGAGAAGGACTTGGGCGTGTGCCTGCTCGACATCGGCGGCGGCACGACCGATATCGCGGTGTTCACGCATGGCGCCATCCGCCACACCGCGGTGGTGCCGATCGCGGGCGACCAGATCACGAACGACATTGCGATGGCGCTGCGCACGCCGACCGCCGATGCGGAGGCGATCAAGGTGCGCCATGGCGTGGCGCTACGCCAGCTCGCCGACCCCAATCAGATGCTGGAAGTGCCGGGCATCGGCGAGCGCGGCGCCCGATCGCTCTCGCGGCAGACGCTGTCGGAGGTGATCGAGCCCCGGGTGGAGGAGCTGTACTCGCTCGTCCAGCAGGTGCTGCGAGAGTCGGGATTCGAAGAGCTGCTGTCGAGCGGTGTGGTGCTCACCGGCGGCTCGGCGGTAATGCGCGGCATGGTGGAGCTCGGCGAGGAGATCTTCCACATGCCGGTGCGGATCGGCGTGCCCCGCTATGCGGGCGGTCTCGCCGACGTCGTGCGCGCTCCGCGCTATGCGACGGCGGTCGGGCTGCTGCTCGAAGGGGCGGTGCAGCTGCATCACGGGAAGCTTTCGCGCCAGAGCGGCTCGATGAGGGCCGTGCTGGGGCGCATGCGGGAGTGGTTTCAACGCAATTTTTGAGGTCAATAACAAAGGCAAGGAGACAACAATATGTTTGAAATAGTCGATAGTCAGGTCACGGGGCCGGTCATCAAGGTGATCGGCGTGGGCGGCGCGGGCGGCAACGCCGTCAACCACATGATCGAGCAGACCGTCCAAGGGGTCGAGTTCATTGCCGTCAACACCGACGCGCAGGTGCTCTCGCGCAACAAGGCCGGCAACCAGATCCAGCTCGGTACGAGCGGCCTCGGCGCCGGAGCGAAGCCCGAAGAAGCGCGCGCAGTAGCGATCGCCGACCGCGATCGCATCGAAGAGGCGGTGGCCGGCGCGCACATGGTATTCATCACGGCCGGCATGGGCGGCGGCACGGGTACCGGCGCGGCCCCCGTGATCGCAGAAGTCGCGCGCTCGCTCGGCATCCTCACGGTCGCGGTGGTGACCAAGCCTTTCACCTTCGAGGGCTCGAAGCGGATGAAGATCGCCGAAGCCGGCATCGAGGCGCTCGCGCCGCATGTCGATTCGCTGATCGTGATCCTCAACGACAAGCTGGAGGAAGTGCTCGGCGAGGATGTCACGCAAGAGGACGCGTTCAAGGCGGCCGACGATGTGCTGAACAACGCGGTCGCGGGCATAGCCGAGATCATCAACAACCCGGGCCTCGTCAACGTCGACTTCCAGGACGTGCGCACCGTAATGTCGGAGCAGGGCATGGCCATGATGGGGTCGGCGGCGGCGAGCGGCATCGATCGCGCACGCATCGCGGCCGAGCAGGCGATCGCCTGCCCGCTGCTCGAAGGCGTGAACCTCGCCGGCGCGCGCGGCGTGCTGGTGAATATCACCGCCTCGCGCCCGAGCCTGAAGCTGCGCGAAACAAAAGAGGTGATGAACATCATCCGCAGCTTCGCCGCAGACGACGCCACCATCATCTACGGCGGCGTCTACGACGACACGCTCGCCGATGGCCTGCGCGTCACGGTGGTGGCGACCGGACTCGGCATGGCCAACGCGGCGGCGCGCCAACCCAAGCTGGTCGTCTCGCAGAAGACCGGCACCGATAACTTGCCGGCTGCAAACGGCGCGGCGGTGGATTACAACCAGCTCGACGCGCCGGCGGTCATCCGCCGCAACCGCGCTTCCACGGTCGAGGCGCTGCAGCAAAGCGGGGTCGACAAGTACGACATTCCCGCGTTTCTCAGGAAGCA
The DNA here is from genome assembly GCA_035632415.1 of Burkholderiales bacterium. GTDB lineage: Bacteria > Pseudomonadota > Gammaproteobacteria > Burkholderiales > SG8-39 > SCGC-AG-212-J23. The sequence goes on along the minus strand of DASQGW010000167.1, from coordinate 291 downwards.
GGCGGACTAGCGTCCCTTCCTTCGCGGCGGAGCCCCTCCTTGCCGGGGCTCCGCCTGCCTTTCTTTCATCCGGCGCAAGCATATTGCGCTGCGTCATCTGCTAGAATCGTTGCTCTCCCAAGCAGTTGCCGATGCTTCGCCAGCGAACCCTCAAATCACTAATCAGCGCGTCGGGTGTTGGCTTGCACACCGGTCGCAAGGTGCGCATCACGCTGCGCCCGGCCGCGATCGATAGCGTCATCATCTTCCGTCGCGTCGATCTCGCCGCGCCGCTGGACATTGCCGCGCGCG
>DASQGW010000166.1:0-47840 GCA_035632415.1 Burkholderiales bacterium | reverse complement strand
TAGCCGTTCCTCTCGCGGTCGTATTCGATCGGCGCGTTGAAGCGATCGCGCATGTAGGCGAGGTCGCGCTTCAGCCCCGCGCGCGAGGTGCCGAGCGCTTCCCGGAGCGCGGAGAACGGCACGAGCTTTCGCTCCTTCAGGAGCTGGTCGATCTTGTAGAAGCGCTCGAGGCGATCCATCGCCCCTTTCCTATTGCATCGACTTGCGCAGCGACTTGATCGGTTTCCAGCCCGTCTGGCCCGGCAACCGCGCCTGCCAGAAAGTCCACCCATTCACCGGGCTATCGGCGATCGACATAGCCGCGGCGGAAGGCGTGTCGTAGCGCTTGCCGCTCAATAGCAACGCGCCTCCTTCAACGCGGCCCAAGTGCGTCTGTCCTTTGTAGGCCGCGCGGAACTCGGTGCCCACAGGAAAACGGACTCCCTTCGTCACCCAGTCGCCGGGTTGCGGCGTGGCTGCGTGCACGGCGGCCTGTTTCCTGGCCGGCAGGCCGAGCAGCTGGCGCAGCACGTCGTTTTCGCTCACGTCCTCGGTGGGCCGGCGCAGCGTGATGGCCTTGAATACATCGAAGTCGACATCGATCGTGGGCATAGTCTCTATAGTATCTATAGTTCCTATACCGATCAAGCGCCTTTCGACTCCAGAGATAAAGCTCGGCTAAGGTGTGCTATTGTGTACTATATATGCGACATTATAGCGACCCATGAGACTCCAGGAACTGGGTAGCGAGATCCGCAGGGCACGGCTGGGACGAGGGCTCACGCAGGCCGAGCTCGCCGCGAGTGCCGGCCTTTCGCGCCAGACGCTCAACCTGCTGGAAAACGGACTCATAAGAGAACTCGGCGTTCGCAAGGTGCTCGCGTTGCTCGATGAACTCGGCATCGAGCTCACGATCGAGCACGGCAAGCGCCTGCGCAGGCCGGACTACGTCCGCATGGCGTGCACGACGGCAAGCGTCAGCTTCAGGCACACGCTGGGCGAGGACGAGCTGGTTCGCGCACTGGTCACGGGGAGGATCCCGGAGAACAGAGGCGCGCATATCAGAACACTGTTCGACGAAGCGCCGGCAGCACTCTTGAACGGCTTGGCGGCCGAAGCGGGCCGCTGGATCGACCCTGGCAAGCTCGAGAGAAATCTCCTGCGGCTCGCCCGAGACGCTGACGCGACGCGAAAAGTTAGCGAATGGCTGAAGACCGTCTAGCGATCTGGGAGACGCTGTTCAAGCGCGCTCTCGCCCTGATCGATTCGGCCGGTGTGAACTTCGAGCCGTGGAGCTTTGGCGGCGGGACCGTGCTGATGCGCAGGCATCGCCATCGCTTCAGCAAGGACATCGATATCTTCGTGCCGGACCCGCAGTACCTCGGTTACGTCAGCCCGAAGCTGAACGAGACCGCCGGATCCATGACTGGCGACTACGTGGAGGAGAACGCCTCGCTGAAGCTCGTGTTTCGGGAAGGCGAAATAGATTTCATCGCCTCGGCGCCGCTGACCTCGAATCCAACCGTCGTCGAGACGTTGTTTGATCGCGCGATCCATGTCGAAACGTCGACGGAGATCATCGCGAAGAAAGTGTGGCATCGAGGATCCCAGTTCAAAGCGCGGGACATGTTCGATCTTGCGCTGGTCGCCGAAAGGGAGCCTGACGCCCTGGACGCGATTCGGCCGGTCTTGCGTGATCGAAAGGACGCCGTCCTCGCACGAATCGCCGAAGGCGACAAACAGCTTCGAAGCGATTTCGCCGAGCTCGAGGCTCTGGAATTCCGGCCTAGCTACGATGAGTGCCTCAAGATCGTGAAAAGAGTCTTCAGGTTGAAGTGATACGCAACGGCCAACGTCTCATTATGGTCGCCACCCTGGTTCGGCCAGCAGCTTCTCCAGCTCGCTCGCACCACCGATGAGCTGCCCCTTCACGAACACCATCGGATAAGTCGGCCAGCCGCTCCACATCTTGATCGCCAGGCGCCGGCGCCAGTCGGCAAGATAGCTGCCGTACTCGAGGTACTTGTAAGGCATCTTCGCCGCGTCGAGGAGCCTGCGGGCTTTCTTCGGGAACGGGTTCATGCGCATGCCGACGACAACGATGTCGTTCGCGACGATGGCGTCCTGCACTTCCTGCACGATGGCGCGGTGGTAGGTGGCGACGCGCTCGCGCGCGGCGGGATGGATGTGGGCTTCGTCGAGCACGGCGCGGGGCATGGCAGATCCTCAGGAGGCAATGCGCGCAAGGCTACGCGCTTCGCGGCGGCTTGGGGCCCGTGCGCCGATGGAACTACGCGCGCTGGCATGGCCCCTGCGAGTAGCCGGCCATGGATGAAATAAACGAACCGTCTCTGGAAGACCTCGACCTGCCGCTGGATGCCGAGATCGAGCTCATGGACTGGGCGCGGGCCGCCGGCATTTCCGCCGACGATCTGCGCCGCGCGCTCCTCGGCTCGCTCGGCGTCGCCGCGCGGAAAGCCGCCTAAGCGCGGCGCTAGTTCGGCCCCGCTTCGCGGTACCGGTCCTGCTCGGTGGGCGGATCGGGGATGCGGCGCTCGATGCCGTCGTAGTCGGCGAAGAGGCGCCGGCGCTCCTCGCCGTAGTAGGTGCGAAGCGGCTCCTCCATCGGTATTTCCTGCAGCCCGGTCGTCGGCTCGTCCACGGCAGGATCGGTAGCAACTCGCGCGCCCGGCGGGACTAGAAGCCGCCTTGCCGGCTCATGGGCGACGATGTTGAAGGAGCTCGCCGAGCCGTTGGCGGTGTGGTTCACGCCGGGACGGGCCTGCCGTTGATGTAGGCCGTCACGCGGAACCGGCCATCGGGGGTCATCGGGATGACGACTTCGGCGACGGTCGACTGGCCGATACCGAGCTGCCTTACCGCGGTGCCATTGACGATGAGTTGAACTTCGCCGCGGCCGACCGAAGTGACGAATACGGTGGTTGCGCCGGCCTCGATGGTCAGGCGGCAAGCCACGATCCCCGCGATGGTGAGTGGCCGTGCAGGTAATCGTGCGGTAGAAACGGGGTAGCGCGAAGCAACCCGCAACCCTGAACCTGCAACCGGCAACCGCTCGTCGAGCCGACCCCGCAAGCAACCGTAAGACGGTCGAGGCCGGACGGCTTTGGGGGCTTTTCAGGCCCATCGCAGGTTGTCGCCTGCTCAAATTGCTCGCGCTCCCCGGCCGCTCGCCTACCAGCACAAGCCGGCTCGTCCGCGCGCGGCGGCGCGAACGGAACTCACCGCTCACGCGGCGAGCCCGGCAATTTCCTCCAGCTCGGGCGCGACATCGAGCTCGAGCTTCTCGCGATTCAGATCCGCGATCTCATCGAGCAGTGCGTGCGTGCGCGCCTGCTCGCGCGCAAGCCTTGTGGCGAGCTCAGCGAGCAGCGCCGGATCCGCCACCTGCAGCGTGATGCGGGACGGCTCGCGACGCGCCCATAACGGATCGCTATCCGGCACGGCGTGCGCGGGGACGTGGCGCACATGCTCGGGCTGCACCATGTCGACGCTCTGTTTCTCGAGCACGGCTCTATAGAGCGCGATGCGCCGATTGACCGCCTCCACCTCCGCCAGCCGCGCCGCAATGCCGAGCTCGGCGTTCCGGCGCGCAAGGGCCGAACGAATCGCCGCAACTGCGGCGCTTCCCTGCTCGACGATAGCGAGGTCGCCTTTGGCGCGCGCGGCGATGCTCGCCGCCTTTTGCTCCACACCTTCCTTGTTCCACGGAGAAATAGTCGCAGCGGTAAGAGCGACGATGACGCGCGCGTCGCGTTCCTTGACCGCGCCGCTGATGCGCTCGGCCACTTTGTGCCAGCGAGTCAGAGTTAGGGTGTGCTTCATAGGAGATTCATAGCCGAAACAGGCGCGAACTCTATGGTGCGGGACCTGCACGCGCAAGCGCTCCGTCGCACCTCGTAGCATTCGCACAACATTTTTTCAGAGCAGTGCGACGACTACCAAGGTAGTCGCGCGCATCGCGTGAGCAGAGATCGCTTTGATCGCACCGTCTAGGTTAAATGGACCCCCCAGCCGGCGGATCGACTCGTCCTCGAAGCTTGCCCGGTGGCGTCAGTGTAGCTACAATGACGGCACACGCGGTTATGAGGGTCCGGACAATCGCTCGCCGACACTAGACATGCTGACTACTGAAATCCGCTCTCGCATCGAACCCGAGCTGAAGGAAGAGGCGCAGGACGTCCTCGGCCGGGTAGGACTGAACATCAGCGACGCGATCCGTCTGTTTCTTCGCCAGGTCGTGGCTGCGAAGGGTTTGCCCTTCGACGTGCGCCACGCACCGAACGCGACCACGCAGGCCGCGATTCTCGAAGCACGGCAGGTCCGCGCCCGCTACCACACGGCGAGGGATCTGACCCATGCCATCCAGGGCAAGCGCACCAAGAAGAAGCGGGCACACAAAGCAGTTCGTTAAGGACTGGAGACGGCTCGCACGAAGTGGCCGCTACCCGATGCAGGAGCTGGAGCATGTCATGCAGCTCCTCATCCAGGGGCGCGGACCACTACCGCCGGATTACGCGGATCACCCGCTTAAAGGCGATTGGGCGGACTGCCGGGACTGCCACGTTCGGGGCGACTGGCTCCTCGTCTACCGCATCGTTCAGGCCAAGGACGGCGAGGAAGTCATCTTCGTGCGCACCGGCACTCATGCCGAACTGTTCGAGTAGCTCGCTATTTCGGCTCATTACGCGTAGAGTGCGCCCCTCGCTGTTTTAGATCCGCCCGCCCTCTCGCAGTCCTGTCGAAGCTCTCCTTCGGTCTGACATAAGCGGTCCAGGTCGGCGCCAACCAAGGAAATGCCATGGGCTTCTCGTCGCTCGGCCTGGATTCGTCTCTGTTGGATAACCTGAAGCGCCTCGGCTACCACGGCCCGACGCCGGTGCAGCGCGAGGCGATTCCCGCCGCGCTCGCGGGCGGGGACCTCCTGGTGTCGTCGCAGACCGGAAGCGGGAAGACGGCGGCCTTCGTGCTGCCGGGGCTCGAGCGGCTGCGCAAGCCGGCGAAGATCGCGGGCAACGGCCCGCGCATGCTGGTGCTCGCGCCCACGCGCGAGCTCGCGATGCAGGTGCAGAAGGCGATCCACGGCTATTGCAGCGGGCAGCAGCTCTTCACCGTGCTCCTCGTCGGCGGGATGCCCTTCGGGCTGCAGCTCGCGCAGGTGAGGCGGCCGGTGGACATCGCGATCGCCACGCCGGGGCGCCTCAAGGACCACCTGGACCGGCGCAGCCTGAGCCTTTCGCGCGTCGAGCTCCTGGTGCTGGACGAGGCCGACCGCATGCTCGACATGGGCTTCCAGGAGGAGCTCGACTCGATCCTCGAGCGCGTGCCGAAGGAGCGCCAGACGCTGCTCTTCTCGGCGACGCTCGCCGGCGTGGTCGGCCAGCTCGCCGGCCGCGTGACGAAGAGCCCCAAGAGGATCGAGATCAAGCCGCGCGAGGAGACGAAGCTCGACATCACGCAGCACGCGCTCATCGCGGATAACCAGGAGCACAAGGTGCAGATGCTGGATGCGCTCCTGCGCGAGACCGACGTCGCGCAGGCGCTCGTCTTCACCGCCATGAAGCGCACCGCGGCGGAGCTGACGCTGCGGCTCACGGGCAAAGGCTTCACCGCCGGCGCGCTGCACGGCGACATGCACCAGAAGGAGCGCACGCGGACGCTGAACCGCGTGCGCGACGGGAGCGTCCGCGTGCTGGTGGCGACCGACGTCGCCGCGCGCGGCATCGACGTGCCGGGGATCAACCTGGTGGTGAACTACGACGCGCCGCGGCTCGCGGAAGACTACGTGCACCGCATCGGCCGCACCGGCCGCGCCGGGCGCGCCGGCGTCGCCGTCACCTTCCTCGGTCGCGACGACAGGAGCCTCGTGCGCCAGATCGAGCGCTTCACCGGCCACAAGGTGTCGATGATGGAGATCGAGGGCCTCGAGCCGCGCACGCGCATCGACGAGCAGCCGAAGTGGAGAAAGAAAGCGCCGCGGCCGCACAGCGGCTCGCGCAAGGCGCGCGAGAGCTACGGCGCGCGGCGGTATAGCAGGTAGATGAGAAAAATGGGGTCTGTCCCCATTTATTTGCGCGGCGGCGGATTTTTCTCGAGCCGGCGCACGAGGTCGCGCCACGAGCGCTCGCGCGGCGCGCAGGCGGCGTTGGTCGGGGTGACGTTCGTTTCTGCGGGCGCGGCGGCGACCACGTGCAGGTGCGCGCGCTTTTTCACGACGGCGCGGCGTCCGGTTCCGGCGCCTGCGGCGTCTTCTCGGCGGACTCGGCCTCGCGCACGGCGAGCCGCATGGCGGCCACGGTCGCCGCGATGAGCGAGACGCTCGCGCGCATCCAGAGCCAGTTTTCGCGCGTCATCGGAGCCCGGCCCTACGTGTTGACCGCGGACGGCGGATTCGACGCCTGCTTCGCGACCCACATCGAGATGTGGCGCTCGGTTTCCTCGCGCGTGAGCCCGTAGGCGAGCTGCACGCAGCGCGCGAGCTCGTCGCGCTTGCCCATCGTGGCGTCGACCTGCTGGGCGGAGAGCCGGTTCCAGCGCTCCTGGGCGTAGGTCTTGTAGTGCTTCCAGCTGCGCTCGATGCTGGTCCAATCCATGGTCTTCCCTTCGCGTGTTGCACCGACGGGAGCGCGGACTGTACGCACGCGCTCCCGCGCCTCCCTGCTCCTTAGCTCTTGAGGGGCCCCGGCTGCTCCACCTGCTTCGACTGCCAGTCGGAGATCTGGCGCTCGGTCTCGTCCTTGCTCAGCGCATAGGCTTCCTGCACGCGGCTCGAGAGATGCTCGCGCTTGCCCAGCGTGCCCGTGACCTGCTCGTCGGTGAGCTTGGACCACTGCTGCTTGGCGTTCGCCTTGTAGTCGTTCCAGCCGGCTTGGATGTTGCTCCAGTTCATGGTGCTTCCTTCGCAATGCGTTGACGTGCGGGCCCGCCGGAGGCGGGCAATACGGCTCTGCGTAACGGGAGAGGTGTTGAAGGATCGCCGGCGAGCGGCGGTGACAACGGGTTACTTCCGGAACACGGACCACCTTAACCGGTCGGCGTGCTTAAAGCAATGCATTTCGGCGGCGGGCGAGATGTACAATCCATCTGTACAGATAGCCCCATGGCCAAGGTCAAGATCACCGAGCTGCGCCAGAACCTGCCCACCTACCTCGCGCGGGTGAAGGCTGGCGACACCGTCGAGGTGACGGTGCGCGGCCGGGTGATCGCGCGCATCGTCCCGGAAGAAGACCGCCAGGCCGCCGCGCGCAAATGGCTCAAGAAACTGCGCAAGACCGCGCGTATCGGCGACATCACGAGCCCCTCGGGCGAGAGCTGGGACGCCGAGCGTGGTCGTTATTGACACGCATGTGCTGGTCCAGGACGCCCTCGAGCCCCGGCGGCTGTCGGCACGCGCGCGCCGCGCACTGGAGGGAGGGGACGGGCCGCTCGCGGCAAGCGATATCAGCCTCTGGGAGATCGCGATGCTGATTGCCAAGGCTCGCCTGCGCCCGGGCGCCGATGCGGCGACGTTCATCGAGCGGCTGCTGGAAGCGCGCGCGGTCCGCGTGCTTCCGATCACGCCGAAAATCGCGGTGCTTGCGCAAGCGGACGACTTCGCGCATGGCGATCCCGCGGACCGCATCATCGCCGCCACCGCCATCGTCCACGGCGCGCAGCTGGTCAGCGCCGATGCGGCGCTGCGCCGCGTGCCCGGCCTGCGGGTGCTCTGGTAGCTTGCAAGGGCTTACAATCAAGCAATGCTTGACTGGACGAGCTGCCTGGCCGTGGAGCGGGACCCCGCGAAGGTGAGCGGCGCGTGGGTGTTTCGCGGGACGCGGGTGCCTCTGAGCGCGCTGTTCGAAAACGTCGAGGGTGGCGCCACCGTCGAGCAGTTCCTCAGCTGGTTTCCCGGCGTGACGCGATCGCAGGTGGACGCAGTACTCGAACACGCCGCGCGCAGCGCGCAAACGGCCTGACGACGCGCAGCGGTGCGCGTTCTATTCGATCGCACGAGTATCGGCAGAATGTGAGCGGCCGGAAGATCGCCATCCTCGTCTTGCCGACGCCGAACTGGCCTCGGTTGCGGCATCGCGAAATGCCCCTCTGAGGGGCGTTTCCTGCTCCGTAGAATTACGGCCCTGAGCTCGCGCATTGACTCCTAATTACCAAATCGGCCAGCCGGTACGTCGCCCCGAAGACGAGCGTCTTCTCTCGGGCAAGGGTCGCTACACCGACGACGTCAACGAGCCGCGCCAGGCGTATGCCTGGATCGTGAGAAGTCCGCACGCGCACGGCGTCCTGAAGAGCATCGGGATGGAAGCCGCGAGGCGCATGCCCGGCGTGCTCGCGATCTACACGGCCAGGGACCTCGCGGCCTACGGGCCGCACAAGTGCGCGCTCGACTTCAAGATGCGCGACGGCACGCCGATGAAGCGGCCGGTGAGGAAAGCGCTCGCCGAGGGCAAGGTGCGCTACGTCGGCGATCCGGTGGCGTGCGTCATCGCCGAGACGGCGGTGCAGGCGAAGGACGCGGCCGAGGCGGTGGAGCTCGAGATCGACGCGCTGCCCGCGGTGGCGCTCGCGAGCGAGGCGGCGAAACCCGGCGCGCCGCAGCTCTACGACGACGTGCCCGGGAACGTGCAGCTCGACTTCCTCTGGGGCGAGCCCGCGAAGGTGGCGGAGGCGTTCCGCAACGCTTTCCACACGACAAAATTAACCCTGAGAAATACCCGAGTGATCGTTGCAGCGATGGAGCCCCGCTCCGCCGTCTGCAAATACGAGGGCGAGCGCTTCACGCTCACCTGCCAGGGCCAGGGCGTGTTCGCGCAGAAGAACCAGCTCGCCGAGATCCTCGGCGTGAAGCCGGAGAGCGTGCGCGTGGTCACGCCGAACGTCGGCGGGTCGTTCGGCATGAAGGGATCGATCTATCCCGAGTACGTGTGCCTCGCGCACGCGGCGCGGGAATTGAAGCGTCCGGTGAAATGGACCGACGAGCGCTCGGGCTCGTTCCTCTCGGACCAGCACGGGCGCGACCACGAGATGACGGTCGAGCTCGCGCTGGACAAGGATGCAAAGTTCCTGGCGCTGAGAGTCACCGGCTACGGCAACGTCGGCGCGTGGGTCGGCACGGTGGCGCCGCAGCCGCCGACGATGAACGCGGTGCGCAACGTCTGCGGCGTCTACAAGATCCCGCTCCTCGAGGTGTCGACGAAGGCGATGCTCACCAACACCACGCCCGTGTCGGCGTACCGCGGCGCCGGGCGGCCGGAGGCGAACTACTACATGGAGCGGCTGTGCGACGAGGCGGCGCGCGAGATGGGCATCGACCGCTTCGAGATCCGGCGGCGCAACCACTTGAAGCCCGCCGAGATCCCGTACAAGAACGCGGCGCAGATGACGGTGGACAGCGGCGACTTCGGCGCGATCTTCGAGGAGGCGCTGAAGTTCACCGAGGGCTACGAGAAGCGAAAGGCCGAGTCGAAGGCGCGCGGCAGGCTGCGCGGCCTCGGCGTCGGCAGCTACATGGAGGTCACCGCGCCGCCGAACAAGGAGATGGGCGGCATCGTGTTCGAGGGCGACAAGTCGATCACCATGGTCTCCGGCACGCTCGACTACGGGCAGGGGCACGCGGCGCCGTTTGCGCAGGTGCTCGCGTCCCGGCTCGGTCTGCCGTTCGAGAAAATCAAGCTCGTCCAGGGCGACTCCGACCAGATCGTGTTCGGCGCCGGCACCGGCGGCTCGCGCTCGGCGATGATGGGCGGCGGCGCGCTGGCGGAGGCGTCGAAGCTCGTGATCGACAAAGGCCGCGAGGCGGCGGCCGAGGCGCTCGAGGCCGCGGCGGCGGACATCGAATTCGCCGATGGGAAATTCCGGATCGCGGGAACCGATCGCGCCATCGGCATCCTGGAGCTCGCGCAGAAATATCCCGGGCGCCTGGACGTCAGGCACGTCACGGAGGTGATCCCGTCGGCGTTCCCCAACGGCTGCCATGTCTGTGAAGTCGAGATCGATCCGGAGACGGGCAAGGTCGAGGTGGTGCGCTACAGCTCGGTGAACGACTTCGGCACGGTGCTGAATCCGCTGATGGTGGAGGGCCAGGTGCACGGCGGCGTGGTGCAGGGCATCGGCCAGTGCCTGATGGAGAGCGCGCGCTACGACGACGAGGGCCAGCTCCTCACCGGCTCGTTCATGGACTACGCGCTGCCGCGCGCCGAGGACATCAAGGCTTCGATCGACTGGCAGAGCCATCCCGTGCCCGCCACCACCAATCCGCTCGGCGCGAAGGGCTCGGGCGAGGCGGGCTGCGCCGGGTCGATGACTTCCGTGATGAACGCGATCGTCGATGCGCTACGGCCGCTCGGCATCCATCACTTCGACATGCCCGCAAGCCCGGAGAGAGTCTGGAAAGCGATCAATTCCGGACGACGTCCTTAATTCGGTAATTCCGTACCAAGTACGGAATTCGATTCAGCTGCGATAAACGTCGGACCGATGGCGGTCCAGGCCAAGGCGCTTCTTCACTTCCTGCAAGCCATCGGCGATGAGGCGCTTGACGAGGCGTCCAACGCTGATGCGCTCGCGACGAGCCCGTGCCTGCAGGGCTCGAGCGAGCGATGGATGGATTTCCACGGAGGACATGCTGCCAACATTAATCGGCGACGAGGGCTGTTACAAAAATTACGTACTTGGTACGCAATTCGGCGCGGCGATCCTGAACGCCAGCTTCCGGCGGGAGAGCTTGAGCAGCTCGCGATCCTTGGTGACGAGGATGTCGGCGCGCGCGGCGAGCGCGGCCTCGAGGAAGATCTGGTCGTCGGCGTCGCGGCAGCGCGGCAGGCTTTTCTTCTGCTCGTCGGTCAGCGTGCTCTCGATGCGGCGAGCGATGCTACGGGCTTGCGCGAGCGCCGCGGCCTGCGCGTCGGGGGCTAGCGTGTGGCGGCCCAGGTCGTAGGCGAGCACGCGCGCGAGCTCGGCCACGCAGGCGGCATCGATCCAGATCCCGGCGCGGCCCTCCTCCACGGCTTTGCGTAGCGCCTGCACGCCGGGATCATGGAATACCAGCCAGTCGAGCCAGACCTGCGTGTCTAATACGAGGCGCTGCATTAATTAAGGACGTTGTCCGGAATTACGTACTTGGTACCGAATTCCATCACGAAGGACGAGATCAATGCGCTGCCGATCAAGCGCTACGAGGGCAGCGTTGTCCTCGTCGCGACTGCCGAGCAGGCATCCCGGGCGCTGGAGGATTTCTCGCAGGAGCGGCTGGTGGGGTTCGATACCGAGACGCGGCCGACCTTCAAGGTGGGCGAGAAGCATCCGGTGGCGCTCGCCCAGGTGGCGACCGCGCGGGCGGTGTATCTCTTCCAGCTCGCGCGAATGGACTGTGCGCCGGTCCTGAGGGAGCTCCTTCAGTCGACAAGCACGAAAGCGGGCGTGGGCATCGGCGACGATCTCAAGGCGCTGCGCGAGCTTTTCGCGTTCGAGCCGGCCGCGATTGCGGACCTCGGAGCGATTGCCCGAAAGAAAGGCTATGAGCGCTCAGGCGTGCGCGCGCTCTCGGCGATGTTCCTCGGCTTCAGGATCCCGAAGGGGACGAAGACTTCCAACTGGGCCGCGCCGCGGCTCTCGCCGCAGCAGATCGGCTATGCCGCGACCGACGCGTGGGCCTGTCGCGAGCTCTATCTCCGTTTCGAAACGCTCGGCATGGTTTGACGCGGATGCGGCAATAGTTGGCAGATTGCGCGGCGCAATCTGTCAGCAAACGTGAAGGACTTCGCTGCCTGCGCGCGCGAAGGCTGCAACACTCGCTTCGAACCCCATGCAGCTCTCCACCATCATCGGAACGCTCGCCCTCTTGCTCGCCGCGGCGTTGGTGGCTGGGCACGCTCTCGGTGAGGATGCCCTCCCCCCCGCGTCCGCGCCGACTACGACGATTCAGAAGCAGGTCGACGAGCGCGAAGCCCAGCGCCGCGCCGCGGCGGCAGTCCACCAGAAGAAGCAGGAAGAGTTCATCAAGCGCTGCTCGAAGCCGCTCAAGACGCCGTTCGAGCTCGAGCAGTGCAAGGCGGCGTACCGGGAGATGTAGGCCGGAAAAGGAAAGGCCCCGCAGGAGCGGGGCCTTGGTGCCGGATCGGAGTCCGGCGGCGCCTAGCTGGGCGCCTCGTTTCTTTCTCTGAGCCGCTCCGGTCCGGTACCCCGACAGGTGGCCGGGGATCCCGTCGCTTCTGCCAGTGCAGCGTCTCCTCTGTTGGCGACCCTTGCAGGCTCGCGACTAATCTAGCAGCCGGCTGCAACTCGTCAATCGCAAATCCAACGACATTTGATCTGGATCAGACGGGTGCGAGGATGTGGATGGCGCGGCTCGCGATGAGCTCCTTCGTCTTCGCGCCGTAGGCGGCCATGTGCGGCGCCGCGGCGTGCGCCTTGAGCGCGTCCATGCTTTCCCACTTCTCGACGACGACGAAGGCGTCCTCGCCCCATTTCTTCTGGATCGGCAGCCCGGGATCGGCGTCGATCGCCGCGCCGTACTCGATGCAGCCTTTCTCGGCGCGCACTGCCGGCACGTTGGCCTGGAAGTGCTCGAGGATCGCGGCGCGCTTGCCGGGCTTGGCGGTGATGACGGCGATGACATGGATCATGTTTGTCCTCTCAAAATGCAAGAAAAGGGGTCAGAGCAATTTTCCAGTTACAAAAGGCACCGGGCACGCGCGCGATTTGTTTCAGGAAAATTGCTCTGACCCCTTTTCTTCGCCTCTCAGGATGACGAGCTCGGGGGCGCGCCCGAGCTCGCAGTAGACGATCGCGTTCTGCTCGAAGAGCTGGCCGAGCGCCTCGGCGTTGGCGCGGTAGATGCCGATGACGAGGAACGAGGGCTCGGACCAGGTGCCGAACGGGTCGCGGCCCTCGCCCCAGTGGTACGGGTAGCCCGCGGCCTGCACGAGGCTCTGCAACGCCGCGTTCGCGACCCCGTTCTCGGCGTCGGGGCGCCGCTCCCCGCGTGGATTGGCGGCGGTGACGAAGGCCGCGGTGCTCGCGCCATCCGCCTTGATGAGCTCGTCGAGCTTCGCGTTCTTCTTCCCGACGCGCAGCACGACCGGCGGGTCGGCGAAGACCACGTAGTCCGCCTTGCGGTACGCCTCGAGCTGTTCAGGTGACATCAGCCCTGCCATACACCATATCCCTTCTCGCGCAAGGCGATAGCGAGCTCGACTTCCATGTCGCGGGCGCCATCGTACGGCATCGGGTTGTAGGCGGCGTAGAGCTCCGGCATGAGGCGCACGCCGTAGAGCATGACGAAGCGGTTCGACTGGATGCCGGCCTTGTGCTTGTCGAAGCGGATGTCGGGGTCGAGGCCGGTCATGCCGACATAGACGCAGGGCTTGGTCGCATCGTAGTTGGGATTCGCTCGCCTGAAGCGGGCGCGCTGCAGGACCTCGGGCGAGAGCTCGACCACGTACACCGAGTAGTGGTTCTTCTTTCGCCTCACGGCCGCCGGGCGACGACGGTGGAGAACGCCTTCTTCGTGCCGCCGGGCGCGTCGAAGGTCTCGCGCCGCGCGAGCTCGATCGTCCAGGGCGCGAGCAGCCGCTCCAGCTCTTCGGCGCCGAAGAGGCAGTAGCCGCGCGGATCGAACATCTCCAGGTAAGTCGTGCCCTCGACGAGGACGTTGAGGATCAGGCGTCCGCCCGGCGCGACGTGCTCCTTCATCTCGGCGAGGAGGCGCAGCGCCGCTTCGCGCGGCATGAACATGAGGAGGCCGATGGCGACGATCGCGTCGTAGCTACCGGCGATCTTGTAGCTCTCGATGCGGGAGATCACGGCAGCGATGCCGAGGTTCTCCGCGAGCGAGGCGCGGACGATGCGCACGATCGCCGTCGTGCTCGCATCGACCGCGGTCACGCGCGCGCCGCGGCGCGCGGCCTCGAGGCTGAGGTTGCCGAGGCCGCAGCCGAGCTCGAGCACGCGGCCGCGCACCGAAGTTGGCAATGCGGGCAGCACGAGCGTCTCGAAGGGATTCAGCGCAAGCTCGCCCGCCGCGACCTGGCGCTTGAACTGGGTGTCGAAGAAATCGACGCTGCGATTCACGCGCGCACCAGGCGCACGAGCGTCAGCTCGGGATTCGTGCCGAAGCGCACCGGCGGTCCCCACGTGCCGGTGCCGGCGCTGACGTAAACCGCCATGTTGCCTTCCCGTGAGAGGCCAGCGACATGCGGCGCATGCACCAGCCGCACGGCAAGCGTCCACGGGAAGAACTGGCCGGCGTGCGTATGGCCGGAGAGCTGCAGGTCGAAGCCGGCCTTCGCGCCGAGCGGCGCGAGGCGCGGGTTATGCGCGAGCAGCAGCCGGAAATCGGCCGGTTCGGTGATCGATATTTCCGGACGTAGGCGCCCATAGGCCGGATCCACCACGCCGCCGACGAGGAGGCGCGCCTTGCCTCTCTGGATCACTTCGCTGGAATTCAGGAGCACGCGCAGGCCGGCCTCGCGCCAATACGCGATCCATGCTTCCGCGCCGGCGTAGCAGTCATGGTTTCCGAGGATGAAGAAGCCGCCGAGCTGCGAGAGCGGCGCCACGTCGTTCGAGAGGCGCGCCACCGGGCCGTCGACGATGTCGCCGGTGAGGACGACGAGGTCGGGGTGGAGCGAGCGCGCGAGGTCGACGACGCGCTGCACGTAGCGCCGCCCGATGTTCGGGCCGACGTGCAGGTCGCTCACCTGCACGATGCGCAAGCCCTCGAGGTCGGGATGAAGGCCCGGCACGCGGATGTCGACCGTCTCGATGCGCGGGCCGCGGAACGCGGCGGCAGCGCCGAAGGCGAGCGCGACGAGCGATCCGCCGAGGACGACCGGCATGCCGGCGGTGACCACCATGGCGTGCGCGGCCGGCGTCCAGGCGGTCGCCATGAGCGCGAGGTCGCGCGCGACGGTGAGCACGAGGATGAAGCTCACCCACGCCATGGAGAGGTAGCTCGCGCGGTGCACGAGCTGGTCGACGAAGCCTTCGCGGCTGCGGCCGGTGCCCCAGTAGAGGACCGGCATGATCCAGATCAGCACGAACGGCGCCGCCAGCGCGAGCGCAGATCCCGGCCCGGAAGCAAGGCGCGAGGCGACATAGGCGTAGGTCACGGCGAGCATCGCCGTGACGACGAGGGCGAAGCGACTCACCGCCCCAGTGTAATGCGGCGTCTAGTGCGTGCCGAGGTCGAACTTGTGGCGGGTCTCTTCGATCACGTGCTGCACGATGAAGGTCTCGTCGACGCCGAGCTTGTGATCGCTCGCCACGCGCGCGTCGAGCCAGTTGCAGCCGGTGTCGTCGCGGCTGCGCATCGTGCGGATCGAGCTGAAGTGCGCCCCTTCGCATTGCTCGTAGGCGGCGAGCTCCCAGTTGAGGAGCGCGAGCAGCTCGTCGCGGTTCAGGCTTTGTCGTGCGTTCATTGGCGAAGCTTGCCCCGGCCGCGTGCCGGAGGGCTTGACCTAGCTCAACCGCAGCCGGCTCTTGATGATCTTGCGCGTCGGGGTGAGCGGCATCTCGGCAATCACCTCGAGCCGCTCGGGCAGCTTGTTCTTCGCGATGTTCTTCGCGAGCAGGTATTGCGCGAGCTCGCCGAGGCCGGGCGCGGCCGCTCCGGGCTTGAGCGTGACGAAGGCGCAGGCTTTCTCGCCGAGGATCGGATCGGGCATCGGCACGATCGCGGCTTCCTGGATGGCCGGGTGCGAGACGAGCAGCGCCTCGACATCGGCGGGATTGAACTTCACGCCGCCGCGGTTGATGACGTCCTTGATGCGGCCGGTGATGGCGAAGTACTTGCCCTTCTGCTCGGCGAGGTCGCCCGAGCGGAACCAGCCGTCGGCGGTGAACGCGTTGCGGTTGGCTTCGGGGTTGTTGTAGTAGCCGGAGAAGGTGAGCGGCCCGCGCACCTGCAGCTCGCCGTCTTCGGCGATGCGCACCTGCGTCCCGGGGCTCGGCCGCCCGGCGCTCACCGAGGCGGCCTCGATCCCGTCCCCGGGCCGCGAATAGAGCGCGGCCTGCAGCTCGGTCATGCCCCAGAGCTGCGTGATGGCGCAGCCGGGCAGCATGTCGGCGAAGTAGCGCACGAGCGCGGGGGGCGCGATCGAGCCGGAAACGATCGCGAGCTTGAGCGAGGACCAATCGTGCTTGTCGAAGAGCCCGGCATTGCGGCAGGCGGCGACGTGCGCCGGCCCGCACCAGAGCGCGGTGGGCTTGTACTTCTCGACCGCAGCGGCCAGCTCGTCGGGCTTGAAGGCGGGCAGGAGGCAGGTGCATGCGCCCACCGACCAGGCGCAGTGCAATGAATACAGGCCGTACAGGTGCGAGAACGGCGCCGGACAGAGCACGCGCGAGGCCGGCGTGAGGCGATGCTCCTGCGCGCCCATGCGGCTGTTGCCGAGCATCGTGCGATAGGCGTGCGGCACGCCCTTGGGCGAGGCGGTGGTGCCCGATGTGTAGAGAAGCAGGAACGGATCGCGCGAATCGGGCGCAGGATGGCTCGCGGCGAGCGGCGCGTCGGCCTCGAGCTCGGCGAAAGGATAGGCGCCGGTGATGAAGAGCTTGGCGCCGCTATGCGCGAGGATCGCCTCGATCTCGGCGCCGCGATAAGGCATGTGCACGGTGCACATCACCGCGCCGAGGCGCGCGATGGCGAGGTGCAGGACCAGGAATTCGGGCACGTTGGGGAGCTGGATCGCGACGACGTCGCCCTTGCCGATGCCTTTGCACCTCAGGCCTTCCGCGACCCGCAGCACCCGGTCGTGGAGCTGCCGCCAGCTGAGCTCGCCCGCGCTCCACACGATGGCAGGAGTGTCGGAGGACGCGCGTGCGCTCAGCCAATGCCACAGCGTGTCGTCGTCGCGCCACCAGCCGCGCGCGAGGTATTCGCGCTCGTCTTCGGCGCGGTAGCTTGGACGGTCCATCGGCGCCTATATTAGACAAGTGGACGAGGCGCTATTTCTCTCCCGGGTCCAGTTCGGGCTGAACATCGGGTTCCACATCCTCTTCCCGACGATCACCATCGGCCTCGCCTGGATCGTCGCCGGGTTCCGGCTGCGCTACGAGCGCACGCGCGAGGAGTCCTGGCTGCGCACGTACAAGCTGTGGGTCCGGATCTTCGCGCTCACCTTCGCCATGGGCGTGGTGACCGGCGTGACGATGAGCTTCCAGTTCGGCACCAACTGGCCGGGCTACATGAACAAGGTGGGCAACATCGCCGGGCCGCTCCTCGCCTATGAAGTGCTGACGGCATTCTTCCTGGAGGCCACCTTCCTCGGCGTGATGCTCTTCGGCATGGAGCGCGTCTCGGGCCGCATGCACGTCGCCTCGAGCTTCATCGTGGCGATCGGCACCACGCTGTCGGCGTTCTGGATCCTCGCGCTCAACTCGTGGATGCAGACGCCCGCGGGGCACACCACCGTGCACGGCGTGCTCGTCGCGGAGAGCTGGTGGCGGGTGATCTTCAATCCGTCGTTCCCGTTCCGGCTCGCGCACATGCTGCTCGCCTCGGGCATCACCGCGGCGTTCGTCGTCGCCGGGCTCTCGGCATGGCGCCTGCTCGCCGCGCCGGCCGACGCGGCGGCGCTGAAGACCCTGCGCTTCGGCGCGCGCCTTGCGGCGCTGCTCGTGCCGCTGCAGATATTTGCGGGCGACCTGCACGGCCTCAACACGCTGCACCACCAGCCGGCGAAGATCGCGGCGCTGGAGGCGATCTGGCATACCGAGCGCGGCGTGCCGCTCACGCTCGTCGGCCTGCCGAACGAAGCCGAAGGCCGCACCGACTACGCGATCAAGGTGCCGAAGGCCGGCTCGCTCATCCTCGCGCACGACGCCGAGGCGGAATTGAAGGGGCTCGATGCATTCCCGGACCATCCGCCGGTGGCCCCGACTTTCTTCGCCTTCCGGCTGATGGTCGGCGTGGGGGTCGCCATGCTCTTCCTCTCGTGGTTTTCCTTGTTTTATCTGCGGGAGCCGCCGCGGTGGCTGCTCTGGACGTTTGCCGGCTCCACCTTCGCAGGATGGGTGGCGACGCTCGCCGGCTGGATCGTCACCGAGATCGGACGCCAGCCCTGGCTCGTCACCGGAATCCTGCGCACCGCCGATGCCGTCGGCCCGGCCAGCGGCGCGAAGCTCGGCGCGAGCCTCACGGCCTACATCGTCACGTATGCCGCGCTCGGGCTCGCCTACATGGTGACGCTCACGCACATGTCGCGGAAGGGCGCCTGATGGACCTCGTCCTCGTCTTCACGGCGCTGATGGGCCTTTCCATCCTGATCTATGTGCTGCTCGACGGCTTCGACCTCGGCATCGGCATGCTGATGCCGGCGGCGAGCCGCGAGGAGCAGGAGCTGATGGTCGGCGCGATCGCGCCGTTCTGGGATGCGAACGAGACCTGGCTCGTGATGGGCATCGGGCTGCTGCTCGTCGCATTCCCGGTCGCGCATGGCCTGATCCTCGGCAAGCTCTACCTGCCGGTCGCGGCGATGCTCGTCGCGCTCATGCTGCGCGGCGTCGCGTTCGAGCTGCGCGTGAAGGCCGAGGGCTGGCACCGCGAGCTGTGGAACTGGCTCTTCTGGGCGGGCTCGACGCTCGCCAGCTTCTCGCAAGGCCTCATGCTCGGGCGCTATGTCACCGGCTTCGGCGAAGGCTTCGGCTACTGGCTCTTCGCGATCGTCGTCGGCGCGAGCCTGTGCGGCGGCTACGTGCTGCTCGGCGCGACGTGGCTCATCCTGCGCACGCAGGGCGAGCTGCAGAGGAAGTCGGTCGAGTGGGCGCGCTGGGGCCTCGCCTGGGTGGCGCTCGCCATTGCGCTCGTGAGCTTCGCCACGCCGCTCGTCTCCGAGACGGTGCGCAGCCGCTGGTTCGACTTCCCGCGCACGCTCGGCCTGATGGTGCTCCCCGCGGCGACGGTGGGGATCGGCCTGTGGGTGGCGCTCGTCGCGCCGAAATCGGACACCAAGCCTTTCGGCGGCGCGGTCGCGATCTTCGTCCTCTCGTTCATCGGGCTTGCCTACAGCCTCTTCCCGTACGTGGTGCTCGACCGCCTCACGGTGTGGGAGGCGGCGGCGGACGAAAGCGCGCTCCGATTCCTCGGCGTCGGCGTGGCGATCGTGCTGCCCTTCATCCTCGGCTACACGGTCTACTCGTACCGCGTGTTCCGCGGCAAGGTGCGCGCGGGCATGTACGAGCACTAGAAATAAAAAAGGGACCCGCAGGTCCCTTTGACTTGAGCGAGGAAAACCTACGCGGCGCGGGGAATCGGCACGAAGAACGACTCGCGCACGACGTCCTTGCCGGCGATCAATTCCTCCGCCTCGCGACGCTCTTCGTCGAAGACGACCGCCGCGAGCTTCTGCAGCGTCTCGCGCGCTTCGTCGAGCGTGCGCCCGTGGGAGTTCACGCCCGGCAGCTCCTCGATGAAGCCGATGTAGCCGTGGTTCGACTTGAGATAGACCGCGGTGAAAGCGAGGCGTCCTTGATCCATTCGCACTCCTCCTTTGTTGCTTGAATGGACAGCGTACGCGCCCAAGCTTTCAAAAGTGTTACTCCGGATCAAATAAACGCGAGAAAGTGAGACTTCAAAACTGCTGTGGTCATTGCGACGACAATATTTCCGCAATGCGTCAATTGCAGAGCGCAATTGCTGCGCTGCATTCACCTCTCGAGGAGATTTTTCTTGTCTTTCTTCTTCGCCCATTCGTCCGCGTCCGCGGGCGCGGGCTTGCGCTCGATGATCGGCTGCCACTTCTTTGCGAGCGCTTTGTTCAGCTCGATGAACTCCTTCTGCGCATCGGGCACATCGTCCTCGGCGAAGATCGCCTCGACCGGGCACTCGGGCACGCACAGCGTGCAATCGATGCACTCGTCCGGGTCGATCACCAGCATGTTCGGACCCTCGCGGAAGCAGTCGACCGGGCAGACGTCCACGCAGTCGGTGTACTTGCACTTGATGCAGCTCTCGGTAACGACGTAAGTCATTGTGGATCAAGAGTTTATCATCGCGGCGAGCGGAGGCGGCATAATGGAGGCCTTCCTGTTTCGCCCCCTAGATGGAGACCAATGAGCAGCACTGCAATTCAACACGTGACCGACGATAGCTTCGATCCGGACGTCCTGCAGTCCGAAACCCCGGTGCTGGTCGACTATTGGGCCGAATGGTGCGGCCCCTGCAAGTCGATCGCGCCCATCCTCGACGAGATCGCCAGGGAATACGAAGGGCGCCTGAAGGTGGCGAAGATCAATGTCGACCAGAACCAGAGCGTGCCGGCGAAGTTCGGCATCCGGGGAATCCCGACGCTCATGCTTTTCAAGAATGGCAACGTCGAGGCGACCCGGGTGGGCGCGCTGTCGAAGTCGCAGCTCACCGCTTTCCTTGACAGCAACATCTGACCTTTCTATTCTCTAAGCGTAGTTAAGCCGCCCGCCCCCGCGGGTAACCCGAGGGGCGGGGTTCCAGCAACAAAATCCAACTGAAGTCCGCGCCGATAGTCCAGGCGCCATTTCCCTAATCATGGCCAGACCTCAAGCGGTCCCGCCCGAAGCAGCGCCGGAGCAGCCTGCGCCGCGCAACGATTCGCGTCCCGAGAAGGAGGGCGGCGGCGTTCCCATTCCGCTCCACCTCTCGGAGCTGAAGGGCCACCACGTCACCCAGCTCGTCGAGATGGCCGTGTCGAACGGCATCGAGAACGCGAGCCGGCTGCGCAAGCAGGACCTCATCTTCGCGCTGCTCAAGAACCAGGCGAAGAAAGGGGCCTCGATCTTCGGCGACGGCACGCTCGAAGTGCTGCCCGACGGCTTCGGCTTCCTGCGCTCGCCGGAGACTTCCTACCTCGCGAGCACCGACGACATCTACGTGTCGCCCTCGCAGATCCGCCGCTTCAACCTCCATACCGGCGACTCGATCGAAGGCGAGATCCGCACGCCGAAGGACGGCGAGCGCTACTTCGCGCTCGTCAAGGTCGACAAGGTCAACGGCGAGGCGCCCGAGGCCGCGAAGAACAAGATCCTCTTCGAGAACCTGACGCCGCTGCATCCCGACGAGGTGTTCAAGCTCGAGCGGGACATCAAGGCGGAAGAGAACATTACCGGGCGCGTGCTCGATATCGTCGCGCCCATAGGCAAAGGTCAGAGAGGCTTGATCGTCAGCCCGCCCAAGGCCGGCAAGACGGTGATGCTGCAGCACATCGCGCACGCGCTCACCTCGAACCACCCCGACATCACGCTCATCGTGCTGCTCATCGACGAGCGGCCCGAGGAAGTGACCGAGATGACGCGCACGGTGCGCGGCGAGGTCGTCGCCTCCACGTTCGACGAGCCCGCCTCCCGCCACGTGCAAGTGGCGGAGATGGTGATCGAGAAGGCGAAGCGCCTCGTCGAGCACAAGAAGGACGTCGTCATCCTGCTCGACTCCATCACCCGCCTCGCCCGCGCGTACAACGCGGTCGTGCCGGCATCGGGCAAGGTGCTGACCGGCGGCGTCGACGCGAACGCCCTGCAGAAGCCGAAGCGCTTCTTCGGCGCCGCGAGGAACGTGGAGGAAGGCGGCTCCCTCACCATCATCGCCACGGCGCTCGTCGACACCGGCAGCCGCATGGACGACGTGATCTACGAGGAGTTCAAGGGCACCGGCAACCTGGAAGTACACCTCGACCGCCGCATGCACGAGAAGCGCATCTACCCGGCGATCAACGTCAACCGCTCGGGCACGCGCCGCGAGGAGCTCCTCATCGACGCGCCGGTGCTGCAGAAGATCTGGGTGCTGAGGAAGCTCCTCTTCCCGATGGACGAGCTCGAGGCGGCCGAATTCCTGATCGACAAGTTGAAGGCGACGAAGTCGAACGCCGAGTTCTTCGATTCGATGCGCCGCGGCTGAAAAAGTCTGTATAATCCGCGCCTTCCGAACGAAGGCCCAGTCATGAAATCAGGCACGCACCCCGAATACAAGCCGGTGATCTTCCACGACACCAGCGCCAACCATTCCTTCCTCACGCGCTCGTCGATCGACACGAAGGGCCGCGAGACGATGAAGTGGACCGACGGCAAGGAGTACCCGGTCGTCAAGGTCGAGGTGTCGTCCGAGTCGCACTCGTACTACACCGGCAAGCAGAAGCTCGTCGACACCGCCGGCCGGGTCGAGAAGTTCAGGCGCCGCTACACCAAGAAGGCTAAGTAAACCCCGGGGCTATGCTGCCCCGGATCCATCTGCCGCCCAAGCCCGCGGCGCTCGTCGTTCTCGCCGCGCTCTTCCTTGTGCCCGGCCTCGCCGGGCACGACCTCTGGAAGTCGCAGGACGCGATTACGCTCGGCGTGGTGCACGCCATGGCGGTGGGCCACGACCTCGTCGTGCCGCACATCGCCGGCCGGGTCTGGCTCTACGACCAGCCGCTGTACCACTGGCTTGCCCTCGCCTTCGGCGTCCTCCTTGCGTGGGCGTTCGACTTCCACTCGGCGGCGCGCCTGGCGAGCGGCGCCCTCGTCGGCGCCGCGTTCTGGCTGATCTACGTTGCGGGACGCGAATGGTCCGCAGAGGAGCAGCGCCGGATCACTTCCTCCGCGGCGCTCCTCACGCTGCTCGGCTGCCTCGGGCTTCTCGTGCACGCGCACGAGGCAACGCCCGAGCTTGCTTCGCTCGCCGCCCTGTGCGGCGCGCTCGCCGCACTGCCCTACTCCATCGAGAAGCCGAAGCTCGCGGGCCTCGCGTTCGGCGCCGCCCTGGGCCTCGCGTTCCTGTCGGCGACGTGGATTGCGCCCCTCGCGCTCGCGCTCGCGGTGGTCGCGGCGCACTTCGCCTGCCCGGAGTGGCGCATGCGGCGCAGCACCCCGTTCCTGCTCGCCGCGCTCGGCGCAGCAATCGTCGTCGGCGCGAGCTGGCCGCTCGCGCTCGCCGCCCGCTCGGGCGAGGTCTTCACGCAATGGCGCACGCTCATGGTCCTGCGCGAGGGAACGGCGGGCGGGAACCTGCGCCACTTCGTCTCGAACGCGAGCTGGTTCGCCTGGCCTGCATGGCCGCTCGCGCTCTGGGGCGCGTGGTCGCTGCGGCGGCGCTGGCGCGAAGCGCGCCTCTTCGTGCCGGCATTCACCGTGGCGCTCATGAGCGTGCTGTACGTCGTCTGGGGCTCGGCGGAAGACGACCAGCTGATCCCTTTCCTCGCGCCGCTCGCGCTCCTCGCCGCGCACGGCATGTACACGCTGCGCCGCGGCGCCTTCGCCGCGCTCGACTGGTTCGGCGTGCTGACCTTCGCGGTGTTCGCGGGCTTCGTATGGATCGGCTACATCGCCATGCTCACCGGCGTGCCGGGACCGATCTCGCGCAACTTTGCCCGCATGGCGCCCGGCTTCATCATGCACCTGCAGCCGTTCGCCCTCGTCTTCGCGCTCGCGCTCGCGGCCGCCTGGCTCTATGTGGTCTTCTACACCTCGTTCTCGCCGATGCGCAGCGTCGCCCGCTGGGCGAGCGGCGTCGTGCTGCTGTGGGGCACCTTCGCCATGCTGTGGATGCCGTGGGTCGACTACCAGAAGAGCTACCGCGCGGTCGCCTTCGAGCTGAAGCGCAAGCTGCCCGCGGGCACGAAGTGCGTCGCCGAGCGGGGTGTGGGCGTGTCGCAGGCCGCTGCGCTCGACTATCGAGCCGGCATCCGCGCTCGGCCCTTCGACCCCTCGAATCCCGCCGCCTGCCCCGTGGTGCTGGTGCAAGGGAGCCCCGCGCACGAGGTCGACGCCCCCGGGGCGCTCGCCGGCCGGCGCTGGGTCAAAATCGCCGACGTCGGCCGTCCCGGCGACCGCTCCGAGCGCTATCGTCTCTACCGGCTGGAACGATGAATACCAAGCCGCCTACCGAGTGCAAGGCCTGGTCGCAGCTCGGCGCGCACGCGGAGAGCTGGCGCACCGTGCACCTGCGCGAGCTGCTCGAGGGCGACGCGCAGCGCGCCGCTCAGATGAGCCTGGAGGCGGCGGGCGTGCGCTACGACCATTCCCGCCAGCGCCTTGGCGCGATCACGCTGCGCCTGCTTTCGCACCTGGCCGAGGAGCGCGGCCTCGCCGAGTGGCGTAAAGCGCTCCTCTCCGGAAGCGTCGTCAATTCCACCGAGGACCGCCCGGCGTGGCACACGGCGCTGCGCGCCGCGTCGCCGCCGAAAGAAGTGGCCGACACGCTGGCGCGCATGCGTTCACTGGCCGATGCCGCGCGCGGCGGCAAGTTCAAGCGCGTGGTGAACCTCGGCACCGGCGGCTCCGACCTCGGGCCGCGGCTGCTCGCGGATGCGCTCGGCGACAGGAAGCTCGACGTCCGCTTCGCCGCGAATGTCGATCCGCACGACCTCGCGCGCGCGCTCGACGGCGCATCGCCCGAGAGCACGCTCTTCGTCGTCGCCTCGAAGACCTTCACCACGCAGGAGACCATGGCGAACGCCGAGGCGGCGAAGCGCTGGGGCGGCAGGCATTTCTATGCAGTGACCGCCAACGTAGCGGCCGCGAAGGGCTTTGGAGTCCATGAAACCCTGCCGATGTGGGATTGGGTCGGCGGCCGCTTCTCGGTGTGGTCGGCGGTCGGGTTCGCGGCCATGTGCGCCATCGGCACGGACGGCTTCGATGAATTCCTCGCCGGCGGCCGCGAAATCGACGAGCACTTTGCGGCCGCGCCGCTCGAGAAGAACATCCCGGTGCTGATGGCCCTGATCGGCGTGTGGAACATCGACTTCCTCGGCTGCGGCACGCACGCCGTGCTGCCGTACTCCAACGCGCTGCGGCTGCTGCCGGCGTACCTCCAGCAGCTCGAGATGGAGTCGAACGGCAAGCGGGTCGATCGCCGCGGCAAGGTTGTGGACTACGCCACCGCGCCGGTGCTCTGGGGCGCCGAGGGCACGGTGAGCCAGCACTCCTTCCACCAGCTGCTGCATCAGGGCACGCAGGTGGTGCCGTGCGATTTCATCGACCTCGGCCTCGAGCGCAACCTCTCGGCCAACGCCCGCGCCCAAGCCGATGCGCTCGCCTTCGGGACGAAAGACGCTAACCTTGCCCCGCATCGGCGATACCCGGGCAACCGTCCTTCGAGCATATTCACGCTGCGCGGGCTGAGCGCGGCGAATCTAGGACGGCTGATCGCGCTGTACGAGCATAAGGTCTTCGTGCAGGGCGTGATCTGGAACATCAACAGCTTCGACCAATGGGGTGTGGAGCTCGGCAAGGAGATGGCGAAAAAATTGCTCTCTGGAGGGTGAAATGGACCAGGAAACGTTCAATCTCAGTATCCGCAAGTTCCTCAAGATGGTGGGCGTCAACTCGCAGCGCGAGATCGAGCAGGCGGTGCAGAAGGCGATGACGGGCGGGAAGCTCAAGGGCAGCGAGACCCTTGCCGCCAAGTGCACGCTCGAGATCCCGAGCCTCGGCGTAAGCGTGCCGTTCGAGGGCGAGATCAAACTAAAATAGCCCCGTGAACAAGGCTCGGGAATTCGACCAGTCCGTCCTCACGGAGCTGAAGACGCTCCTGGGCGACCGAGTGTCGACCTCGGCCGCGGTGCGCGAGCACCACGGCAAGGACGAGTCGTACTTCCCGTATGCGCTGCCCGACGCGGTGGTCTTCCCGCACACCACCGAGGAGGTCCGCGACGTCGTCAACATCTGCCGCCGTCACCGCGTCCCCATGATCCCGTTCGGCGTCGGCACCTCGCTCGAGGGGCACATCCTCGCGGTCAATGGCGGCGTGTCGATCGATCTCTCGCAGATGAACAAGGTGCTCGCGGTGCACGAGGAGGACCTCGACGCGGTGGTGCAGGCGGGCGTCACAAGGAAACAGCTCAACGAGTTCATCAAGCATACGGGCCTCTTCTTCCCGGTGGATCCCGGCGCCGACGCGACCCTCGGCGGCATGGCGGCGACGCGGGCCTCGGGCACGAACGCCGTGCGCTACGGCACGATGCGCGAAAACGTGCTCTCGCTCAAGGTCGTCCTCGCCGACGGCCGGGTGATCCAGACGTCCACGAGGGCGAAGAAATCCGCCGCGGGCTACGACCTGACGCGCCTTTTCGTCGGCTCGGAAGGCACGCTCGGCATCATCACCGAGGTGACGGTGCGCCTCTACCCGGTGCAGGAAGCGATGTCCGCCGCCGTCTGCGCCTTCGACTCCATCGACGGCTGCACCAAGACCGTGATCGCCACCATCCAGTCGGGCATCCCGATCGCGCGCTGCGACATCGTCTGCGACAAGACGATCGACGCGATCAACAAGTACAAGAAGACCCGCTATCGCGTGGCGCCGACCGTGTTCTTCGAATTCCATGGCAGCAAAGCCTCGGTCGTCGAGCAGGCGCAGGCGGTCCAGGCCATCGCCCGGGAGCACGGCGGCCACGACTTCCAGTGGGCGACCCAGCCCGAGGAGCGCACGCAGCTCTGGCAGGCGCGGCACGACGCCTACTTCGCCTGCCTGCAGATCCGGCCCGGCTCGCGCGCCGTGTCGACCGATGTCTGCGTGCCGATCTCGCGCCTCGCCGAGTGCGTGCACGAGACCATGGAGGACGTGAAGAGCTACATCGCGCCGGTGCCGCTCCTCGGCCACATCGGCGACGGCAACTTCCACCTGATGCTGCTGGTCGACCCGGCGAGACCGCAGGACACCGAGACGGCGAAGCTGTTCAACCGCCGCCTCGTCGAGCGCGCGCTGCGCATGGAGGGCACCTGCACGGGCGAGCACGGCATCGGCATGGGCAAGATGGACTCGATGCGCATGGAGCTCGGCGAGGAGGTGATCGACGTGATGCGCGACATCAAGAAGCTCTTCGATCCCGACAACCTCATGAACCCCGGCAAGGTGGTGCCGCTCGCGTGAAGGCGATCGTCCTCCTCCTCGCGTTTTTCGCGATATCCGCCGCGGCCGAGACGCCGGCGCCGGCGGAGCCCAAAGCGCAATCGCAGGAGAGCGCCCTGAAGCCGCGCCCGCCGCTGAAGCTCAACCTCGACGAAGTCGACCCGCCGCATTCGCGCATCACCTTCACGCCGCGCGAGGACCGCAAAAAGGATCCCGCCGCCAGCCTGCCCGGCATGGGCGGCGCGGCCACGGGAAGCTGGGAACGTCCTTCGGACCAGGTCTTCCCGCCGGATACCAGCCCCGGCGCGCGGTGAGCGCGGAACGACGCCTGAAGGAGCTCGAGCTCGACCTCGGCACGGTTTCGGGGCCGGTGGCGAATTATGTGAACGCGGTGCGCACCGGGAACCTCCTCTTCCTCTCCGGCAAGGGGCCGCGCGCGCTCGCCGACGGGAAGCGACCCAAGGGGAAAGTCGGGCGCGAATACACCGTCGAGCAGGGCTACCAGTACGCGCGCACTGTCGGGCTCGACCTTCTCGCCGTCATGCGCACCGAGCTCGGCAGCCTCGACAAGGTGAAGCGCGTGGTGAAAGTGCTCGGCATGGTGAACGCGGTGCCCGAGTTCGAGGATCAGCCGAAGGTGATCAACGGCTGCTCCGACCTCTTCGTCGAAGTGCTCGGCGAGCGCGGCAGGCACGCGCGCTCGGCGGTCGGCATGGGCTCGCTGCCGATGGGCATCCCGGTCGAGATCGAGTGCATCGTCGAAGTGGAATAGGGCTCGCCGCGGCGGCGCTCCTCGCGCTCGCTGCGCACGCGGAGGGGCAGGGCCAGCCGCCCTTGCCGGACCCCGGCAAGCGCAACGACAAGGTCGAGCAACCCAAGCCTCCGGCCAAGAAGCCGCGCCCGCGCATCAGCGTGAAGCCGAAAGGCGGCACCGGTGCCGCGCTCGGCGACGAGAAGGCGGGCGGCGGCCCGCCGAACGCCGAATCCTCCAAGGGCGGCACGCCCGGCACGCCGTCGGGCTCGTTCACCGGACCACCCGCCAAACCCTAGTGGTACGATGCAGCCGCGGAATCAAAACAAGCGGAGAACATGACCCGCGCGGAACTCTTGGCCTGCCCCGAGTGTGACCTGCTCCAAAGCGACTCCGCTTTCCCCCGTCCCCGCAAGGCGCTCTGCGCGCGCTGCGGCGCCCTCCTCTACCAGCGGCACGACCACGGCCTCGAGCGCACTGCGGCGCTGACGGCGGCGGCGCTGGTGCTCTTCATCCTGGCGAACGCGTTTCCCATCGTCTCGCTCGAGCTCCAGGGCGACCATACGTCGGCCACGCTCCTCGGCGCGGTCGCGACGCTCTGGTCGCAGGACATGCAGCTCGTCGCGGCGCTCGTCGCCTTCACCGCGATCGCCATGCCGCTCCTCGAGATCGCGGCGCTCGCCTGGCTCGTCTTCCCGCTGCGCTACGGGCAAAAAGCGCCGTACTTCGGCGACGTCTACGCCGCGCTGCAATTCGCGCAGCGCTGGGGCATGGTCGAGGTGTTCGTGCTCGGCTCGATCGTCTCCTACGTCAAGCTCGACCACCTCGCCGAGGTCCAGGCCGGCGTCGCGCTGTGGTCGTTCGCCGCGCTCATGCTCGTCATGGCCGCCATCGAAGCCAACTTCGACCCCCGCGACCTGTGGGAACGGGCCGTCGCTCTATGACGAGCGCTGCAAGCCTCGGCCTCGTCTCGTGCCACACCTGTAGCTTGGTCTCGCGCGCGCCGGATGACGGCGAAGGCCTCTGCCCGCGCTGCGGCTCGCCGGTGCACTCGAGGAAGCCCGGCAGCATCGGCAAGACGTGGGCTTACCTGATCGCGGCGATGATCCTCTACGTGCCGGCCAACGCCCTGCCGATGATGCTGACGAGCTCGCTCTTCGGCTCTTCAGACGACACCATCATCAGCGGCGTGCTCTTCCTCTGGGACGACGGCTCCTGGTATCTCGCGCTGATCGTCTTCGTGGCGAGCATCCTCGTGCCTCTCGCGAAGATGGTCGCGCTTCTCGTGCTGCTCCTTTCCGTGCAGTTCCCTGTCGACCGCGCGCCGGAACGCCGCACGCGCCTCGCGCGGCTCTACCGCGCGATCGAGTCCGTCGGCCGCTGGTCGATGCTCGACATCTACGTGGTGGCGCTGCTCTGTACCGTGGTGCAGCTCACGGCGCTCGCCAGCGTGCACGCCGGCCCGGCGGCGCTCGCCTTCGGCGCGGTGGTCGTGCTGACGATGCTCGCCACCGAGAGCTTCGATGCGCGCCTGATCTGGGACCCTGTCCACCAATTCCATGAGCGACGCGCCACAACCTGATCGCATCCCGGCCGCGCTCGCCACGCCGAAGTCGGGCCGCACGTTCCCGTTCGTCTGGCTGGTGCCGGCGATCGCGCTCGTCGTCGGCGCCTGGCTCGCGATCAGCCACTACCTCGAGCGCGGCACGACCATCGTCATCAGCTTCCACACCGCGGAGGGCCTGCAGGCCGGCAAGACCAAGATCAAGTACAAGGACATCGACATCGGCCAGATCACCGAGATCAGCCTCGCGCCCGACCTCTCGGGCGTCGTCGCTACCGCAGAGCTCATCAAGGGGGCGGAGAACCGGGTCGTCGAGGACACGCGCTTCTGGGTGGTGCGGCCGCGCATCTCGGGCAGCACCGTGTCGGGCCTGCAGACGCTGCTCTCGGGCACCTACGTGGCGATGGACGTCGGCAAGTCCACCACCCGCGCGCGCGTCTTCACGGGCCTCGAGCAGCCTCCGGCGTTCACCACCGACGCGCCCGGCCGGCAGATCACGCTGCGCGCGGATGACGCCGGCTCGCTCGACATCGGCTCGCCCGTCTATTTCCGGCGCCTGCAGGTGGGCCAGGTCGCGGCCTACGGCCTCGACAAGGACGGAAAATCGGTCAAGATCACCGTGTTCATCAACGCGCCCTACCACCGGTTCGTGACCTCGAACAGCCGCTTCTGGCATGCGAGCGGCATCGACATGGCGGTCGACTCCGAGGGCGTGCGCATCAAGACCGAGTCGCTCGTCTCGATCGCGATCGGCGGCATCGCCTTCGCCACGCCCTTCGATGAGAGCGAGCCCGCGCCGATCACCGCGGATACGGTGTTCCGGCTGCAGCGCAGCCAGGCGGACGCGTTCAAGAGCCCGGACCGCATCGCCGACAACTACGTCCTCGTCTTCAACCAGTCGGTGCGCGGCCTGCAGCCCGGCGCGGCGGTCGACTTCCGCGGCATCGTGGTGGGCGAGGTGACGGCGATCCGCACCCAATACGATCCGGACACGCAGAAGATCGCCATCCCGGTCGAGATCCGCGTCTATCCCGAGCGCTTCACCGCGCGCATGGCGGGCGGCGCGCAGAAGTCCGAGCGGCTGGTGCGCAACGGCAAGTTCATGGCGGGACTCGTCGAGCACGGCCTGCGCGCGCAGCTGCGCACGGGCGCGCTCCTCACCGGCCAGCTCTATGTCGCGCTCGACTTCTTCCCCGACGCGCCCAAGGTGAAGCTCGACCTCGCGCAATCGCCGCCCGAGCTGCCGACGCGGCCGAGCGCGCTCGAGGACCTGCAGCAGACGCTGGTGGCGCTCGCCAACAAGCTCGAGCGCATGCCGCTCGACACGATGGCGCAGGACCTGAGCCACACGCTGAAGACCGTCGATACCCTGGTCAAGCGCCTCGACAGCGAGATGGGGCCGACGCTCTCGGAAGGCCGGCAGACGCTCGTCGAGCTGCGCAAGACGCTCGCCGACGTATCGAAGACCATGAACCAGGCGAATGGCGCGCTCTCCGCGGCCCAGCAGAGCCTGGGGCCCGACTCGGCGCTCCTCACCGAGCTGCAGGACACGGCGCGCGAGTTCTCGCGCACGGCGCAGAGCCTGCGTGCGCTCGCCGATTACCTCGAGCGCAATCCTCAGTCGTTGATCCGCGGCAAAGGGGAATAATGCGCACCTTCATCATTGCCTTCGTGGTCTTCCTGGGGGCATGCGCCTCGCCCCTCAAGGAAAGGTTCTACACGCTCGAAGCACCGGAGCCGCCGGCCGTGGCCGAAAGCGCGCCCTCGGTCGCCGTGGTCTCGGTGGCCGTGCCGGATCTCGTCGACCGGCCGCAGATCGTCGTGCGCGCCGGGCCGAACCAGGTGGGCATGAGCGAGCAGGCGCGCTGGGCCGAGCCCTTGCGCAGCGCCATAAGCCGCGTCGTGGCGGCGAACGTCGCCGCCGCGCTCGGCGCCCGCCTCGCCCCGCAGCGCGGCGCCGATCCCGACTACCGCGTCGCGCTCGACGTGCAGCGCTTCGAGTCGACCCTCGGCGACGGCGTTCTGATCGATGCGCTGTGGAGCGTCACGCCGAAGAGCGGCGAGCGGCGGGTCGGGCGAACCGTAGCCCGCGAGAAGGCGCGCGGCCCGGACTACGACGGGCTAGCCGCCGCGCACAGCGCAGCGCTTGCCGCGATCAGCAAGCAGATCGCGAATTCCGTACAACGTCCGTAATTAGATGGTCATCACGCTCTTGCGGTAGAACTTCAGCTCCTCGATCGACTCGACGATGTCGGCGAGGGCCTCGTGCTTGCCTTCCTTGGTGAAGCCCTTCATGAGCTCGGGCTTCCAGCGGCGCACCAGCTCCTTCAGCGTGGAGACGTCGAGGTTGCGGTAGTGGAAATAGGCCTCGAGCTTCGGCATCCAGCGCGCGAGGAAGCGGCGGTCCTGGCAGATCGAGTTGCCGCACATCGGCGAGCTCGACGCCGGCACGTGCTGCGACAGGAACTCGAGCGCCGCGCGCTCGACGTCCGCCTCCGCGAGCCGGGAGGCGCGCACGCGGTCGATGAGGCCGCTCTTCTTGTGCGTGCTCTTGTTCCAGGAATCCATCGCCTCGAGCACTACGTCGGGCTGGTGCACGACGAGCACCGGCCCCTCGGCGATGACGGCGAGCTGCGGGTCGGTGACGAGCATCGCGATCTCGATGATGCGGTCGGAGTCCGGCTGCAAGCCGGTCATCTCCATGTCGATCCACACCAGGTTGTTCGGATCGCCAGCCATGGCTTATTCTAGCTTCGCTTGCCCAACGCACTGACTTGGCTCTTCCTCGCGGCGCTCCTCGCGGCAACGGCAACGCGGCTGTGGCTCGCGCTGCGCCAGATCCGCCACGTGCGCGCGCATCGCGCAGCGGTACCGCCCTCCTTCGCCGACAGCATTCCGCTCGCCGCGCACCAGAAGGCGGCCGATTACACGGCGGCAAAGACGCGGCTCGGCATCCTCAGTACGTCGATCGACGCCGGCCTCGTCCTCCTCCTCACCCTCGGCGGCGGCGTCCAGTGGCTGTCGGCGCTGTGGGCCCGGCCGCTCGAGGCCGGCTCGCTCGCCCACGGCACGGCGCTGCTCTTGAGCCTGTTCTTCATCCAGGGCGCGGTATCCCTGCCGCTCGCGCTCTACCGCACTTTCGTGGTGGAGGGCCGCTTCGGCTTCAACCGCATGACGCTGCCGCTCTTCTTCGCGGACCTCGCGAAGCAGGTGGCTGTCGCGCTCGTCCTCGGCGTGCCGCTGCTCCTCGCCGTCCTCTGGCTGATGGGCCGCATGGGCGAGCACTGGTGGCTCTACGTGTGGCTGGTGGTCACGGCGTTCAGCATCGGCCTGCAGCTCATCATCCCGCCGGTGATCCTGCCGCTCTTCAACAAGTTCACGCCGATCACCGAAGGCGAGCTCGCGCAGCGCGTGGCGAGCCTCCTCGCGCGCTGCGGCTTCAAGTCGCGCGGCCTCTACATGATGGATGGCTCCAAGCGCTCGAGCCACGGCAACGCGTTCTTCGCCGGATTTGGCGCAACCAAGCGGATCGTGCTCTTCGACACGCTGGTCGAGCGCCTGCAGCCCTCGGAAGTGGAGGCGGTGCTCGCGCACGAGCTCGGCCATTACAAGCTGCACCACATCGTGAAGATGCTGGCGCTCGGCGCCGCCATGACCTTCGCCGGCCTTTGGGTGCTCGGGCAGCTGATCGACCAGCCGTGGTTCTACGCCGGACTCGGCGTGACGGCGCCGAGCACCGCCGCGGCGCTCGCGCTCTTCATGATGGCGGGCCCGGAGTTCACCTTCCTCCTGCATCCGCTGCTCACCCTCTACTCGCGCAAGAACGAGTTCGAGGCCGACGCCTACGCGAAGGGCCACGCGCGATCGAGCGATCTCATCCAGGCGCTGGTGAAGCTCTATCGCGACAATGCGTCGACGCTCACGCCCGATCCGCTGCATTCGGCCTTCTATGATTCCCACCCGCCCGCGGCACTGCGCATCGCACGACTGGAGGCGAAATGACGGATCTCGCGAGCAAGAAGTGCCAACCCTGCGAAGGCGGCGTAGCGCCGTATACGGCCGAGCAGGCGAAGATGCTCCTGAAGCAGCTCAAGGGCTGGATCATCGACGACGGCAAGCTCGTCAAGGTCTACCCCTTCAACAACTATTACCAGACGATGGCATTCGTGAACGCGCTCGCCTGGATCTCGCACCGCGAGGACCACCATCCGGACCTTGCGGTCGGCTACAACAAGTGCCGCGTCGAGTACTCGACCCACGCCATCGGCGGCCTGTCGGAGAACGATTTCATCTGCGCCGCCAAGTGTGATCAGCTCTTCAAGCTGTAAAGGTGCCTTGCATCGTTCGCTCTCATGAAGCGGGTTTTCGGCTCCTTCAACCAGACCGCGGTCTATCACGCGAGGAACCTGCTCGAAGCCGCCGGCATCGAGGTGCTGGTGCGCAACGCAGCGCTCTCTTCGGCGATGGGCGAGCTGCCGCCGGCGGAGTGCGAGGCCCAGCTGTGGGTCATGAACGATGCGGATGCGCCGCGCGCGGAGGAGCTCCTTCGCCGGCCGCCCGTGAAGGGCCCCGACTGGATGTGCAGCTGCGGGGAGAAGCTCGGCGCGCAGTTCAGCCAGTGCTGGAGCTGCGGCGCCTATCGACCGTAGTTAGAGAAGCCGGGCGATCGTCAGCAGGGCGAGGACGAAGACCCAGACCACCACCGCGCGCCAGAGGAGCCCCACGGTGCTGTCGAGGAAGGGGCCTTCGGCCGGCTCGCCGACGCCGAGCTCGGGGCGCGGCATGACGCCGTCGACCTCCTGCACCGCCATGCCGAGCCGCACGCCCATCGCGCCCGCGCCGGCGGCGAGCACGATGCCGGCGTTGGGATCGGCCCAGCTGCGCGCCTGCGTGCGCCAGCAGTAGACCGCGTCCTCGAAGTCGCCGACCACGGCGAAGGCAGCCGCGGTGAGCCGCACCGCGGGCCAGTCGAGCACCTGGAAGGCGCGCTGGGCGAAGTCGCCGAAGCCGCGGAAGTCCTGCCACCGATGGGCGAGATACGCGGCGAGCCGATAGAGCACCGCCCCGCTCGGCCCGGGCAGAAGCAGATACCAAAGCAGAACCCCGAACACGTGCCGGTGGGAGGCGAGGAGCGCCTCCTCGATCGTCAAGCGGATCACCTCCTCGCGCGGGCGGACGACGCCCGAGGCGCCGCGCCAGTGCTCGAGGAGGCTGCGCGCGCGGTCGAGGTCGCCCGCCTTCACGGCGAGCTGGATATCGGTGAAGTTGTGGCTGAACTGGCGGAAGCCGAGCGTGAGGTAGAGCACCGCGACGTTGAAGGCCAGCGCGAGCAGGCCATGCACCGAGTAGAGCACCGCGTGCACCACCGCGGCGAGCACCACCGGCGGCAGCACCGCCACCATCCACGCCACCACGCCGTGCCGCCGCTCGCCGCCGTTGAACGACTGCTCGAGCCAGGAGGCCCACGCGGCGAGCGTGCCCTGCAGCGCCTTGCGCTCGCCGAGCGGGCGCCACTGCTCGATCACCAGCGCGGCGATGATAGCCAGCACGCTCAAGGCGTTTCCTGCCTTCTTTCGGTCATGCCAGGATTCTATAAAGATTGATTAGCATCCCCGCGGTCGCACCCCAGATGGTGCGGCCGCCGTGCTCGATGAAGTAGAAGCGCGCGGTGCGGCCGCCGATCTCGCGCGTGCCGCGCTGGTGGTTTCTCTCGTCGAGGATGAACTCGAGCGGCACCTCGAACACCTCGTCGACCTCACGGCTGTCGGGCACGAGCTCGAGCGGCGGCTCGATCAGGCCGACCACCGGCGTCACCCGGAAGCCGGTGCGCGTGAAGTACTCGGGCAGGCGCGCGAGCACCTCGACGCGGCGCGCCGGCAGGCCGATCTCCTCCTCCGCCTCGCGCAACGCGGTCGCCTCGACGTCGGCGTCGCCGGGCTCGGCGCGACCGCCGGGAAAGCTCACCTGCCCGGAATGCGCCTTGAGATGCGCCGTTCGCTTGGTGAAGAGCACGGTGAGCCCCGCGGGGTGGGCGATGATCGGCACGAGGACCGCCGCCCGCGTCACGCCGGCTTCGCGCCTACCCGCGCCGTCGTCCCCGTATACTGCTTCCGCCGGCCCGGGGTGCGAGAGCCGCTCCCGCAGGCCGGCCACGTTCAACATAAGGGGAGACACCATATGAAGCGTTTTGCCCTGGCCGCGCTGCTGGCCTTCACCACATCAGCCGCGTTCGCATTCCATTGCCCGATGGACATGAGAAAGATCGACGAGGCGATGGCCAAGAACCCGAAGCTCACGGCCGAGCAGATGGCCGAGGTCAGGAAATACCGCGCCGATGGCGAGGCGCTCCACAAGCAGGGAAGGCATCAGGAATCGGTGGACACCCTCGCCAAGGCGATGAAGATCCTGAACATCAAGTAGCCCGCATCACGGGACCAGGATCACCGAGCCGGTGGTCTTGCGCCCCTCGAGGTCGCGGTGGGCGTTGGCGGCATCGGCGAGCTTGTACCGCGCCGTGGTCTCGATCTTCACCTTCTTCGACTTCACCGCGTTGAAGAGGTCGTTCGAGCGCTTGACGAGATCCTCGCGCGACGCGATGTACGTGGCGAGCGTCGGGCGCGTGACGTAGAGCGAGCCTTTCGTCGCGAGGATGCCGAGGTTCTGCGGCGGCACGGGGCCCGAGGCGTTGCCGAACGAAACCATGAGGCCGCAGGGCGCGAGGCAGTCGAGCGAGCCGTCCCACGTGGTCTTGCCGACCGGGTCGTACACCACCGGGACTTTCTTCCCCTTGGTGATTTCCTTGACGCGCTCGACGAAGTTCTCGGTCGAGTAGTTGATGACGTGCTTGTAGCCGTGCGCCTTGGCGAGCTTCGCTTTTTCGTCGGAGCCCACCGTGCCGATGGCGTTGACGCCGAGCTTCTTCAGCCACTGGCCGGCGATGAGGCCGACGCCGCCCGCCGCCGCATGCCATAGCACGGTGTCGCCTTTCTTCACCTTGTAGGTGGAGAAGATGAGGTAGTGCACGGTCATGCCCTTCAGCATCATCGAGGCGGCCTGCTCGTCGCTGATGCCCTTGGGGATCTTCACCATGCGATTCGCAGGCACCACGCGCTCCTCGCAATAGGAACCGGGCAGCCCGGTATAGGCGACGCGGTCGCCCTTCTTGAGCTCCTTCACCTTCGGCCCGACGGCCTCGACCACGCCCGCGCCCTCGTTGCCCGCGATGGCGGGCGTCTGCATCGGATAAAGGCCCGCGCGCTGGTAGATGTCGACGAAGTTGACGCCGATCGCCGTGTGCCGGATGCGCACTTGCCCCTCGCCCGGCTCGGGGATCTCGACGTCGTCGAGCTGCAGCATTTCGGGACCGCCTTGCTTATGGAAACGGATTGCCTTGGACATGCTCTTTCTCCCGGTGGATGGTCGGTGCGACTAGTCTTTTTTCGGTGGCTCGGTCCCCGTGCGCATCGCTTGCAGCGCGGCGCGCTGGACTTCGAGCCCCTGGATCGAGAACTTCACCATGTTGAGGTTCATGTTGAGCCACGCCTCGACCGACTTCAAATCGGTGATGCGCTTCTCCACTTCCTGCGGATCGAACGTCGGCATCGCCATGCCCGGCAGCGGCACGCCGAGGTTGCCCCACAGCCGTCGGTACATCTCGAACGGGTCTTGCGGCGGTTGGTCAGGCATGGCGCTCGGCGGCCTCCGGGGGATTGAAGAATTCGCGCAGCTCGGCCTCGCGGCTGATGGTGTCCTGGTAGCCCAAGTCGATGAGCGCGCGGCAGAAGCTCTCCTCGAAGAGCAGGTAGCTCGCCAGGTTGGAGCCGGAACGGCTGAGCGCCCCGGTCGGCTTGAGGATAAAGCGCACGGTGGCCGGCAGCTCGTGGATGAAGCGCGCGGCGATGCGCTCGATCGGCTGCGAAGGCGTGATGAAGAGCACCCTCACCGGGCGCAGCTGCGTGCTCGAGTCGGCGAGGCGCTCCGGCGGGATGAGCCGCACCGTGCGGTTGATGCGCTCCAGGCGCTCGATGTCCACGGCGAGGCTGTCGAGGAAGATGGAATTCAGCGCATGGCCCGCGATCTGCGCGAGCGAGGGATAGACGTTGGAGCGCGCCCGATTCTGGTCCTGCGTCTGCCGGCCGGTGCCGACGATCAGCACTCGGTCGGCGCCCAGATGCAGCGCCGGGCTGACGGGCGCGATCTGGCGCATCGAGCCGTCGCCGAAATACTCCCGGTGGACTTTCACCGCCGGGAAGATGAAGGGCAGCGCAGCCGAGGCCAGCAGATATTCCAGCTTCAAAGTGACCGCGGCCCCGATCCTCTGGTTGCGTTCCCAGCCCTCGAGGCCGCTACCACCCTGGAAGAAGGACACGCTCTGCCCGCTCGTGTAGCCCGACGCCGTCACGCAGCAGGCGTAGAGCGCGCCCGAGTCGATGTTGTCCTGGATCTGGGTGAAAGGCAGCGTGCGCTCGAGCATGCGGGCGAGCGGCGTGTTGTCGAGGAGCGAGATCGGGTTCTCGCGCGAGACGAGCATCATCGCCGCGAGCCACTTGGCGCCGCTCCTCAGGATGTGCCACGCATCGGTGCGGTAGATGTGGTGGCAGTGCATGTTCTCCCATACCTCGAGCAGGTTCGCGACCGCGAGCGAGAAGTTGTCGGCGAACACGGCGAGCGAGGCGGCGTTGATCGCGCCGGCCGAGGTGCCGCAGAGGATCGGGAACGGATTCTTCACCGGGTTGCCGAGCACGTCGCGCACGGCCTTGACGACGCCGACCTGATAGGCGGCGCGTGCCCCGCCGCCCGTCAGCACGAGCCCCGCGCGCGGGCGCACGCGGCTCGCCGGAAAGGGCGCGACCGCCGCGCTCAAAAAAGGCTCTCCTGTGCCCGCGGCGCGTTCGCGTCCGCCACCGCGAGCGCGCTCATGTTGACGATGCGCCGCACGGTCGCCGAGGGCGTGAGGATGTGCACGGGTTTGGCGGCGCCGAGGAGCATGGGGCCAATGGTGACGCCGCCGCCGCTCGCCGTTTTCAAGAGGTTGAAAGAGATGTTCGCGGCGTCGAGCGTCGGCATGACGAGCAGGTTCGCCTCGCCGCGCAGCTGCGAGCGCGGGAACACCCGGAGCCGGATGTCCTCCGAGAGCGCCGCGTCGCCATGCATCTCGCCTTCGATCTGGAGCTTGGGCGAGCGGGCGCGGATCAGCTCGAGCGCCGCGCGCATCTTGCGCGCCGAAGGCGTGTCGGCCGAGCCGAAATTGGAGGCCGAGAGCAGGGCTACTTTCGGGGCGACCCCGAAGCGGCGTACTTCCTCGGCGGCGAGCAGCGCCATCTCCGCGATGTGCTCGGCATCGGGCTGGTCGGTGACGTAGGTATCGCAGATGAACACGATGCGCGCCGGCAGGATGATCGCGTTCATGGCCGCGTAGTGGCGCACGCCCTGGCGGCGGCCGATCACCTGGTCGACGTAGCGCATGTGCTCGGCGAACATGCCGAGCGTGCCGCAGAGCATGGCGTCCGCCTCGGACTTGTGGACCATCATGGTGGCGATGAGGGTCGTGCTGCGCCGCATCTCGATCCGCGCGTACTGGGGCGAGACGCCGCGCCGCTCGGCAAGCTGCTGGTAGGTGCTCCAGTAATCGCGGTAGCGCGGATCGAACTCGGGATTCACCAGCTCGATCTCCTTCCCCGGCCGCACGCGCAGGCCGAGGCGCTCCAGGCGCTGCTCGATGACCTGCGGCCGGCCGACGAGGATCGGCTTCGCCAGGCCCTCGTCCACCACGATCTGCGCCGCGCGCAGCACGCGCTCGTCCTCGCCCTCGGCGTAGACGATCCGCCGCGGCGCCGCCTTCGCGGCGGTGAAGAGCGGCTTCATGATGATGCCGGACTGGTAGACGAACTGCGTGAGCGATTGCTCGTACGCAGCGAAGTCGGCGATCGGGCGCGTCGCTACGCCGCAGTCCATCGCGGCGCGCGCGACGGCAGGCGCGACCCGCGCGATCAAGCGCGGGTCGAACGGCCGCGGGATGATGTAGTCGGCGCCGAAGCTGATCGTCTCGATGCCGTAGGCGAGCGCCACCTGCTCGGACGTTTCGGCCTGCGCGAGCTCTGCTATGGCGCGCACGGCGGCGAGCTCCATCTCGGTGGTGATGGTCGTCGCGCCGACGTCTAGCGCCCCCCGGAAGATGAACGGGAAGCACAGCACGTTGTTCACCTGGTTCGGATAGTCGGAGCGCCCGGTGGCGATCACGCAATCGGGCCGCGCCTCCTTGGCGAGCTCCGGCAGGATCTCGGGCTCGGGGTTGGCGAGCGCGAGGATCAGCGGTCGCTCGGCCATCTTCTTCACCATCGCGGGCTTGAGCACGCCGCCCGCAGAGAGGCCAAGGAAGACATCGGCGCCGGCGATCACCTCGTCCAGGGTCCGGGCGCGCGTCTCCTTCGCGTAGCGCTCCTTGTCCGGGTCCATCAGCTCGCGCCGGCCCTTGTAGACCACGCCCTTGATGTCGGTGACGGTGATATTGGCGAGCGGCAACCCCATCTTCTGGAGGAGATCCAGGCACGCCAGCGCCGCGGCGCCCGCGCCGGATGCGACGAGCTTCACCTCCTGGATTTTCTTATTGACCACCCGCAAACCATTCGTCACCGCCGCGCCGACCGTGATCGCGGTGCCGTGCTGGTCGTCGTGGAACACCGGGATCTTCATCCGCTTGCGCAGCTCGCGCTCTACGATGAAGCATTCCGGCGCCTTGATGTCCTCGAGGTTGATCGCGCCGAACGAGGGCTCGAGCGCGGCGACGATGTCGACGAGCTTCATCGGGTCGAGCTCGGCGATCTCGATGTCGAAGCAGTC
The DNA here is from genome assembly GCA_035632415.1 of Burkholderiales bacterium. GTDB lineage: Bacteria > Pseudomonadota > Gammaproteobacteria > Burkholderiales > SG8-39 > SCGC-AG-212-J23. Next base: position 7,904 of record DASQGW010000166.1, on the reverse strand, counting down.
GATGCCCGCGAATTTCTTGAAGAGGACCGCCTTGCCCTCCATCACCGGCTTGGCGGCGAGCGGCCCTATGGCACCAAGGCCCAGCACTGCGGTGCCGTTGGTGATCACGGCGATCAGGTTGGAGCGCGCCGTGTACAGCGCGGCGCTCGCGGGATCGCGCACGATCTCCTCGCACGCGGCGGCGACGCCCGGCGAATAGGCGAGCGCGAGATCGCGCTGGTTGGTGAGCTGCTTCGTCGGCAGCACGGAGATCTTCCCCGGCGGCGAGCGCCGGTGGTAGTCCAGGGCGTTCTGCTTCAGCTGCTCATCCACGCGGCGATTCTATAGCAGCGCCCTCGATAGAATGATCCGCCATGCGCACCTCGCGCCGCGCTGCGGAAATCGAGCCTTTCGAAGTGATGGACGTGCTCTCGCGCGCGCACGCGCTCGAGCGCGCCGGGCGCCGCGTCGTGCACATGGAGATCGGCGAGCCGGACTTCAGCGCGCCCGGCCCGGTCGTCGAAGCGGGCATCCGCGCGCTGCGCGATGGACGCACCGCGTACACCGCGACGCTCGGCTTGCCCGAGCTGCGCGCAGCGATTGCATCGCACTATGCAGCGAAGTTCGGCGCCAAGGTCCCGATGGAGCGGGTCGTCGTTACGTCCGGCGCATCGGGCGGCCTGCTCACGGTCGCGGCGCTCTGCGTCGAGCCGGGCGACGAAGTGCTCGTGCCCGATCCCGGCTATCCCGGCTATCGCCATTTCGTGCGTGCGTTCGAAGGCCGAGCGCGCGCGCTCGAGGTCGGCGCCGGGACCAACTTCCAGCCGACGCTCGACATGGTGCGCCGCGCTTGGGGGACGCGCACGAAAGGGCTGCTGCTCGGCTCGCCGTCCAATCCAACTGGGACGTTAATCGAACAGAGGGAACTCGCCGCCATCGCCGGATTCATCGCCGAGCGCGGCGGCGTATTGATCGTCGACGAGATCTACCAGGGACTCACTTACGGCTCGGAGCCGCGGACCGCGCTTGGCTTGCCGGGGGACGTGGTGATCATCAACAGCTTCTCGAAGTACTTCTGCATGACCGGCTGGCGCCTGGGCTGGGTCGTGCTGCCCGAAGCGGCGGTGCGCGGCTTCGAGAAACTCGCGCAGCATCTCTTCATCTCCGCGCCTTCGGCCGCTCAATATGCCGCCGTCGCTGCTTTCACCGCCGAAAGCCTGGCAACCCTGGAGGAGCGCCGCCGCGAATTCGCGCGTCGCCGCGATTTCCTGCTGCCCGCGCTGAAGGAGGCCGGGCTAGCGGTGCCGGCCGAGCCGCACGGCGCCTTCTACATCTACGCCGATTGCGGGCGCGACTCGCGCGAGTACTGCATGCAGTTGCTGGAACGCGAGGCGGTGGCGGCTACACCGGGTGTGGATTTCGGCAGCAACGCGACGAAGCGCCATGTGCGCTTCGCCTACACGCGGGCGATGGGCGAGCTCGAGGAGGCCGCCCAACGCATCAAGCGCTTTGCGGCTTCTTAGCCTTGATGCGTAGCGCTTCCAGGCGCGCGCGCTCGGCGAAGACCTTGTTCGCGTACTGGGAGCTCGGCTCGTCGAACGCACCGGCGTAGACCTGGAGCGCCGTTTCCGTGTCGCGGAAGCGCCGCTGGTACTCGCGCAGGATCTGCGTGCCGACCTGGATGTTGACGTCGGGCTCGAGCAGCGCGGGCTCGCCGCCGTGGTCCGCCAGCTTGTCGAGGTGGTACTTGGGCATCACTTGCATCAGCCCCTTCGCGCCGACCGTGCTCTCCGCCACCGGGTTGTAGCGGGATTCCACCGCCATCACCGCGAGGATTAGGAGCGGATCGACCGAGTTCTTCTCGCCGGCGCGGTAGGCGGCGGCGACGTAGCCTGCCACCGCACCTTCGGACACGCGGTAGCGCTTGGCGATGTATTCCGTGACGGCGCGTTGCTCGCGGTCGAGCGGCGAGTCGGCTTGCGCCTGGATCGGTCCGGCGACGACGGTCGAGGGCTCGAAGAACGCCTCGCTCGCCGCCGTGGAGAGGACGGCGGACAGCTCGCCCATGCCGTCGCGGATGAGCGGCAGGACCAGCAAACCGACGATGGAAACTACGCCCACCAGCGCCAGCAGGCTCTTCAGCCCGTCATAGGCGCTCCTTGCGATTGTTCCGGCCATAGGCCACCTCCGAACCCCGGCGCCGTGTTGGTACTTGGCGTTGGCAACCGACCTGGCGAGCAGGTCGACGACCGGGGCTAGATGGTTGAAGGCACCAGCCGACGATGCGGCTGGTTGTTGCGGTGCAGCGGACGCAATGATATTAGGCATTTCCCAATCCTGTCAATCACTTCGCCTCTCCCCGCGCAGATCCTTACGGACCCGCGAAACGCTTGTTTCCACTGCGGTTTCAGTGCCCCTGCGGTTCTGGTACCCCCCGGTAGAATGGGGTCGAGATGTGAAGCCTCGCGGACCGGCCTAGATCTCGTTTCTTGGGCCGATTGGACCAAGCCGGTCCGCTGAGCTTCGAAGCCAGGCGAGGGGCTCTCGCCCCCCGCCCCGCTCGCCAGGCACCCGGTTACGGCCGGGAGCCCGTCGGGAAAGGCCAAGCGGCCGCTGGATTCAGCGCGGTTCTCGCGCCGGGGGTCACAGTGGTGGACGGCGTCATCGCCGTCGCGCCCGCAGGGCTGGCCATAGGTCTGGCGGCTTTCATCGCCTTTTTCTTTTTTCCCGCCTTTTTCTTCTTCTTGGCGGATTTCTTTTTGCCTGCCGCCTTTTTCTTACCTGCTTTTCTTAGTTTCTTTTTTTTTCGTGATGCTTTCTTCTTCTTCTTTTTCTTTCCGCCTTTTTTCGCTTTTTTCTTCGCCATGCTCAATCTCCTTCAAGGTTGTTGAACAAAGAAGCCCGGCGAGTCGCCGGACTATCCAACCGCCGGCGGGGTGTGGCCGCCGCCGGCATGCTGAATGGGGTGGGAACGCTGGGCGAGGTCTTGGTAGAGGACATCGCTGTCGAGGCGAATGCCGCCCTCCCAGGTGACCGTCGCGGTATCCGGATCGACGCTGACTTTCTCGAACTCGCGCACGTCGCGCCAGAGCTGGAAAGCGCCGATCTCGAGGAGGTTGCCGAGAAACACGCTGCCTTCGAGTCCGTCATCGAAGCGCAGCCAAAGCTTGTAATCGTCCTCCGCTCTGCACGCCGTTATTCTATGCATTAGGTCCCACTCCTCGTTCATGTTGCTCCCCCTCGTGCCTTTCACTCCCAATTGAGCGCTCCGCCGGTCTGGTATTCGATGACGCGCGTCTCGAAGAAATTGCGCTCCTTCTTGAGATCGATCATCTCGCTCATCCACGGGAACGGGTTCTGCGCGCCGGCGAAGAGCGCCTCGAGCCCGATCTGCTGGCAGCGGCGGTTCGCGATGAAGCGCAGGTACTCCTTGAACATCGGGGCGTTGAGTCCCAGCACGCCGCGCGGCATGGTGTCCTCGGCATAGCGGTACTCGAGGTCGACCGCGCGCCGGAATAGACCCTGCACGTCCTCGCGGAAGGCGGCGGTCCACAGGTGCGGGTTCTCGAGCTTGATCTGGTTCACGAGGTCGATGCCGAAATTGCAGTGCATCGACTCGTCGCGCAGGATGTACATGTACTGCTCGGCGGCGCCGGTCATCTTGTTCTGCCGGCCGAGGGCGAGGATCTGCGCGAAGCCGACGTAGAAGAACAAGCCCTCCATCAGGCACGAGAAGACGATGAGGCTTTTCAGGAGCTTCTGGTCGGCCTCGGGCGTTCCCGTCCTGAACGCGGGGTCGGTCAGCACATCGATGAAGGGCACCAGGAATTCGTCCTTCTCCCGGATCGACGGAATCTCGTGATAGGCGTTGAACACCGCGCCCTCGTCCAGGTTCAGGCTCTCCACGATGTACTGGTAGGCGTGGGTGTGGATCGCCTCCTCGAAAGCTTGCCGCAGAAGGTACTGGCGGCATTCCGGGGCGGTGATGTGCCGGTAGGTGCCGAGCACGATGTTGTTGGCGGCGAGCGAGTCCGCGGTGACGAAGAAGCCGAGGTTCCGCGTCACGATCCGCCGCTCGTCTTCGGTCAGGCCGCGTGGGTCCTTCCACAGCTGGATGTCGCGGCTCATGTTGATCTCCTGCGGCATCCAGTGGTTCGCGCAGGCGGCGAGGTACTTCTCCCAGGCCCACTTGTACTTGAAGGGCACCAGCTGGTTGAGGTCGGCCTTCGAGTTAATGACCTTCTTGTCCTCGACCGTGACACGGCGGAAGTCGGTCGACGCCTCGGCCTCAGGCGCCACGCTCGGCGGGACGAATCCGGCAGACGTGGTGAGTTCTTCGAACTTGAGCATGGCGACTATTTGTCCTGTCCGTTGCGCATGGCCTGGGCAAGCAACAGCGTGCGCAGGCTCGGCGCCTGGTCGTCGACCGGCTTGAACTCCGGCTTGTAGCTGCGGGCCAGCTCGCGCGCCGTCGACTCGAGCTGCGCCGGCGTGGCGAACGACATCTCGTGCGTGGCGATATAGAGGTTCCAGTCGGTACCGGCGATCGTTACCCACTCGGTATGGCGTTCGTGGGACTTGATCAGGTCGGCGCCGAGGCTCTCGGCCTGCCCGAAGTAGATCGCCCGGAAGGTGTTGAGGCGCCAGCCCGGGACCATCACGGCGTAGAGGCCCGAAGTCTTCGGCGGCGACCAAAGGGGCGCGAGGAACGGCCCGTTGAAGGTCAACGAGCCGAGGGTAATCACTGACATGCCTCGCAATCCGGGTTGTCGATGGAGCAAGCCTTGACACCCGCCTCGGCCATTACAGGCGCTTCGATGGCGCCAGAGACCGCGTTCAGCGCGCCCGCCTTGCTCGTCGACTTCTCCGCATGCGTCGCGCCCATGGCACGGAGGTAGTACGTGGTCTTGAGGCCGCGCAACCAGGCGAGCTTGTAGGTCTCATCGAGCTTCTTGCCCGAGGCGCCCGCCATGTAGATGTTGAGCGACTGCGACTGGTCGATCCACTTCTGGCGCCGCGCACCCGCCTCGACCAGCCACTTCGGCTCGACCTCGAACGCGGTGGCGTAGAGCCTGCGCAAGCCGCTCGGGACGCGGTCGATGCGGGCGAGATTGCCGTCGAAGTACTTGAGGTCGGCGATCATCACCTCGTCCCAGAGCCCCGCCTTCTTCAGATCGGCCACCAGGTATTCGTTGACCACCGTAAATTCTCCGGACAAATTCGACTTCACGAACAGGTTCTGATACGTGGGCTCGATCGAGGCCGAGACGCCGATGATGTTCGCGATGGTCGCCGTGGGCGCGATGGCGATGCAGTTGGAGTTGCGCATGCCGTGCTTCTGGATGCGCCCCCGCAGCGCGTCCCAGTCGAGCGTGGCGGAGCGGTCGAGCTCGACGTAGCCGCCGCGCTCGGCGGCGAGGAGATCGAGCGTGTCCTGCGGCAGCACGCCCCGGTCCCAGAGCGAGCCCGGGAAGGAGGCGTAGCGACCGCGCTCCTCGGCGAGCTCGGTGGAGGCCCAGTAGGCCGCGTACGCGACCATCTCCATGGAGCGGTCGGCGAACTCGACCGCCTCCGGCGAGCCGTAGGGCACCCGCAGCTTGTGCAGGCAATCCTGGAATCCCATGATCCCCAGGCCCACCGGACGGTGACGCAGGTTGGAGTTCCTCGCCTTGTCGACAGCGTAGTAGTTGATGTCGATGACGTTGTCCAACATCCGCATCGCCGTGCGAATTGTTCTTTTTATTTTTTCGAAATCCAGGCCCCCGTCGCCGATATGCGCGACGAGGTTCACCGAGCCGAGGTTGCACACCGCAATCTCGTCATCGGAGGTATTCAGCGTGATCTCGGTGCAGAGGTTCGAGCTGTGCACCACGCCAACGTGCTGCTGCGGGCTCCTCAGGTTGGCCGGGTCCTTGAACGTGATCCAGGGATGCCCGGTCTCGAAGAGCATCGAGAGCATCTTGCGCCAGAGCTGCACGGCGGGGACCTTCTTGAAGAGCTTGAGCTCGCCCCGCGCGGCCTTGTCCTCGTAGCGCTGGTAGGCCTCCTCGAAATCCCGGCCGAACTTGTCGTGCAGGTCGCGCACGTCCGAGGGCGAGAAGAGGGTCCACTCGGCGTTCTCCATCACGCGCTTCATGAACAGATCCGGGATCCAGTTCGCCGTGTTCATGTCGTGCGTGCGGCGGCGGTCGTCGCCCGTGTTCTTGCGCAGCTCGAGGAACTCCTCGATGTCGAGGTGCCAGGTCTCGAGGTAGGAGCACACCGCCCCTTTGCGTTTTCCGCCCTGGTTCACCGCCACGGCCGTGTCGTTCACCACCTTGAGGAAAGGCACCACGCCCTGCGACTTGCCGTTCGTGCCCTTGATGTGCGAGCCGAGCGCGCGTACCGGCGTCCAGTCGTTGCCGAGGCCCCCGGCGTACTTGGCGAGCAGCGCGTTCTCCTTGATCGCCTCGTAAATTCCCTCGAGGTCGTCGGACACGGTCGTCAGGTAGCAGCTGGAAAGCTGCGAGCGCAGCGTCCCGGAATTGAACAGCGTCGGCGTCGAGCTCATGAAGTCGAAGCTCGACAGCACGTTGTAGAACTCGATGGCGCGGGCGTTGCGGTCCTTTTCGTTGAGGGCGAGGCCCATCGCGACGCGCATGAAGAACGCCTGCGGCAGCTCGATGCGGCTTCCCTTCGAGTGCAGGAAGTAGCGGTCGTACAGCGTCTGCAGCCCCAGGTAGCCGAACTGCAGGTCGCGCTCGGCCTTGAGGGCCCGGCCGAGCTTTGCCAGGTCGAACCGGGCGAGCTCGGGGTCGATCAGCTCGGCGGCAACGCCGCGCTCGATGAATTGCGGAAAGTAGGTGGCGTAGCGCGCGGCCATCTCGGCCTGGCTCGCCTCCTCGCCCAGCACCTCCAGGCGGATGCCATGCAGGAGCAGCCGCGCGGTGACGTAGCTGTAGGCGGGATCCTTCTCGATCAGTGCGCGCGCCGCGAGTACCGCGGACTTGCGCACTTCTTCCATCGGCACGCCGTCGTAGAGGTCGCGCAGCGTCGCTTCCAGGATCGCGTCCGGCACGCTCGCCGCGAGGCCCTGGCAGGCCGACTCGACGAGGGCGCGGAGCGCGGCCCGGTCGAGGGCCTTGCGCTGCCCGTGCTCGATGACATGCAGGCCGGGCTCCTTCTTGGTCGCTTTCTCGGCCTGGCGGGCCTTGGCGCGCTCTTCGCGGTAGAGCACGTAGGCGCGCGCAACATCGTGCTCGCCCGAGCGCATCAGCGCGAGCTCGACCTGGTCCTGGATGTCCTCGATATGGAAGGTGCCGCCCTGCGGCTGGCGGCGCATCAGCGCGCCGACCACGGTGTCGGTAAGGCCGCCCACCAGCTCGCGAATGCGCGCCGAGGCCGCTCCCTGGGCGCCGTTCACCGCAAGGAAGGCCTTGGTCATGGCCACCGAGATCTTGGACGGCTCGAAGCCGACCACGGCGCCGTTGCGCCGGATGACCTTGTAATCGGCAAAGACATGACGCCCGTCGAGCGTCGTCTCCGCGAGCGGCACGCCAAAGCCAGGGGCGACGGCGGCGTTGTCCTGTGCGATCTGCATGTCCCCTCTCCCTGGGTTTGGCTCGGTACTAGGTTTAGTGCGCTTACCCGCTGCACCAACTAGTTCTTGTGGCCAATGTACGCACGAAAAAATGTTTTTGCAAGCGCGACCACTAAATAACCCGGTCAATGTCGTAGTCCACGCTACATATTGGGCATTGCCGCGTTGCAACAACAAGCCGCGGGGCCGCGCGCCGAGGCGACGACTAGCAGGCTGTTGAAAAACCCTTTGAACGGCGTTCGCGCGGAAGTGTCATAGTGCGAACGTCGTCAAGGGGAGAATAAGAATGCGCGGCAGCGACGGCATGCAGGAAGCGCTGTTCACGGTGGCCAAGCTCGAAGATTTT
>DASQGW010000165.1:0-17372 GCA_035632415.1 Burkholderiales bacterium | reverse complement strand
CCGCGCTGCCTTGCCAGTCTTGCGTACACTCTTCTTAGATGGCATCCCCACCGCGCTCCCCGGTGCGGATGCGGACCACCTCATCGATCGGCAAGACGAAGATCTTGCCGTCGCCGATGCGGCCGGTTTTCGCCGCTTTTTCGATCGCCCCGACGATCTCAGCCACCTTGTCGTCGGATGCGATGATCTCGAGCTTCACCTTGGGAAGAAAATCGACCACGTACTCGGCGCCGCGATAGAGCTCGGTGTGTCCCTTCTGGCGGCCGAAGCCTTTGACTTCCGTCACGGTGAGGCCGGTGACGCCCACCTCGGAAAGCGCCTCGCGCACTTCGTCGAGCTTGAACGGTTTGACGATGGCTTCGATCTTCTTCATGGACGGTCTCCGCTGGTAAGAGCCATTGTATCGTAGCGACTTGGAAAGCGTCCGCATCGTCGAGTCGCTTGCCGGCGTGGACCGCGCCGAGTGGAATGCGCTTGCCGGCGAGCAGCCGTTCCTCAGGCATGAATTCCTTTCGGCGCTGATCGAGACCGGCTGCGCCACGGCGAAGACAGGCTGGCTGCCGCAATTCGTGCTGCTCACGCGCTCCGGCGCGCTCGCCGGCGCCATGCCGCTCTTCGCGAAGACCCACTCGTACGGCGAATACGTCTTCGACTGGGCGTGGGCCGATGCCCATGAGCGCAACGGCGTCGATTACTACCCCAAGCTCGTCTGCGCCGTGCCGTTCACGCCCGTGCGGGGAGCTCGCATCCTCGCGGCCTCCGCCGATGACAGGAAGAAGCTGGTGGCGGCAGCGCTGCACGAAGCCCAGGAGCTTTCGTCATTGCACGTGCTTTTCGCACGCGACGAGGACGCGGAACTCCTCGACGAGCTCGGTCTGCTCATGCGTCACACGGTCCAGTTCCACTGGAAGAACGAGGGCTACGCCGACTTCGAGGACTTCCTCGCCCGCATGTCGCACCAGCGGCGCAAGAACATCCGGCAAGAGCGCCGGCGCGTGCGCGAGGCGGGCGTTACGTTCCGCTGGCTGGAAGGCGCCGGCATCGAGCGCGAGCACTGGGAGTTCTTCAACCGCTGCTATCGGCGCACCTACGCCGCGCACCGCTCGACGCCGTACCTGAGCCTCGATTTCTTCCTGCGCCTGGGCGCGGAGCTGCCCGACAACGCCACGATGGTGCTCGCCGAGCGCAGCGGCAAGCCGGTCGGCGCCTCGCTCCTGCTGCGCGACCGGCATACGCTCTATGGCCGCTACTGGGGTGCGGTCGAGCACCTACCGCTCCTGCACTTCGAGTGCTGCTATTACCAGGCCATCGAGTACGCGATCGCGCGCAAGCTGCAGGTGTTCGAAGGCGGCGCGCAGGGCGAGCACAAGATCTTCCGCGGATTGATGCCGGTGCAGACGCGCTCGGCGCACTGGCTGGCGCATCCCAAATTCGCCCGGGCGGTGGAAAACTTCCTCGAGCGCGAGACGCTCGGCGTCGCCCAGTATGTCAATGAGCTCTTCGAGCACAGTCCATTCAAGGAGAAAGGCTGATGCGTCTCAAGGGAAAGGTTGCACTCGTCACCGGCGCGGGCTCGGGTTTCGGCGCCGGCATCGCGCGCCGCTTCGCCGAGGAAGGAGCCGAGGTCGTGGTGAATGACGTGAGCCCGCAAGGCGAGAGAGTCGCCCGGGAGATCGGCGGCCGCTTCGTGCAAGGCGACGTCACCAAAGGCGCCGACTGGGCAAGGCTCGTGCGCGAAGCGGGCGAGTTCTCGATCGTGGTGAACAACGCCGGGTGGACCCATCGCCGCAAGCCCTTCGTCGAAGTGAGCGAGGCCGAGTTCGACAAGGTGTACGCCGTGAACGTGAAGAGCATCTATCTCTCGGCCGTGCACGTGGTCCCGGTGTTCCGGAAGCGCGGCGGCGGCTGCTTCGTCAACATCGCCTCGACCGCCGGCATCCGGCCGCGCCCGGGCCTGACCATCTACAACAGCTCGAAAGGCGCCGTGATCACGATGTCGAAGTCGATGGCGGCCGAGTTCGGCCCGGACAAGATCCGCGTGAACTGCGTGAACCCGGTGTTCAGCCCGGATACCGGCCTTTCGGCCGAGTTTGCCGGCGGCGCGATCACCGAAGAAGCGAAGCGCATGTTCATGGCCACCATCCCGCTCGGACGATTCTCGACGCCGCTCGACGTGGCGAACGCTTGCCTCTACCTCGCTTCCGACGACGCCGCGATGGTGAGCGGCGTCTGCATCGAGGTCGACGGCGCCCGCAGCGTCTAAGCTCTCTTAAGCTTTCCGCCCAATAGCGCGGCGATCTGCGGCTGCTTGCGTTTGGGCTGCTGCTGAGGTTCCTGCTTCGGCGGCGCCGCCGGCGCCGCGCCCGGCTCGTAGGGCTTGGAAAAGATGGGGTCGGCGGGCTTGGCCGGCTTGGCGGGAGGGCGGTCGCGTCGCACGGCCGGCGAACCTCGCCGGTGCGGCTCGTCGCCCATCAGCGTGGCGACGCTCGCGCCGTGCGGCTGGAAGCCGGGAACGAGCACCCGCTCGATGCGTTTCTTGATGAGCCGCTCGATCGCCGCCATCGCGTCATGGTCCTGTGGAGCGACCAGCGAGATCGCCTCGCCGGTGAGCCCCGCCCGGCCGGTGCGGCCGATGCGGTGCACATAATCCTCGGGCGAGTGCGGCACGTCGAAGTTGATCACCTGCGGCAGGCCTTCGATATCGAGCCCGCGCGAAGCGACATCGGTCGCGACCAGCACTGCGGTCTTGCCGGCCTTGAAGTCGGCGAGCGCGGCTTCGCGCTCGGCTTGCGTCTTGTCGCCGTGGATCGCATCGGCCTGGATATGGTCCAGGCGCAGCTGGTGCGCGAGGCGGTTCGCGCCGATGCGCGTGCCGGTGAAGACGAGCACCTGCTTCAGGCCGCGCGTCTGGATGATGTACGCCAGCAGCTCGCGCTTCTTCTCGCGCGCCACCGGGTGCAGCACATGGCTCACCGACTCGGCGGCCGCGTTGCGCGGCGTGACCTGCACCTCGGCCGGCTGCCTGAGCAGCGTCTTCGCCAGCGTGCGGATCTCGTCCGGGAAGGTGGCCGAGAAGAGCAGGTTCTGCCGCTCCCTCGGCAGGAGCGCGATGATGCGCTTGATGTCGGGCAGGAAGCCCATGTCGAGCATGCGGTCGGCTTCATCGAGCACCAGGATAGCCACCTGGTTGAACATCACCGTCTTGTTCTGCACGTGGTCGAGCAGCCTGCCCGGCGTGGCGACGAGGATCTCGACGCCGCGGCGCAGCTCCGCGATCTGCGCGTTCATGTCGACGCCACCGTAGACCACCGTGCTGCGGATCGGCAGGTGCTTGGCATAGTCGCGAAAACTCTCGGCGACCTGCACGGCCAGCTCGCGCGTCGGCGCAAGCACGAGCGCGCGCACCGGATGGCGGGCGGGGGAAGTCGAGGTGCTTGCAAGCGGCGCGAACCTCTGCAGGATCGGCAGCGCGAAGGCCGCGGTCTTGCCGGTGCCGGTCTGGGCACCCGCCATCAGGTCGCGCCCGGCGAGGACGAGCGGGATCGCCTGCTCCTGCACCGGAGTCGGGATCTTGTACCCAAGATCGCCCACCGCCTGGAGCAGCGGCGGGATCAGACCGAGCTGGTCGAATGAACTCAATTAATTCAAGGTGCGCGCCGGGCGCTCGCCGGGCTCGGCGCCTTCCGTGCCGGGAAGCTTGAGCTCCATGTCCCAGTCGCTCTTCTTCACCGCCGCCTGGAGCAGGCGGCAGACCGAATGCAAGAGCACCGAGTCGAAGGAGAGCGTGATGCCCTGCCCTTCGGCCGGGTGCAGCGCGACGACCGGCTGCCCGTTGCGGTCGTGCCCGGTCTGGATCCGGGCAAGGAGCAGCGGCGCGTCGCCGAGCGGCCGCGTCGACTCGCCCGCGTCGTAGGGCTTGCTGAAATCGGCCTTCGACACGGCGTGCTCGTGCTCGAGGCCGAGGAGCGCCTTGCGCGCCTCGGGGTTCGCCTGCGTGCGGATGCGCGGGCTCGTTTCCTCGGCGAGCTTCACGAGGAGCGGCCACAGCAGCTTCACGAAGCGGCGGGTGAGCGCGAGGCGCAGCTCGACCGCCTCGCTCGTCGCCACCAGCATGATCAGGCGGTCCTGCTCTGCGTCGTACTCGACCTTCAGCTGGTGCAGCTTCATGAATTTAAATACTACGCCTGATGCGCTCGACCAGCGCCGTCGTCGAGCGCTCGTGCTCGAACGGGATCGAGAGCACCCTTCCGCCGCGAGCAAGCACGCCCTTCGCGCCGACGATGCGCTCGATCGGCCAGTCGCCGCCCTTGACGAGCACGTCGGGCCGGCACGCCGCGACCAGCTTCTCCGGCGTGTCCTCGTCGAACCAGGTGACGACGCTCACCGAAGCAAGCGCCGCGACCACCGCGAGCCGGTCGGCGAGCGCATTCAGCGGCCGATCGGCGCCCTTGCCGAGCCGGCGCGCCGAGGCGTCGCTATTCAGCGCGACCAGCAGGCTCGCACCCAGGGCGCGCGCCTGGTCGAGGTAAGTGACGTGGCCGCGATGCAGGATGTCGAACACGCCGTTCGTGAAGACCAGCGGCCGGCCAAGCTCGCCGAGGGCGCGAGGCTCCCTGATCTTGGCTTCGAATGCAGGCTTGCTTATTGCGTGGCTTTCGTCTTGGATGCCGGCGGCCTGCAAGCATCGTCGGTCGGCTTGCAATACTCGAACACCTTGACCACCTTGCGCACGCCGCCGGTGTTGCGCGTGATGTCGACCGCCTCGTCGGCCTCGGCCTCGGTGACGATGCCCATCAGGTAGACCACGCTCGCCTCGGTCACGACCTTCACGTGCACCGGGCTCACGCGCTTCGTGTCGAGGAGGCGCCCGCGCACCTTGGTCGTGAGGTACGAGTCGTTGCCGCGGGCGCCGTAGGAGGAGATGCCGGCGATCTGCAGATCGTTGGTGACGTCGCGCACGGTGGGCACCGCCCGCACGATTTTCTCGACCTCGGCGCGGGCTTTCTCGTCGGGCACCTCGCCGGTGATCAGCGCCTGGCGGTTATAGGAGGTGACGTTGACGTGCACCGTGCCGCCGAAGCGGTCGCTGACGCGGTTGGAAGCGCGCACTTCGATCGATTCGTCGTCGATCTGGGTGCCGGTCGTGCGCCGGTCTTCCAGCGAGCTGTAGGCACCGGCGCCGGCGGCGCCGATGACGACCGGAGCGCAGCCGTTGAGCGCAAGCAGGGCTGCGGCGAGGGCAAGAAACAATCGGGTCATTGCGGGCTTCCGAAAAGCTGGAAATCGATGGCGTCGCACAGGCAGTGCAGGACGAGCAGGTGCACCTCCTGGATACGCGCGGTCTGTTTATGCGGCACGCAGATGTGGACGTCGTCGCCCTCGAGCTTGGCCGCCATCTTGCCACCGCCATTGCCGGTCAGCGCGATCACGCGCACACCGAGGTCGTGGGCGACGGACAGCGCCTCCAGCACGTTCCTGGAGTTGCCGCTCGTCGAGATGGCGAGGAGCACGTCGCCACGCCGCCCGAGCGCACGCACCTGCTTGGAGAACACCTGCTCCCAGGCGTAGTCGTTGGCAATGGAGGTGAGGTTCGAGCTGTCGGTCGTGAGCGCCACCCCAGCGAGGGGCGGACGCTCCGACTCGAAGCGGTTGACGAGCTCGGCGGCGAAATGCTGCGCATCGGCGGCAGAGCCGCCGTTGCCGCAAGCCATCACCTTGCCGCCGTTCCGGAGCGACTCGGCGAGCATCCGTCCGGCCCGGGCGATCGGCTCGCCGAGGACTTCGGCGGCCTGCTGCTTCAATCTGGCGCTGTCGGCGAACTGCGCCGCGATGCGAGCGAGGAGCTTCCCATCTGCTTGTTGCATGAGCGCGACGATTTTACATCGTCACTCGGTGAACGCATTACGGATCCATTGCACGTGGCGCGGCGGGCCGTCGATCAGGAACACGTCGAAGCGGCACACCGCCTCAGGCCGGCGGGTGAGGTAGAGACGCGCCGCCGCGATCAGGCGCGCGCGCTTCGCCGCCGTGACGCTCTCGGCCGCGCCGCCGAAGTGGCCGGGACCGCGCATGCGCACCTCGGCGAAGACGAGCGTGCCCGCTTCCTCGGCGATGAGATCGATCTCGCCGAGGCGGCAGCGCCAGTTGCGCTCCACGAGCTTCAGGCCGGCCGCGCGCAAGAGCTCGGCGCAAAGGTCTTCGGCTCGCGCGCCTTCGCGGTTCATGGCACGCTTAACGAATGGGGGCGCGCACCGGTTGACGGGAACTCTGTACATAGTGGCCACGCCGATCGGCAACCTGGCCGATGCGAGCCCGCGCTCGCTCGAGACCCTGCGCGCCGCGGATCTCATCGCCTGCGAGGACACGCGCACGAGCGCCAAGCTCCTCGCGCACTTCGGCATCGGTGCCCGCACGGTCGCGCTGCACGAGCATAACGAACGTGCGGCGGCAAAGACCCTGATCCAGGCGCTGCACGAGGGAAAGAACGTCGCGCTGGTGAGCGATGCAGGCACGCCGGCGCTCTCCGATCCCGGCGCCTGGCTCGTCGCTCAGGCGCACGCCGCCGGCATCCCGGTGAGTCCCCTGCCCGGCCCGAGCGCGGCGGCCGCGGCGATCTCGGCTGCCGGCTTCCCCGCAAGCCGCTTTCTCTTCGCCGGTTTCCTGCCCGCGCAGGCGAGCGCGCGGCGCAAGGCGCTGGAAGCGCTTGAGCTGCCCTATCCGGTAGTGATCTATGAAGCGCCGCATCGCGTGCGCGAGACACTCGCCGACCTGGCCGCCCGGTATCCGGGACGGGAAATCGTCATCGCCCGCGAGCTGAGCAAGAAGTTCGAGGAAGTGGCGCGCATGTCGCTCGCGGCGGCGCCCGGCTGGCTCGAGGCGCGGCCCGAGCGCGTGCAAGGCGAGTTCGTGCTCGTTCTCGCCCCAGGCGAGGAACGGCCGGCCGCCGTGGTGGACGCCGAGCGCGTGCTCGACGTGCTGCTCGCGGCATTGCCGCCGAGCGAAGCGGCAAAGCTCGCGGCGCGCATCACGGGCCAGCCGAAGGCTGCGCTCTACAAGAAAGCACTCGCGCGAGCAAAGTAGAATCGGCGGCGATGGATCGCCTCACGCTGCGCCGTCCGGACGACTTCCACGTGCATCTGCGCGACGGACCCGCCATGGCGAGCGTGCTCGCCGATACCGCGCGGCGCTTCGCGCGCGCGATCGTGATGCCGAACCTCAAGCCCCCGCTGCGCACCACGCAGCAGGCGCTGCACTACCGCGACCGCATCCTCGGCGAGCTGCCCGACGGCAGCGAATTCGAACCGTTGATGACGCTCTACCTCACGGACGACACGCCGCCCGAGGAGATCTCGCGCGCCAAGCTCTCGGGCCGCATCCACGGCGTGAAGCTCTATCCTGCCGGTGCCACCACGCACTCCGATGCCGGCGTGACGCGCCTCTCGCGCTGCTTCCACACGCTCGAGAAGATGGAGGAAGTCGGCATACCGCTCCTCGTGCATGGCGAGGCGACCGATCCGATGATCGACGTCTTCGACCGCGAGAAGGCCTTCATCGAGGAGATCCTCGGGCCCACGCTCGAGCGCTTCTCGCAGCTGAAAGTCGTGCTCGAGCACATCACGACGCGCGACGCGGTGCAGTTCGTCGAGGTCACCGGCGCCAACGTCGCCGCGACCATCACCGCTCATCACCTGCTCATGAACCGCAACGCGCTCTTCATGGGCGGCATCCGGCCGCATCACTACTGCCTGCCCGTGCTCAAGCGCGAGGAGCACCGCGAGGCGCTGGTCGAGGCGGCCACCTCCGGCAATCCGAAGTTCTTCCTCGGCACCGACAGCGCGCCGCACGCGCGCGACACGAAGGAAGCCGCCTGCGGCTGCGCCGGCATCTACACGGCGCACGCCGCGATCGAGCTCTATGCGATCGCCTTCGAGGAGGCGCATGCACTGGACAAGCTCGAGGCCTTCGCTTCGGGATACGGCGCGCAGTTCTACAACCTGCCCGCCAACAAGGGCAGCATCACCCTCATGCGCGAGGAGTGGACGGTGCCGGAAACCGTGAGCTTCGGCGACGAGGTCGTGGTGCCGCTGCGCGCTGGCGAAACGATTCCCTGGAAGCTCGCCTAGCGCATCCGATATTTGCGCCGTTCGCGCGCTGGCTCGGGCTCACGACGCTCGACGAGCTCAACGCCGCGGCGGCGGGCATTTGCACCGAGAGCGGCCGGCCGATCCGTTTCGTGCCGCCCGCGGGAGAGCGCGGACCCTACGAGCTGCGCGTGCACGAGAGCGGACGCGTCGAGACCCGGCCGGAAAACCTGCACGACTGGTTCAACGCGCTCTGCTGGCTCGCATTCCCCCGTACGAAGGCGCGCATCAATGCGATGCACGCCGCCGCGATTCCGCACGAGAAGGGCCAGCGCGGGCGGCTGCGCGACCTGCTGACCATCTTCGATGAGGGCGGCGCGCTCATCGTCTGTGCCGACGATGAGCTCAACCAGCTGGTTCGCGACTTCCGGTGGAAAGAGCTCTTCTGGATGCATCGCGCCCGGGTCAAGGAGGCGATGCGCTTCGTAGTGCTCGGCCACGCCGTGCTCGAGCAGGCGCTGAAGCCGTGGCCGGGCATCACCTGCAAGGCGATCTTTGCCGTGCCGGGTACCGACCTCGATGCGCATGCCGCCGCGTGGCTGCTGAAAGGCACCTCGCCGCGCGAGCTCGCGCCTCTCCCCGTATTCGGTTACCCGGGGTGGGCGGACAACGCGCGCGCGGAGTTCTACGACGACGAACGCTATTTCCGGCAGGGAAAAACAGGGTAGGGCGTAGAATCGAGCCGGGAGTCGGCCTGGCAGCCGCTGTAGCGCAAGCTGCAGAGGAAAGTCCGGGCTCCGCAGAGCGGGATGCAGGGTAATTCCCTGGCACGGCGACGTGACGAACAGGGCCACAGAGACGAGTCCTTGGCTGCAAGGTCAAGGGGTGAAACGCGGCAACCTCCATCCGGAGCAACACCAAATAGGCAGGCAATTGAGGTCGGCTCGACCGAGGCCTGCGGGTAGGTGGCTTGAGCTTGCGGGTAACCGCAGGCCTAGAGGAATGGCTGCCGGCCCCGGCCGGGTCCGCCCGGCCGGGGTGCACAGAACCCGGCTTATGGGCCGTCTCCCGCTTTCCTTTTATCCTTGCCTCCACCCTGGGCTAGCGGAATAATCGCCCGCAGGCCGGCGGCTCAGAGGGGGGCGGACGCGCATGCAGGACCGTCTCAACCAGAACGACGTCACGAACCGCGTCAACGTGGAGAAGCCCTCCCACGTGCGCGACGCAGTGCTGCGCCTTTATGCCGCCCGCTATCCTGGCGCCGACTTCGCCGCGCTCGAGCGGGGCTTCGACGACTTCCACGCGCTCTACGAAGGCCGCTATCCCGGCTACCTCGCCTGCGACACGCTCTATCACGACATCCGCCATACGCTCGACATGACGCTCGCCATGGCGCGCCTGGTCGACGGGCATGACCGCAGCTGCGCCCCGGCCGACCGCCTCGGCGCGCGCCGCGCGGCGATGGGCATCCTGCTCGCGCTATGGCACGACGCGGGCTACGTGAAGCGCACTTCCGAGGCCGGCGTCGAGAACGGCGCCATCTTCACCAAGGTGCATGTGAGCCGCAGCGCCGACTTCATCGCCGGCTACCTGCCCAAGGTCGGCTTTGCCGCCGAAGCGCCGCTCGCCTCGCGCCTCGTGCACTTCACGGGCTACGAGATGGATGTGGACGAGATCCGGGTCGACGACCCGCGCGACCGCATGGTGGGCTGCATGGTCGGCACCGCGGACCTCATCGGGCAGATGTCGGACCGCATGTACCTCGAGAAGGTGCGCGAGTTCCTCTACGAGGAATTCGTCTGGGGCCAGATCGCGCGCGAGCAGCTCGCCGACGGCCGCGAGATCGTGCGCTACAGCTCGCCCGACGATCTCATCATCAAGACGCCCGGCTTCTACGAGTACGTGGCGCGCACGCGCATCCAGAAGAAGCTCGACAGCGCCGACCGCTACGCCGAGTCGCACTTCGACGGGCCGAGCCTCTACCAGTCGGAGATCGAGCGCAACATGGATTTCCTGCGCGCGACGATCGAGACCGCGGACCTCGCCCGCCTGCGCCGCTACTGCTACTCGATGTCGGCGCCGGCCAAGCCCCGGCACGCCGTAGTGGCGTAGGCTCGTCGCCCGCAGTGTCGCCAGCGGCGGACACTTGTCCGCTGCGCCGGCTCGTGGCAAAAGCAATGCATGTCTGCCCTTGAACGTCTTCTCGCCGATTGCGCCATGGCGCGCTCGGCGCTCAACGCCTGCGGGTTTCCGATCGCGATCCTGGAGGATTCCACGAACCGTCCGGTCGTCTACGTCAACGCCGCATTCGAAGCCTCGTTCGGCGTGCGCGCGACGGAGGCGCTGGGGCACAGCCTGGGGGCCCTCGTCTTCCGCGACGACGAAGCGCAAGTCCACCGCATGCTCGCGGAGCAGGCGCCGCGCCGGATGACGAGGGCCTGGGCAAAGGACGGCACCCAGCGCCCGGTCGAGCTGACCCTCAATCCCGTGCGCAATGCCGAGGGCGCCATCACCCACTGGATCCTGGCGTTCTCCGATCGCAGCGAGCTCGAGCGGCTGCGCGCCGAGCTCGATTCACTGCGCAGGCTCGCCGCCTAGGCGAGCTTCTTTTCCAGCCAGCGCGCCGTCCTGAGCAGGCGCGCATCGAAGTTGCGGCGCCCCACGACCTGGACACCGAGCGGCAACCCGTTCGCGCCGCGCATGAGGGGCAGCGTCACGGCCGGCATGCCGAGCAGCGTCCAGAGCACGCAGAACACCGGGTCGCCGGTGGCACCGAGGCCCTTCGGCGCGGTACCGAGCGCGGGCGGCGTGAGGATCGCGTCGTAGCGCTCCATGAAGAGCTCGTCGAAGCTCTCGACCACCGGCGGCACCATGCGCAGCGCGCGCTGGTAGTCCACCGCGCGCGTCTCACGTCCGCGCTCGATCAATCCGCGCAGACGCTCCGAGAGCTTCTCCCTCCCCGCGTTCCACAACGGCTCGAGGTTCGCCGCCATTTCTGCTTCCATGATGGTGCGCTGCCAGTCCCAGGCGTCGCGCGCCGAGGGCGCCATCTCGACCTCCTCCACCCGGTCGCCCAATGCCTCGACCAGCTCGCCATAGGCTTCCTTGGCGTCGGCATCCACGCGCTCCCAGTGGGGCGTCTTGATGAACGCGAACTTCGGCGGGAGCGGCGGCTCTTCGCTCAGCACTGCCGAGAACGGCACCCGCGCCCGCGGCCGAGTGTCCGGATCCCCTTCGTCGTAGCCGGTAAGCTCTTCGGCGAGCAGCGCAAGATCGTCGAGGCTGCGCGCGAACAGCCCGACGTGGTCGAGCGTGCGCGAGAGCTGCAGGACGCCGGTGCGCGGAATGAGGCCATGGGTCGGCTTGAACGCGTAGTCGCCGCAGAATGCGCCGGGTCGGATCACCGAGCCGGCGGTCTGGCTGCCGAGCGCGAGCGGCACCATCTGCGCGGCGACCGCGGCGGCGGAGCCGCTGGAAGAGCCGCCGGGCGTGTGCTCGGGATTGTGCGGATTGCGCGTCTTGCCGGGATTGAAGTAGGCGCACTCGGTGGTGACCGTCTTGCCCATGATCACCGCGCCCGAGGCGCGCAGTTTTGCGACCACGGCCGCATCGCGGCCCGGCGTGCGACCTTTGTGCAGCACCGTGCCGTTCTCGGTCGGCATGTCTCCGGTGTCGATGATGTCCTTGATGCCGACCGGAATGCCGTTCAGCGCGCCGACCGGTTCGCCGCTGCGGCGGCGTTCATCAGCCGCGCGCGCCTGGGCGAGCGCATGCTCTTCGTCGAGGAACTGCCACGCCTGGACCGCGGGCTCGACCGCGCGAATGCGCTCGAGGCAGGCGCCGACCAGTTCCTCGGCAGTGAGCTGTCCTTGCGCGATGCAGCGGGCGGCTTCGGCGGCGGAAAGCTGCGCCGGAGAGCTCATGCGCGCGTCAGCCGCCGCCGTAGAGGTAATTCGGCAGCCACAGCGTCATGCCCGGCCAGAGATACATGATGACCATGCAGATGATCACGATGATCATGTAGGGCATCATGCCTGCGAAGATCTGGTTGAGCGTCACGTGCTTTGGCGCGACGCCCTTCAGGTAGAAGGCCGACATCGCGACCGGCGGGGAGAGGAACGCCGCCTGCAGGTTCACGAACACGAGCGTCCCCCAAAGGATCGGGTCGATGTTGAAGTGCTTGAGCAACGGCAGGAAGATCGGCACGAAGATGACGATGATCTCCGTCCACTCGAGCGGCCAGCCCAGGACGAAGATGATCGCCTGCGACAGGACCATGAAGCCGATCGGCGACATGTTGAGCGACAGCACCCATTTCTCCACCAGCTGCTGGCCGCCCAAGATGGCGAAGACGGCGGAAAACAGCGCCGAGCCGACGAAGAGCCAGCAAACCATCGCCGTCGTCTTGGCGGTGAGAAACACCGATTCCTTCACCCGCTTCCAATCAAGCGTCCCGGCCTGGATCGCGAGGAGGTACGCGCCAGCTGCGCCGACCGCCGCTGATTCAGTTGCCGTGGTGATGCCGAACAGGATTACCGCGAGCACGACGACGGTAAGAATGCCCAAAGGCATGACCGAGGAGGTGAGCAGCTTCAGCATCACGAACTGGTCGGCCTCCAGGATCCAGTAGTAATACGCCAGAAGGGCAACCAGGGCCGCGACGCTGATCCAGAACCAGACATAGAACGCCGTCGCCGGCCCCTCCTCGGCAGGCGCGGCCGGCCCCTTGAGCAATTCTGGGGAGCCAATCTCCTCCAATCCTTCGTCGCGTGGGGTGCTCTCGGGCGCCGTCTGCTCGTCCGCGCCGAGCTCTTGCAGCTTTTCCGGTCCGGCCGCGGGCGCGGCCGCTGCCGATGGCGCCGCAGCTTGGACGACCGCCGCGCCCTGCGAGCTGACGTCCACCGTCGGCTGCTGGTGGATCACCACGTACCACCAGACCAGCCACAGCGTGGCCGCCGTCAGGACCAGCGGGAACAGCGCGGCCGCGAGGTTCTTCAGCAGCATCCAGTAGCCGACGCGCACGCCGTCCGCCTCGACCTGCAGCGCGCGCGCCGGCGCAAGCAGCGCGCGCAGCAACGTGAGCAGCATGTTGCGCGAGTAGGCTTGCTGGAGCTTCGGCACCCATGCGGGAACCGGCACCTTGGTCTCGCTCTCCGGAAGGCGCGGCGCGATCTTGGGATTGATCAGCGCCCAGCCCACGATATAGAGGAGATAGAGGAACGAAAGGAAGAATCCGGGAAACATCGCCGACGCATACAGCTTCACGACCGACTGCCCCGCCACCGCCGCGTAGACGATGATCATCACGGAGGGGGGAATGAGAATCCCGAGCGTGCCGCCCGCGGTGATCACGCCCGAAGCGAGCTTCACGTCGTAGCCCGCCTTGAGCATCGGGTTGAACGCGATCACGCCCATCAGCACCACCACCGCGCCGACGAGGCCGCTCGCAATGCCCCAGAAGGTGCAGATCACGAGCGTGGCGACGGCGAGCGACGCCGGCACCTTGCGGAACGCGAGCTGGACGCTGTAGAACATCTTGTCCACCAAGGCCCCACGCTCCATCACGTATCCCATCAGCACGAACAGCGGGATGGAGATGAGCGTGTCGTTGGTCATCGCGCCGTAGGTGCGCTGGACCATCAGGTCGAAGATGTGGTTCTGCGTCCAGGGCTGCGATGCGTCGTGGAGCGCGAAGAAGCCGAAGAACATCCCCAGCCCCATGAGCGTGAACGCGGTCGGGAAGCCCATCATGATCACGATCACGATGAGCGCGAGCATCGTCAGCCCCATTGCGGGATCGCTCATCGCTCGGCCCCCATGGTGGTCGAGCGCTGCTTCGCGGCGTCGTCGATGTCGTGCACGCTCGCAATCGCGCGCTTGCGCGATTCCTCGTCGACGTACTCGCTGTGCGCGAGCTGCTCCTCGACCACGTCGATTTCCTCGGCATCCTTCAGCCGCTCGGGCCACTGCCCGGTCCGCAGGCATACGATGCAGCGCACGATCTCGGCCAACCCCTGGAACAGGACGAGCGTGCCCGCGATCGGGATGACGGTCTTGAATTCGTAGACGGACGGGCCGTTGGCGGTATCGTTGACGTGCTCGTTGATCACCCAGGACGCGTGCGCGAAATCCCAGCCGGCATAGCTCAGCGCGGCGATGCCCGGGAGGAAAAAGACGATGTACAGCGCGAGGTCGAGCCCGGCCTGCAGGCGCGGCTTCATCGAGCTGTAGAGAAAGTCACCGCGCACGTGCGCGTCCTGCGCCAGCGTGTAGGCGCCGCAAAGCATGAAAAGAGTGCCGTAGAGCATGTAGTCCGCATCAAAGGCCCACGCGGTAGGCGCGTTGAGCAGATATCGCTTGAATACCTCGATGCACACGGCCGCGGTCAGGACGATGATGAGCCACGCCGCCGCCTTCCCCGCCCAGGTGCTGACGTTATCGACGAAAAGCAGGAAACGCTGAATCTGCATTACCTATCCTTCAAGCGCACGTAAAAACACCATCCCGCCGACACGACGGGATGGTGCGCGTTGATGAAAGACCTATGCTTTCTTGCTGCGGAAATAGTGCTTGAATGCGATCGAGCAATCGATGGCCTGGTCATACTGCCAATTCCCGGCCCGTCGCGCGAAAGCCTTTTGCGAATCGAGCACCTTCTTGAAGAACGGGTTCTCGGCCGACTTCTTCGCGATCACCTGGTCCCACACCTTGAGCTGGTCCTGGAGAACCGAGTTCGGGGTCTTGTAGACCTTGACCTTGTCCTTCGACTGGATCTCGATGTAGTCCTGCGAATAGCGGTCGATCGCCTTCCACGACATGTCGGCCGAAGCCGCCTCCACGGCGTTCGCGATAATGTTCTTCAGCTTGTCCGGAAGCGCGTCGTATTTCTTCTTGTTGAACAGGATCTCCAGCGTCTCGGCCGACTGATGGAAGCTCTGCATCATGTACACCTTGGAGACGTCAGGGAAGCCGAGCGCCTTGTCGGAGGATGGATTGTTGAATTCCGCCGCGTCGATCAGGCCACGATCCATCGCCGGCACGATATCCGGCCCCGCAAGCGCGGTGACTGAGGCGCCCATGCCCGAGAACAGCTCGATACCGAGGCCGACCGTGCGGAACTTCAGGCCCTTGAAATCCGCCACGCTGCGGATCGGCTTCTTGTACCAGCCGAGCGGCTCGGTCGGCATGGGGCCGTAGGGGAACGACACGACGTCGAGGTTGATGCTCTTGTAGATGTCGGCGAGGATTTCCTTGCCCCCGCCGTACTTGTGCCAGGCGAGCAGCATGTTGGCGTCCATGCCGAATGCCGGGCCCGATCCCCACAGCGCCAGCGCCGCCTGCTTGCCATACCAGTACACGAGCACGCCATGGCCGCCGTCGAGCGTGCCTTTGCTGACCGCGTCCACGAGGTCGAAGGCCTTGACCACGGCTCCGGCGGGCAGCACCTCGATCTTGAGGTCGCCGCCGGTCATGTCGTTCACCTTCTTCGCGAAGTCGAGCGCGTACTCGTGGAAGATATCCTTCGTCGGCCAGGTGCTTTGCCAGCGCCACGTGATCGCCCCCTGTGCCTTGACGATCGCGGGAAAACCGAGGGTTGCAGCACCGGTCGCCGCGGCGGCGGCGCCCGTCAGGAACTTGCGGCGTGGATTGCTCATCGATAGTTCTCCTCTCTGGCTTTTGATTGTGGGCAGGCTCTCCGGCCTGCGGGGGGAATTGTGCGGACGAGCGGCTGATTCTACTCGGCTTTTCGCGAGCGGCAAGACGCTCTCACGATGCGAAATAGCGGCGAAATAATTCGCGCTAACGGGTGTTTGCCGCCGCCGGCGCCGCCTTGTGCGGCGGATTCGGATGCCAGCCCAGCACGGCGTAGAGAATGAAGAAGCCGATGACGTACGCCAGCGCCACGTGCCAGCCGTGCTTGAGCCACAAGCCAACGGATTTGCCTTGCGGATACATGTTGGAAAGCGCGACGCCGGCCGAAGAGCCGAACCAGATCATCGAGCCGCCGAAGCCGACGCCGTATGCAAGATATCCCCAGTCATAGCCGCCCTGCTTGAGCGCAAGCGCGGTGAGCGGGATGTTGTCGAAGACGGCGGAGACGAAGCCCAAGCCGAGCGCCGTCTGCCACGAAGCCGTCGGCAGCTTCTCGACCGGCATGAGCGAGGCGCAGACGATCAGCGAGAGCAGGAAAATGCTGCCCTTGAGCGCTCCCGGAAGCAGCGACCATTGCGGACGGCGCCACGGCGCGGTGACGAGGAGCGCAAGCCACACGGCCGCGCCGATGAACGGAAACCGATCGGAGACTTCCGGATACTTCACGTTGGCGATCACATTGGCGACGATCGCGGCGGCCAGAATCAGCACGACGATCGCCAAGCGCGCCCCGTCGACGCGCACGCCCGCCGCCGCGTCTTTCGTGATCGGCGAATAGCGCTGCTGCTGCAGCGACGCCGGGATGCCGAAGATGAACATGGCCGTGCCCGCGGCGACGAAGGCCTCGAGCACGTCGAGCGGATCGACGCCATCGATCCACATCATGGTCGTCGTCGTGTCGCCGACGACGCTCCCCGAACCGCCGGCATTCGATGCCGCGACGATGGCGGCGAGATAGCCGATGTGGACTCTGCCGCGGAACACCGTCCCGGCAATCGTGCCGCCGATCAGCGCCGCGGCGATGTTGTCGAGGAACGAGGACAGCACGAAGATCATGAAGAGCAGGACCAGCGGGCCCTTCCAGTCATCGGGCAGGAAACGCGGCAGCACCGCGGGCACCTTGCTCTCCTCGAAATGGTTGGAGAGCAGCGCGAAGCCGAGGAGCAGGCCGAGGAGATTGGTGAGGATCACCCACTCGTGCGCCATGTGCAGCGCGAGGCCGCCGAAGCCCGGCCCGGTCTTGAAGCCGGTGAAGCCGAGCTTGTAGAGCACGATGACGGCGAGGCCGATCAGGGCGACCTGCAGCGTGTGGTGGTGGAAAAGCGCGACGCCGGCGAGCGTCAGGCCGAAGAGCACGAAGTCGATCGGCACGCCGAGCGCGCCGCAGGCCACCGCGATCACCAGCGCGCCGGCGAAGAGGCCGCGCTCGCGCTCCAACAGGCGAAGAACCACCGATTTCATTTGCTTGCCTCCCCCAGGAATTCATCGAGCAGCAGCCCGCCGTCGAGGAATCCATCGCGGCCGCCATGGAATTCGGGATGCCACTGCACCGCGCAGATGTAGCTCGCGCCGGTGCCCCGTACCGCTTCTATCACATCGTCATCCGCGCGTGCCTCGACCCGCAGCCCCGGCGCGAGG
>DASQGW010000164.1:0-17997 GCA_035632415.1 Burkholderiales bacterium | reverse complement strand
AGATCGAGCTGAATTACGCGGCCGATGAAGCCGAAGGCGTCGCGCCCGAGCTGATGGCGTCCGAGCTGATCGCCGACGCCCGCAGGTAGCAAGAGAAGCCCCGGCAACCCCCCTTCGACTGCATTGCCGGGGCAAGAACTGAACACCAGAGAATTTCTTGGCTGCTGCCGACTATTCCTGACTGCGGTAGCGCACGATTGTTGCGGTGCTATGCTTGGTCTATGAAGGTCGCGCTCGCCTTGTGTGCCGCACTGCTCGCGCTCGACGCGCAGGCCTCCGGCGGGCGCGTTGCGGCCCATGCCGGGCCGCATGTCGGCGGCCCGGTGCGCGTGCATCCCGGGCACGTCTACCCATCCCGCGTGCACGGGACGGTCGTGCTCGGCGCCGCCTTTGTCGGCCTGGGCTATTGGCCCGGTTACTATCCGCCGCCGGTGTACTACGCGCCGCCGCCACCCCCGCCTGCGGCGTATTGGTATTACTGCCCGCAGGCCGGCGCTTATTACCCCTATGTACCCAGCTGCCCCGGCCCTTGGCAGCTCGTGGCGCCGACCCCATATAACTACTGACCATGGCCACCAAACCCGAACCCGCTAACGAAATCAAAGTCGACCCCAATAGCCTTTATCTGGAAGAAGTATTTACAGACCGGCGAGTCGGCACCATTCGTCGCATGACGCCAGTGAAGAAGGACGGCGAGCGCGACCAGGCGCGAGCCGTGCTCTACATCGGCGAGACGCAGGTGCTCACGCCGGCAGGCGCGCTGCCCATCGGCTTCGAGATCGGCGCCGGCTCGCTCGAGGAAGCGGCCGACAAATTCGGCCAGCTCGCGAAAGAGGCCATCGAGCGCACGGTGAAGGAGCTGCAGGAGCTGCGCCGCCAGGCTGCCTCCCAGATCGTGGTGCCGCAAGGCCCGCTGCCGCCGGTCGGCGCGGGCGGCAAGATCCAGATGCCCTAGCAGTTGCTGGCGCAAGTCAAAAGCTGGGTTGACGAAGCGCAGCGCATCGTCGTCCTGACAGGCGCCGGCATTTCGACGGACTCGGGCATTCCGGACTTCCGCGGCCCGCAGGGCGTTTGGACGAAGAATCCGGTCGCCGAGAAGATGTCCAACATCCACCACTACCTCGCCGATCCCGGGGTACGCAAAGCGTCGTGGCAGAACCGCCTCGGCAGTCCCGCGTGGTCGGCGAAGCCGAATCCCGGGCATCTCGCGCTCGTGGAGCTCGAGAAGCGGCGCAAGCTCCATGCGCTGATCACGCAGAACATCGACGAGCTGCATCAGGTGGCGGGCAATTCGCCCGAGCTCGTGATCGAGGTGCACGGCAGCATGCGCCGCTTCATGTGCTGGGGTTGCGGCATGCGCGGGGCCATGCAGATCGTGCTGGAGCGCGTGCGCGCGGGCGAAGAGGATCCGAAGTGCCACGACTGCGGCGGGATACTGAAGAGCGACACGATTTCCTTCGGCCAGAACCTCGTGCCGGAAGTGATCGACCGCGCGATGCGCGTCGCCGCCGAGGCCGACCTCTTCTTCGCGATCGGTACGAGCCTGCAGGTCTATCCGATCGCGGGGACGTTCGATCTCGCGCGCTCGGCCGGCGCAAGGACGGTCATCATGAACGCGCAGCCCACGCCGTTCGACGACGAGGCGGATGCCGTGCTGCCGGGCTCGATCAGCGAATTGCTGCCGAGCCTCGTCAGAGACCCAGGAAGCGCTTCGCGTTCGTTGAGCTGATCGCGACGAGCGTCTCGCCGTGGATGCCGGCGAGCTCGAGCGATTTCATCGGGTGCATGTCGCCGAGCGCGAAGGGGTAATCGGTGCCGAGGCAGATCTGGCTCGAGCCGTAGATGTCGACGAGGTACTGGATGGCGCGCGGCTCGAACACGAGCTCGTCGTAATAGAACCGCTTCGCGGTGACCGCGGGCGACTCGGCGAGCGACTCCTTCGCCTTCGGGAACATGTTCCAGGCGTGCACCAGGCGCGCAAGCAGGATCGACATCACGCCGCCGCCGTGGCTGAAGGCGATGCGGAGCTTCGGATGCCGCGCGGCGATGCCGCCGGTGATCATCGAAGCGCAGGCAAGGCCGATGTCGCCGGGAAAGCACACCGCCTGCTCGGGAAAGGCGCCGACGATGCGGTCCTGCCCGGCCGGGCGCAGCGCGTGGACGAAGATGGCGGCGCCCGCCTTTTCCGCCGCGGCGAAGAAGGGCTCGAAGCGCGCATCACCGATCGAGACTCCATTCACGTGGCTCGCGATCTCCACCCCGGAGAATTTGAGCTGCCGGCAATACTCCAGCTCGCGGATCGCCGCATCGACATCCTGCAGCGGCACGGCGCCCAGCCCGATGAACCGCTCGGGCGCCTCGCCGATCATGCGAGCGATCTCGTCGTTGAGATAGCGGATCAGCACCTTCGCATCGGCGAGCGGCAGCCAGTACGAGAGGAGCTCCGGCATCGGCGAGATGGCCTGGCGCGTGATGCGCATCGCGCCCATGTCCTCGATGCGCCGCGGCACGCTCCAGCTGCCGTCGGCGACCGTGCGGTAGACCTTGCCGGAAATCATGACCTGCCGGTGGCAGGCATGCGCCGGCGCCATCGACGGCCAGGGCACGTCGCGGCCGCCGCCCTTATACGCCGGAAAATTCTCCGGCACGATGTGGGTGTGAATGTCGATGCAGTCGTGTTGCACGCGGCAATTATAGAATCGGCGGATGATCCGACTTCTCTCCACGTTTTGCGCTTTGGCGCTCAGTTTCGCAGCGGCCGCGCAGTCGTATCCCGCGCGGCCCGTCAAGATCGTCGTGCCGTTCGGCCCGGGCGGCACTGCCGACACGCTCGGCCGTCTCGTCGCGCAGAAGCTCTCCGATCAGCTGAAGGAGAGCTTCGTCATCGAGAACAAGGGCGGCGCGGGCGGCGTGGTGGGCTCCGAGGTGGTGGCGAAATCCGCGCCGGATGGCTACACGCTGGTCGTCTCGGGCATCGCGTCGCACGTCATCGCGCCGCTCCTGCCGGGCGGCACGCCCTACGATCCGCTCAAGGACTTCACGCACATCGCGCTTTTCGGCGGGCCGCCCGCGGTGTTCGCCGTGAATCCGTCGCTGCCGGCGAAGAGCCTGAAGGAATTCGTGGCGCTCGCGAAGGAGAAGCCGGGCGGCCTCACCTACGGCTCGCCGGGCAACGGGACGCAAGGGCAGCTCGTGGCCGAGCTCTTCAAGCGCGAGGCCGGCATCCATGTGCTGCATGTGCCGTACAAGGGCGCCGCCGCCGCGGTGGCGGACCTCCTCGGCGGCCAGCTCACTGCAATCTCGACCACGCTCAGCACCGCCGCGGGGGCGATCAAGGGCGGCCGCGCCCGCGCGCTTGCGCTCAGCTCCGCGGAGCGCCTGCCCGACTATCCCGACATCCCGACCTTCGTCGAGCAGGGCTATCCGAACATCGTTGGAACCGTCTGGTTCTCGCTCTCGGGCCCGGCCGGGATGCCGCCGGACATCGTCGATCGCCTGAACGCCGAAGTGCGCCGCGCGCTCGAGCTTTCGGACGTGCGCGAGCGCCTGAAGCACGAAGGCATCGTGCCCAACCGGCTCGATGCCAAGGAGTTCACCGCCTTCGTTACCGACGAGCTGCACCGATGGGGCCCGACCGTGCGCGCCTCCGGCGCGAAGAAGGACTGAGAATCTAAGGGAGCTTGTAGCCCTTTTCCCGCAGCGCCTTGTCGACCCAGCTGCGATCGACCGTGCCGGCGTTGATCTCCTTCATCGCCGCCGTCTCCTTCGCAAGGATGGCCTGTGCCGACTTGAGGATGCGCTCGGCCTGGTCCTGCGGAATGGCGACGAGGCCGTCGGCATCGCCGACGATGATGTCGCCGGGATTCACCGCCGTTCCGCCCATCATGATCGGCACGTTGATCTCGCCGGGGCCGTTCTTGTAGGGGCCGCGGTGCGTCACCCCCGCCGCGAAGACCGGGTAGCTGCCGGCGCGGAGCTCGGCCGAATCGCGGATCGCGCCCCAGATCACGATGCCCGCGACGCCGCGCTGCCGGGCACGCGACATCATGAGCTCGCCGATGATGGCGTTGTCGAGGAAGCCTCCCGCATCGACGACGATCACGTCGCCTTTCTTCGCCATGTCGAGCGCCTTGTGGACGAGCAGGTTGTCGCCGGCTGCCGTCTTCACCGTGAATGCCGGCCCGGCGAGCTTGCCCTCGCCATGCATGGGCCTCAGCTGCGGCCCGCCGGCGTACAGGCGCTCCATGCTGTCGGAGAGGTGCGGCGTCACCATCTTCCCGAGCTCGGCGACGAGCTTCGGATCGGGCCGCTTCGGGATGTCCTGGATGCGCATCGAGGCGCTCATGCTTTCTTCCTCAGTCGTTTGTCGAGGCGGGGATAGACCCGGCGCGCATTGCCTTCGAAGATCTTCTGCTTGTCCGCCGAGCTGAGATCCAGCTTGTCGATGTAGCGCTTGGTGTCGTCGTAGTTATGGCCGGTCTCCGGGTCGACGCCTTTCACCGCGCCCAGCATCTCGGAGGCGAACAGGATGTTGTCCACTGGGATCACCTTCGCCATGCAGTCGATGCCCGGCTGGTGATAGACGCAGGTGTCGAAGAACACGTTGTTCAGGAGGTGGTCCTTCAGGAGCGGCTTCTTCATCTCCTGTGCGAGGCCGCGGTAGCGCCCCCAGTGGAACGGCACCGCGCCGCCGCCATGGGGGATCACGAAGCGCAGCGTGGGGAAATCCTTGAAAAGATTTCCCTGGATCAGCTGCATGAAGGCGGTCGTATCGCCATTGATGTAATGGGCGCCGGTGTAATGGAACACTGGATTGCACGACGAGGTGACGTGGATCATCGCCGTCATCTCGAGCTCGGCGAGCTTCTCATAGAGCGGATACCACCACTTGTCGGTCAGCGGCGGATCGGTCCAGTAGCCGCCCGCCGGATCCGGATTCAGGTTCACGCCGACGAAACCCAAACCTGCTAGGCGCTCGAGCTCCGGTAGGCAGTTCTTCGGCGGGACGCCCGGATGCTGCGGGAGCTGACCCACCGGCGCGAAGTTGCCCGGCAGGAGCGTGCAGATGCGGTGGATGAGATCGTTCGACATGCGCGACCAGACCATGCCGGTCTCCTCGGTGCCGACGTGGTGCGCCATGCCCGCCGCGCGCGGCGAGAAGATGGTGAGGTCGCTGCCGCGCTCCTTCTGCAGCCTGAGCTGCGGCTGCACGCTCTGCACGAGCTCGTCATCCGTGATGCCAAGCTCCGTGGTTGCCGGCTTTCGCATCGGGTCGGCAAGCCCGGCGAGCTGCTTGTCGCGGAACGAAAGCAGCTTCTGCGGCTCGGTGGTGTAGTGGCCGTGTATGTCGATGATCATGGGTCGCGTAGTGTACTGTCTCGCCGTGGATCGAATCACCCTCCAAGGCCTCGCGGAAATGAAACGCCAGGGCCGCAAGATCGTCGCCGTCGTGGCGTGGGATACGCCGATGGCCGAGCTCGCCGAGCGCGCCGGCGTCGACATGCTCTCGGTCGGCGATTCCGTAGGAAAGAACTTGTGGGGCCATGCGACCGAGAGCGAAGTCACGCTCGACGAGATGCTCGTCGTCTGCAAGGCTGTGCGCCGTGGGGCGAAGCGCACAGTGGTGAGCTGCGACGTGCCGGCGTCTTCGGAGCCGCTCGCCGCCGCTCGGCGGCTGGTGGAAGAAGGTGGCGCAGACATGGTCAAGGTGCACGCACCGGCGGGCGTGGTGCGCCAGCTAACGAAGAGCGATATCGCGGTATTTGCCGAACTGCACGGCGGCCGCCCGGCCGCCGAGCTGGTCGACGAAGCGAAGCGCCTCGAAGAGGCGGGCGCCGCGATGCTCGACTTCCGGCATTCGGGCCCCGGCGCGGGCGCTGCGGTGGTGAAGGCGGTGAAGATTCCCGTCATCGGCGGTCTCGGCGGCGGACCCTGGCTCGACGGACGCGTGCGCATGGCGCACGCGGCGATCGGCTATGGGACGAGCTGGCTCGATTCGAACGCCGAGACTTACGCGCACGTCGCGAGCATCGCGCAGGCCGCGCTCGCCGCCTATGCCGAAGACGTCCGTGCAGGGCGCCAGATCAAGGGGCAGCGTGCCTGAAGCGCTGATCGACGGGCTGCGCACGCGCTACGAGGTGCTGGGCGACGGGCCGCCGATCCTCATGTACGCGCCCGGCGGCTTCGACGCCACGATCGAGAAGTGGAGCACGCAGGGCGTCTATGCGCGGGTCAAGCTCCTCGAGCACCTGCCGAAGCGATTCAAGTGCATCGTCTTCGACCGCCGCGAATGCGGCCAGTCGGCCGGGCGCGTCGAGCTCGTCACGTGGGCGCATTACGCGCGTCAGGGAAAGCGGCTTCTCGAGCACTTGGGCATCTCGCGCGCCCATGTCATGGGCGGATGCATGGGGTGCTCCTGCGTGATGGCCTTTGCAGTCGCCTATCCTGCGACGACTTTGTCGATGCTTCTCTGGTGGCCGGTCGGCGGCGCGAAATACCGCATCAAGGCGCACGAGCGCTTCGCCACGCACCTCGCCTTCCTGAAGGAGGCGGGATTGAGCGGCGTCGTCGCGCATGTGCAGAAGGAAGGCAAAGCATTCAATGCCGACCCGCGCGGCGGTCCATGGGCGTC
Source organism: Burkholderiales bacterium (assembly GCA_035632415.1). GTDB lineage: Bacteria > Pseudomonadota > Gammaproteobacteria > Burkholderiales > SG8-39 > SCGC-AG-212-J23. Next base: position 11,366 of record DASQGW010000164.1, on the reverse strand, counting down.
TGCGCTTCGCATCGATCGCGCTTTCGCGGAGGCCTATGCGAAACAGGACGCGAACGACTATCGGGGCCTCGTCGAGCGCATCTGCCGGGGTCTCTTCGATCGCGATACCTCTCCCGGCGCCGAACCGGAGCAGCTCTTCAAGCTCGACATCCCGGCGCTCATCGTGCCGGGACGCGACGAGTCGCACACGACCTCGGCGGCGCGCTACCTCGAAGAGTGCTTGCCCAAGGCGCAATACTGGGATGTGCTCCCGGAACAGCAGACGGAAGCCAGCGCCCCAGGAAGATTGCTGAACTTCCTAAGTTCCGTACCAAGTACGTAATTGTTGTAGCAGCGACTATGGCGTCGACCTGACAGGACAATTACGTACTTGGTACGGAATTCAGCCCGTGAAGCAGACTGCGCAGGTGCAGGGCAAGCAGCCGCTGCGCCTCGACTTCCAGTGGGCCGACGTCGATTAGCTAGTCGACATCGACCGCGAAGCGGCGCGGCGAGGCGCTGACCGGCTCGACGTCGAAGTACACGCGTCCGATCTCGCGCTCGTCGGTGGTCTCGACCTGGACCTTCCACGCGCCCGGCTGGTAGTTCGACTTGAAGCCGTAGCCGCGGAAGCCTTCGGCGCGGCCGCCGACGATCCTGATGGGGATCGTGTCCTGCGCCGCCCAGCCGTGCGCCTCGCGGTGGAACCAGCGCATGCGCACCTCGTCGGCGAAGCTCGCCGGCGAGAACACGCGGAAGAAGACGTAGATCCGGTCGCCCGGCTGGGCGCGGAAGTGCTGGTCGCCGTTGCGCCAGAATATCCACGCCGGCCGCTCGTGGCTCAGGCGGTAGCCGTCCTGCGTGCGCTCTACCGAGTGATACACGCCGATGAAGGGAATCGACAGCGGCACCGGCGGAATCACGCGCAGGAGATAGGCGCCGAGAAAGAGAATCAGCATCGAGCCGAACGGCACCAGCAATTGGCCGCGCACCGCCGCGACCCGCTCCGGCGCGCGTCGCCTGATCCATGCGGCGAGAGCCAGTACCGGCAGGCAGCCGACCGCCATCGACGCAAGGAAGACCGCGGTGCCGACCCGACCGAAGACGATCGGCACGACGGTCGCGCAGAAGGACAGTGCGCACAGGCTGAGGAGCGCGAACTTGAAGGCGAGGCCCGTACGCCTGAGCGGCCCGAACTCGTTCAGCAGGAGCAGAGCCACCATCACCAGCATGAAGGAGAACGAGACGAGGAGCGACGAGCTTTTAAAGAAGAAGAGCGTGTAGACGTTGAGGAGCGTGCCGAGGAAGAAGCTGAGGATAGGAAGGCGCTGGCGGTAATAGAACCGCAGGATGGGCGACAAGCCTTCGAGCGTCGGCGCCTCCGGCACGAAGAACATCTGCGTCAGCACGGCCGTGACGATCGCAAGATAGGCGGTCTGCTGCGCGATCAGGTGCCATGAGTCGACGCGGCCCACCGCCGCGGTGTCGAAGATGAAGCCGCCAGCAAAGAACAGCGCCGCGATGCGCCCTTCGTGCTGCGCTTGGTAGAACTGCAGACGCTCGAGGAAGGTGGGGACAGCCCCCATTTTGGAAGGGTCTAGCAGCAACCGCAGTCGACGCCGGGGGTCGCGGCGAGCGCCTCCCTATACCAGGCGGGCGGAAGATCGGCCTCGGTCACTTCTTCCAGCGGCTTGAATACGCGATAGTGGTAGTGCTTTCGGTCCGCGCTCCAGAACGCGATCACCGTGGTAAGCGGCGGGAGGCCCGGTTGCGCACTCTCCAGCTCGGTGACGAGCACGGTCACGTCGCCGAAGCGATCGCGCGTCCATTGCTTCACCCGGGCCGCGGCGGCGGAGCGATCAGGATGCTTTTTGAACGGCGCAAGCATGAGAAACTCGACCATTATGGAGAAAGTGCTCGCTGCGGTGAGGACCGGTCCGGGCAGGACCGAGATCCGCGAATACCCGATGCCGGAAATCCCGGCCGACAGCGCGCTGCTCAAGATGGAGGTCGCCGGTATCTGCGGCACCGACGTCAAGCTCTACAAGGCGCCGCCGACCCGCGCGCCGGTGATCATGGGCCACGAGAACATCGGCGTCATCGCCAAGGCGGGGCGTGAGTTCACCCAGAGAAAAGGATTCAAAGAGGGCGATCTCGTCTTCGTCGAGCACTATGTGATGTGCGGCAAGTGCGAGTGGTGCCATGCCGGGCAATACCGCCACTGCGAAAACACCGACTGGCGCAATAACCCCGAAGGCATCCGCTACGGCTACACGTCGGCGGAGCGCGCGCCTCATCTATGGGGCGGGTTCGCCCAGTATCTTTACCTGCCGTGGAACGCGGTGATCCACCGCGTGCCGAAGGGCGTGACGCCGGAGCTGGCGGGGCTCGTCACTCCGATGGCGAATGGCGTCGAGTGGTCGCTTTTCGACGGCGGCGTGGGCTACGACTCGAGGGTGCTGATCCAGGGGCCCGGTCAGCAAGGCCTCTCGCAGACGGTGATCTGCAAGCAGGCGGGCGCCTCGCTCGTCATCGTCACCGGCACTTCGAAGGACGCGGCACGGCTCAAGGTGGCGAAGGAACTGGGCGCGGATTTCACGATCGATGTGAACAAGGAAGATCCGCTCCAGCGCATCAAGGAGATCACCGGCGGCAAGGGCGTCGACGTGGTGCTCGACTGCACCGCCGGCGCGGGCACCCTCCCGATCCTGCTCGGCGTCGAGGCGATGAAGCGCAAGGCCGGAACCATGGTCGTGCAGGGTGAGCTGAGGGAATTCCCGAACTTCCCGCTCGAGCGGGTCACGACCAAGGCGATCACCCTCAGGAGCGCGCGCGGACATTCGTACCGCGCCTGCGAGCTCGCGCTCGCGCAGCTCGCGTCGAAGCGCTTTCCCCTGGAGAAAGTGACGACCCATCGCTTCGGCCTCAAGGAGGTGGACCTCGCTATCAAGTCCGTGGGCGGGCAAGGCGTGCCCGACGTGATCCACGCCTCGCTCATGCCCTGGATGTAGATCTTTTCGAAGCACGGCGCGTGGAGTAATCTTGCGCGCCGGAGGACTTCGACAAGAGGAGGATGGAATGACACCGTGGGAAATCCAAGGGCGCGAGCTCATCAACTGCAACTGCTCATACGGCTGCCCGTGCCAGTTCAATGCGCTGCCGACGCACGGTTTCTGCGAGGCCATGGGGGCGATCGCGATCGACAAGGGCCGATACGGCGACGTGCGGCTCGACGGCACGAAGCTCGCCGTGGTGTTTCATTGGCCCGGCGCGATCCATGAAGGCAAGGGCAAATGCCAGCCGGTGGTCGACGCCGGCGCGAGCCCGGCGCAGCGCGAGGCGCTGCTGAAGATCATGACCGGGCAGGACACCGAGCCGTTCGCCACCATGTTCTCGGTCTTCGCCTCGACGCTCGAGAAGGCGTTCGATCCGATCTTTACCCGCATCGACTTCGATGTCGACGTCGAAGGCCGGCGCGGCAAGGTGCGCGTCGAAGGCGTGTTCGAGCTCGACGGCCAGCCGATCCGCAACCCGGTGACGGGCAAGGAGCACCGCGCGCGCATCGACCTGCCGCACGGCTTCGAGTACGAGGTCGCCGAGATCGGATCGGCTTCCAGCCGCTCGCGCGGCAATATCGCGATCGAGCTGAAGGACAGCTACGCGCAGTTCGCGCACCTGCATCTCAACAACAAGGGGCCGGTCCGGACCCGCGCCGCCGTGTGATCGCCCTCGAGGCGGTCCTGCGCCGCGAGCGCGCGCTCGTCGCGGCCGGGCTGGCGATGCTCGTGGCGCTCGCGTGGCTCTACCTGTGGCAGGGCGCCGGCATGGGCATGTCGGCGCTCGACATGACGCGCGCCACGCTGTTTCCGCACCGGCAGCCCGAGATTCCCGGAGAGATGGAGCTCGCCCTTCCGGTGATCGTGCTCATGTGGTGGGTGATGATGATCGCGATGATGACGCCGAGCGCCGCGCCGCTGATCCTGCTCTACACGCGAGTCGCGCATCACCGTGCCGCCGATGCGACCCTGGCGCCGACGGCTCTGCTGGCCCTCGGATACCTGCTGGCGTGGCTGCTTTTCTCCGTTGCCGCCGCGACTGTGCAGGAGCTGCTGCAGCCGGCCGGGCTGATCTCCGGGATGATGCTCTGGTCGAAAACCCCCGTGCTCTCCGCCGCGGTGCTGGCGGCGGCAGGCGTCTATCAGTTGAGCCCGCTCAAGCGGGTCTGCCTTGCGCAGTGCCGCGCGCCCGCGGCGTTCCTCGTGCGCCACTGGCGGCCCGGGCACGCCGGCGCATTGCTGCTCGGCATGCGCCACGGCATGTACTGCGTCGGCTGCTGCTGGCTGCTGATGGCGCTGCTCTTCGTGGGCGGAGTGATGAACCTCGTGTGGATCGCCGCGCTCGCGCTCTTTGTGCTCCTCGAGAAGCTCGGCCCCTCGGGCGCCGCCCTCGATCGATGGTCGGGCGCGCTGCTGCTCGCCTGGGCCGGCGCCACGCTGCTCGTCTGAGCGAGCGCCTAGGCGGCGCCGCGTTGCACGGTGCGCCTCACCATGCCGAATCCGCAGCATGGAATTCGCGCGCGCTGCGGCCCCTCTGCGATGAACCGCACCGGGTCGGACGCGAATCGCTGCCGGCACTCGGCACAGCAGAAATAGTAGGTCGCGCCCTCGAACTCGGAACGGACTGCGGCCGGCGAAACTTCCACGGCGGCCCCGCACACCGGGTCTTTGCTCATGGCTGCTCCTTTCACTCGGAGAGCGTGCACGCGCGCGCAGACCGTGCCTTGACCTTCGTCAACCAAGGCCCGAGGCGGAATAATTAAGGACGTTGTCCGGAATTCAGACGGTGGCGTGCGCCGAGCCGGGCTGCGGCATGAGCGCGTCCTCGGCCGCTTCGGCGAAAGGCACGCCTTTCGGCAGGATTACCGAAGCGGAGCGCACGCGCTGATGCGCGGGGTCGACGCCCGGTGGCGGCTCGCCTTTCGCAAGGCCTTCGGCGGCGGCGATCAGCCGACGGCGCGCCTTGATGATGCCCTGATCGGTCGGCACGAGATTTTCCTTCGTGCGGTCCTGGATCGGGCCCATGCTTTCCTGCACCGAGGCATCCTGCATCGCGAAGCCCTCGATGCCGGAGAACGCGCGGCCTTCTTTCTGGGCCCTGCGGTCCATCAGGTAGTCGTTGTCCTTGTTCGCCTTCGGGCGAAAGGTGCCGGGAATCAGGGGAACGTGGATGCCCTTGCCCGCTTGCATCGCCTCGCGCTCTTCCTTCGTGAGCGCGCGAGTGGCGTGATGGTTGGTGCTCCAAGCCCAGCAGTTCTCATCGTCCATCGGCACCCAGCAGTGGCCGCCGATCGGGTGGTCGCCGCGCGGCGGGATCAGCGTGTAGCTCGGCATGATCCACTGCGTGATGCGCCAGTAGTGCTTGTCATTCTCGGCGTTGCGCCGCGCTCCGATGTAGAGCCCGCCCGGGGATTCGACGACTTCGAAGTGCGGCGCGAGGTCGCCGAGGTTGTACTTGTGGCTCTGCGTCGCCCCTTTGAACATCGGGTCGACCTTCATCGTGTAGCGATGCAGGAAGCTCACATGGCTCGAATCGATGCCGCCTTCCATCGCCTGCAGCCAGTTGCATTCCTGCCAGCGCTTGGAGACGAAGCGATTGGGCGCGGGCACCATGGCCCATTCGTGCTCGGGCAGCGGCGGGCGCCTGTCGGGCGGACCCATATAGGTCCAAAGCACGCCGCCCCGCTCGACGAGCGGGTAGCTCTTCAGCTTCATGCGCTGGCAGAGCTGCGCGTTGTTCGGTTCGGACGGAATCTCGGTGCACTGGCCGTTCACGTCGTACTTCCAGCCGTGGTAGGAGCAGCGCAGGCCGTTCTCTTCGTTGCGTCCGAACCAGAGCGACACGCCGCGGTGCGCGCAGAATTCATCCAGGAGGCCGAGCCTGCCGCTCGTGTCGCGAAACCCGATCAGCCGCTCGCCCAGCAGCTTCACCCGGACGGGCGGGCAATCCGGCTGCGGCAGCTCCTCGGCGAGGAGGGCCGGCAGCCAGTAGCGCCGGAAGAGCTCGCCCATCGGCGTGCCGGGGCCGGTGCGCGTCAGGAACTCGTTCTGCTCCACTCTCACGAGTGGGGAGTTTAAGTCAATCCGCGTAGGCGACGCAGACGTCGCAGATCGTGCCGCTCAGCGCGGCAGGTCCCTCGCGCTCGGTCCTGATCTGCGCCGCGCGGATCTTGCGCATCTGCGTGCCGTGCCACACGTCCATGAACGATTCAGTCCGCAGGTCGCCGACGTCGAAGCGCTCGTCGGAGCCGAAGCAGCAGGCGCTCATGTGGCCGTCGACCCGCACGTGGCCCTCGGTGAAAACCGACCAGCAAGGCAGTGGCGCGCGCGTGGGCAGTCCGGTCTTCGGGTCGTAGCGGCCGGAATTGCCATGCGTCGGCGTGTAGCCGAGCTTCGCCTTCAGCTCCGGCGAGCGCATCGCCATCGAGTAAAGCGGCAGCCAGTAGTGCTCGTCCACATATGGGATCACGCGCGCCTTGAGCAGCGACTCCATCTTCGCCTGCTGGGCGCCGTCATAGCGGATCGACGAAGCGTAGAGCCCGGTGCGGTAGCCGCCTTTGCGCCGCACCTCGAACGCGGCGCGGATGTTCGAGAGCGCATCGTCGAAAAGACGCGGCTTTACGCCCATCAGTTGCTCGAACTGGTCGCTGTCGGCCGCGTTCACCGACCATTTCAGGGAGTCGAGGTTGTACTGCATCAGCCGCTCGACGATCGCCGGCTCGGCGAGCGATGCGTTGGAGGTCAGGAAGACGTAAGGAAAGCCGAGCTCGAGCTTGGCATGGCGGCAGGCCGCCACGAGAAGATCCGGATTGGTAAAGGATTCCCCGAGGTAGAAGAGGCCGAGCTCCTCGACGCCCGCATCGCGCATCTCGCGTGTGATCTTCGCGAAGAGCTCGAAGTCCATGTCACGCCTCGGCTGTTGCGGTCGCGTGCGCAGCGCGCAGAACCCGCAGGCGTAGTTGCAGCGACCGGAGATTTCGACCTTGACGGAGCGCGGCGGCGGCGGCTGCTCGCAGAGCCTCGTGGGCGATATCTCCGTGATGGCATCGATACGCCGCGTGATGGTCATTCGCGCGACTGTGCCGGCGCGCCGGCCGCACGGGTTGAGCTAGATCAACCGGTATACTGCGCGCCGATGGTCAAAAGCAGGGTGCCCGCTTGAGTTCAGTGATCGCGGCGCAGGCCGCGCCGCGGCACCGCTGGCGCGAGCTGTGGCTGATCACCTTTGGCCACGGCCTCACGCACTGGTATCCCGCGACCTTCTATCTGCTCCTGCCGCTGATCGGCAACGAGCTCGGGCTTTCGTACAGCCAGATCGGCCTCATCATGACCTGCCAGTACATCGCCTCGGCGGTGGCCAATGTGCCGGGCGGCGTGCTCGTGGATACGGTGGGCCGCAAGGGCCTGCTGATGGGCATCTCGCTCTTCTGGGTCGGCTTCCCGTACCTCCTCATCGGCTTCACGCACAGCTATCCGATGCTCCTCGTCTGCATTGCCCTCGTCGGCTTCGGCAACAGCCTGTGGCACCCGACGGCGATCCCCACTCTCGGCAGCCGCTATCCCGAGCGCAAGGGCCTCGTGCTGTCGATTCACGGCATGGGTGGCAACGTCGGCGACGCGATCGCGCCGCTTGTGCTGGGCATCGTCCTCGCCACGTTCTCGTGGCGCGAGGTGGTGGTCCTCAATGTGCTGCCGGGCCTTGTCGTCGCGCTGCTCATGTTTGCGATGCTGGGCAGCATCCAGCTCGGCGCACAGCGCTCGCATGGCGAAGGCCAGTCGTTCCGCGAATACAGGGCGGGCCTGCGGCAGCTCTTGCGCAACCGCTCGCTGGTCCTCCTTTCCACCGGCTCTTCTTTCCGCACGATGACGCAGTCGGCGCTGCTCACCTTCCTGCCGCTCTATCTCGCGCGCGAAATGGGGTATTCGACGGCCTGGGTCGGCGCCTGCCTCTTCATCCTGCAGGCCGCGGGCTTCGCGGCGGCGCCGGTGGCGGGGCACCTGTCCGATCGCATGGGGCGCAAGCAAATCCTCGTCGGCAGCATGCTGACGAGCGCCGTGGTGCTCGTGTTCATGGGGCTTGCCGGCGGCTCGCCGTGGTTCATTTTCCTCGTCGCGGTCCTCGGCTTCTTCCTCTACGCGACGCGACCGGTGATCCAGGCGTGGATGCTCGACATGACGCCCAAGAACATGGGCGGCTCGAGCATCGGCGTGCTTTTCGGCGCGCAGGCGCTGGGCGCGGCGCTCGGCCCGTGGTTCGGCGGCATGATCGCCGACCGCTACGGCATCCTCGCCACTTTCTATTTCCTTGCCGTCACCATCGTGATCGCCAACGTGCTCGTCTTCTGGACGCCGATCGGGGAGACGGCGCGCTAGCCATGCTCGAGCTCGCGCCGCGCCTGCGCGCGATCGTGGCTCAGGAATACCCGCGGTTCTCGGACGCCGAATACGCCCGCCGGCACCGCGCGCTGCAGGGCGTGATGGAGAAGGCGGGCGTCGACCACCTGCTGGTCGTCACCGATCACCGTAGCGGCAACGCCCCCCAGTGGGTCACCGGCTGGCCTGGCACCGTCGAGGCGTACGTGGTCTTCCGGCCGGGCGAGCAGATGGCCATGCATGTCGAATGGTTCAACCATTTCCCGCTCGCCCGGAAGCTCGCCAAGGGCTGCGATGTCCGCTGGGGCGAGCATCACGGGATTTCCAAGACCGTAGAGGAATTGAAGCGCCGAGGCGCCAAGCGGGTCGGCCTGATGGGTCCGCTGCTCCCGCGCAAGCAGCGCGAGCTGGAAAAGGAATTTGCGGTGGTCGAGCTCGACGCCGAGTACGTGCGCCTGCGGCTCATCAAATCCGAGGAAGAGATCGACTGGTTGCGCATCGGTGCCGCGTTCAGCGATGCCGGATTCGCCGCGCTCCTCGGAGCCACCAGGGCGGGCATGAGCGAGCGCGAGCTCGGCAATCGGGTCGAGCGCGCCTATGTAGGCGAGGGCGGGACGACCTTCATCCACTACATCGGCGTCACCTCGATGGCCGATCCGCAGGTCTTCGTGCCGCCGCAATTGCATTCCTCGCGCAAGGTGCAGAAGGGCGACATCGTCTTCTGCGAGCTGTCAGGGTCGTTCTGGGACTACTCGGGACAAGTGCTGCGCAGCTTCACGGTCGACGCCGACCCGACGCCGCTCTACCGCGACCTGCATGCGAGCGCCGAGGCGGCGTTCGATGCGGTCACCTCGGTCGTGCATCACGGCACGACCATGGAGGAGATCCTGCAGGCGGCGAGCGTGATCGAGGATCGCGGCTTCACCGTCTGCGACGACCTGATGCACGGTTTCGGCGGCGGCTACTTCCCGCCCATCGTCGGGACGCGCAGCCGTCCCGCCGGGCCACTGCCGAAGATGACGCTGGAGGAGAACATGACCGTCGTCGTGCAGCCCAACGTCATCTCGAAAGACAAGCCGGCCGGCGTGCAGGTCGGCGAGCTCATCCGCGTGACGCAGACCGGCTTCGAGCGGCTGCACAAGGCGCCGCGCGGATTCTTCCGCGCCTAGAGGGGAAGATCCTCGTCCTCGAGCGGAACCTTGAGCGGATCGTAGTTGAAGAGCCATTGCGCCCGCTCGCGGGCGATGTTGCGGTCCGCGAAGGCCTTCTTCATGTCCGCGGCATCCTTGATGTGGTAGAGCGTCCCGTGCTCGGCCGACTCGGTCACCACGCGAGCGCAGCGATACACGCGCACGCGCTGGTAGAGCCCGAGCGCTTCGGGGACCGATGCTGAAGCTTCAAGGGCGCGCGCGAGCACGGCGCCGTCCTCGATTGCCATGCAGGCGCCCTGCGCGATGAAGGGCAGCGTCGGATGCGCGGCATCGCCGAGCAGCGTCACGCGCTCGGTGCTCCAGTTGTCGATGGGCTTTCGATCGAAGAGCGACCAGCGGAAGCACTGGTCGCGCTCGGCGGCATCGAGGATTGCCTGGATCTTCGGATGCCATCCGGTGTACGCGCCCTTCAGCTCTTCCCAGGGGCGCCGCTGGTTCCACGACTCCTCGTCCCACGACGGGTCTTCGGGACAGCCGACGAAATTGAGCAGCTCGCCGCGGCGCAGCCAGTAGACGACGCAGTGGTTCTTCGGTCCACACCACACCGTGCCGACGAGCTCCATGATGTCTCGCGGCAGCTTGGCGCGAGGCACGGTGACGCGCCAGGCGACGTAGCCGGTGTACTTGACGGGCGTCTCGCCGACGATCTGGCTGCGGATGGCCGACTTGATGCCGTCGGCGCCGACCAGCACGTCGCCCGAGGCAGTGGCCCCGTCGGCGAGGTTCAGCGTCACGCCGCTCGCGTTCTCCGAGAAGCCGGTCGCCCTGGCGTTGAGCGTGATGCAGTTCGGATCGAGCGAGCGCACCTTGTCGAGCAGGATCTGGTGGAAGTCCGCGCGGTGCAGGTGGTAGTAGGGCGCGCCGTGGTTGCGCTCGTGCGCCTGCGCGAACGGGATCCTGTGCAGGAGCTCTCCGGTATCGAAGCGCCGGAACTCGTACTCGTTCGGCTTGACGCCCACGCGATCGAGCGCGTCGCGCAGCCCGAGGTCGTAGAGCACCTTGACCGCGTTCGCGCTCTGCTGGATGCCGGCGCCGACTTCGCCGAGCTTTCCGGCCTGCTCGAAGATGCGCACCTGGAAGCCGCGCTTCATGAGGCAGGCGGCCGCGGCGAGTCCGCCGAGGCCCGCGCCGGCGATGAGGACCTTACCTTTCACCGGATCGCTTTATATCAGATCATCGCCGAGCCGCCGTCGACCACAAGCGTCTGCCCAGTGATGAAGGCGGCGTCGTCGCTCGCGAGGAAGCTCACGGCCCCGACCAGGTCTTCCGGCGTCTCGTCGCGCTTGATGGCGCGGGTCATCTTCGTCACTTCGCCCACGCGGCGATGCGCCTCGATCTTCGCCACGTTCTCCGACAGCGTGAAGCCTGGCGCGAGGGCGTTGACCGTGATGCCGTCCGCGCCCAGCTCGCGCGCTAGCCCGCGGGTCATGGCGATGACCGCGCCTTTGCTCGCGATGTAGTGCAGGAAGAGCGGCACCCCCTTGAGCGGCGCGCCGGAGGCTAGGTTGATGATGCGGCCGTAGCCGCCCTTCCTCATGTGGGGCGCGCACGCCCGGCAGCAGAGGAAGACGCCGAGCGTGTTCACATCCATCACTTTGCGCCACTCCTCGGCCGGAATCTTCTCGAATGGCTTGAGCTCGAGGGTGCTGAAGATCGCCGCATTGTTCACCAGGATGTCGACACGGCCGAAGGCCTTCATGGTCTCGGCCGCCATGCGCTCCGCGTCGCGCTCGGCGGCCACGTCCAC
>DASQGW010000163.1:0-10193 GCA_035632415.1 Burkholderiales bacterium | reverse complement strand
TTGCGCATGTTGATCTCGCGCGTAAGCGGCAGCGGGGAAGTCTGCGGCCGCGCGCCGCGCGCGATGAGCGGCGCGCTCTTCTTGAGCGACGTGCGCACCGCTTCCGGGATGTCGTCGCGGTCGAACATGGCGATGAAGGTGATCGGCCGGCCGGATTCCGCGAGCATGAAGTCGAGCAGCGCGAGCTCCGGCTCGTCCATCACGCCGATCTGCTTCGTCATCGCGATCTCGATCGCGCCTTTGCCGCGCTCGCGGAGCGCATTGCAACAGGCGCGCATCTCGTCCTTGCTCGCGTTGCGGCATGCAAGCGGCCGGCCCTGGTAGCCGAGGTGCTGGTTCAAGAGCGTGCTGGAGAAGCCGAAGGCGCCGGCGTCCAACGCTTCTGCCAACAGATTTTTTATCTGAGAAACCTCAGAAGCAGAGGCCGCGCGGTCGAGCGACGCCTCGCCCATCACGTAGTGCCGGAGCGGCGTGAGCGGCGCCAGGAAGGCGAGGTTGAGCGCGGGATGGCGCCGCGCGGCGGCGTCCATGTATTGCGGGAAGCTTTCCCAGTCCCAGGTGATGCCGGCCGCGAGCACCTCGAAGGGGATGGCCTCGACGTTGACGAGGTCGCGCATCGCGACCTCGCGAGCCGCCGGCTTGCACGGCGCGATGCCGACGCCGCAGTTGCCCATCACCACCGAAGTCACGCCGTGCCAGGAGGAGGGCGTGAGCGCGCCGTCCCAGCAGATCTGCGCGTCGTAGTGCGTATGCGGGTCGATGAAGCCCGGCGCGACCACGAGGCCGGTCGCGTCGATGGTGCGCTTCGCCGGCCCGGAAAGCTTGCCGATGTCAGCCAGCTTTCCATCGAGAACGGCGACGTCGGCGCGGCGCGCCGGCGCGCCGGTGCCGTCGACGACGGTGCCGTTCTTGATCAGGAGGTCGAGCACGACCTCCCGATTATGCGTTCATTTCGTCCAGGGAATCAGCATCGGCACGCGTTTCTTGTAGTCGCGGTAGGCGTCGCCGATGTAGGTGACGAGGTCGCGCTCCTCGAGCTGCAGCGCGATCAGGATGTACGCCGTCGTCGCGGCGGCGAAGACGAGATGGCCCATCGTCATGAGCGGCGCCGACCAGAAGGCGATGATGAATCCGACCATGATCGGGTGACGCACGAGCGCGTAGAAGCCGCGCGTCGTGAACGGCGGATGCGAGTACGCCGCGCCCTGCAGGTTGAGGAACACCTGGCGCAGGCCGAAGAGATCGAAGTGGTTGATCATGAACGTCGAGAGAAGCACGATCCCCCAGCCGATCCAGAAGAGTGCGCTGAGCACGGTCCCGCCCGCGCCCGAAAGATCCCAGATCGCCGACGGCATGGGCCGCCACTGCCAGAAGAGCAGCGCGAGCAGCAGGCTCGAGATGAGCACGTAGGTGCTGCGCTCCACCGCCGGCGAGACGATGCGCGTCCACCAGCGCTTGAACGCCGGACGCGCCATCACGCTGTGCTGCACGGCGAAGAGCCCGAGCAGGATCGCGTCGATCACGAGCGCCGCCGGCCAGTCGGCCGGCGGGCCGCCGTGGTCGATGGTCATCGGCACGATGAGGTTGCCGACGAAGCCGATCGCGTAGAGGAAGGTCACGAAGAAAACGACGTAGGCCATCACGCCGTAGAGGGCAGCCATGAATTTGCTCATCAACCCCTCCCAAGGTCGAGGATGCAGTCGCCAGCTTAGCGTAAGCTCGCGCATCGAGCATCCGGCGGGAGGTTTTCCAATGAAGGTCGCAATCCTCGGCGGGGCGCGCATCCCGTTCGCGCGCGTGAATGGCGCCTATAGCGAGGCGTCGAACCAGGACATGCTGACGGCGGCGCTGAAGGCGCTGGTCGACAGGTTTTCTCTCAAGAATGAAAAGCTGGGCGAAGTCGCCGGCGGCGCGGTGATCAAGCACTCGCGCGACTGGAACCTGGTGCGCGAGTCGGTGCTCGGCTCAGGCCTCCATCCGACGACGCCCGCTTACGACCTGCAGCGCGCCTGCGGCACGAGCCTCTCGGCCGCCGGGCAGCTCGCGAATCGCATTGACCGGGAGGAAATCGACGTGGGCATCGCCTGCGGCGCGGACAGCGCGAGCGACGTGCCGCTTTCCTACAGCCGCAACCTGCAGCGCACCGTGCTCTCGCTCTCGCGCGGCAAGACCTGGGGCGACAAGCTCGGCACGATCGGCGACCTGCGCCCGTGGGACCTCGCGCCCAAGCATCCGGGCGTGGGCGAGCCGCGCACCGGCCTCTCGATGGGCCAGCACTGCGAGGAGATGGCGAAGGAATGGCAGGTCGGGCGAAGAGAGCAGGACGAGCTCGCGCTCGCGAGCCACAAGAACGCGGCAGCCGCCTGGCTCTCCGGGTTTTTCGACGACCTGGTGGTGCCGTTCATCGATCTCAAGCGCGACCAATACGTCCGCGGCGACACGTCGATGGAAAAGCTCGCATCGCTCCGCACGGCGTTCGATTCCTCTCCAGCCGGAACGCTCACCGCGGGCAACAGCTCGCCGCTCACCGACGGCGCGGCCGCGGTGCTGCTCTCATCGGAGAAATGGGCGCAGCAACGGGGTTTTCAACCGCTCGCTTATCTCACTTATTCCGAGACGGCAGCCGTCGACTTCGTCGGCATGGCCGGGCCGAAGGAAGGCATGCTCATGGCGCCGGCGTACGTCGTGCCGCGCATGCTCGATCGCGCCGGCATCAAGCTCCAGGACTTCGACATCTACGAGATCCACGAGGCGTTCGCCGCGCAGGTGCTCTGCACCTTGAAGGCCTGGGAGTCCGAAAACTGGTGCCGCAACCGGCTCGGTCGCGAGCCTTTGGGCAAGATCGACCGCGCGAAGATGAACCCGAAAGGCTCGAGCGTCGCGCTCGGCCATCCCTTCGCCGCTACCGGCGCGCGCATCGTCGCCACGCTCGCCAAGCAGCTCGCCGAGCGCGGCTCCGGCCGCGGCCTCATCTCCATCTGCGCCGCCGGCGGGCAAGGCGTCACCGCCATCCTGGAGAAATGAGTCGAACGCTAATTCCGGACGACGTCCTTAATTAAAACCGGTACAGCGCGCCGATCGAGAGCACGTCGATGTCGAGCGCGGGCACGGTGTCCGGGCCGAGCTTGTCGTAGCGCTGCCATTCGAGCCGGAAGCTCGCGTTGCGCGTGAGCTCGTAGCTCGCGCCGAGCCCGAACAGCGGGCCGAGATTGGTGCCGGCGTCCGAGGTGTCGGCGCGGTAGGCGCCGATGCGGCCGAGGAGCGCGAAGCGATTGCCGAGCTCCCACGAGCCGACGAAGCTCAGATCGAACGCGGTGACGCTCGCCGAGCGAACCTTGCCGAGATCGTGGTAGCCGGCCTCGATGGCGAAGCTCGGGCTGAACTGGTAGCCGCCGAACACCTTCACCGCCGTGTCGTGGCGCTCGTCGAGCTTCGCTTCGCCGATCGCGGCGCCGACATAGGCCTGCGCCGATGCGATGCAGGGTGCGGCGAGCAAGATGAGAAGCAGGGCCCTCACGGTGTCGTCATCGTAACAGCATGTAACGGAATCGCCCCGGCGCGTGACGCATTGCACGGCGCTCGGCCCGAGCTAGTCCGTCCGGACGATGTGCTCTCGCGGGACCGGCCGCGCGTGCGCTGCTACAAAGAGGGCGCTTTCCACTCACTAGGAGACACGGCATGAAGAAGTCTTATGTGCTTGCTCTTGCCCTTACCGGCTTCGCCGCATTCGCCTATCACGATGCCTTCGCCCAGGTGGGCCTCGGCGGCGGCGTGGTCGGCACGCTCGGCGCGAACGGCTCGGCGTCCCGCTTCGGCGGCATCGGCAGCGGCATCTCGAGCGGCGCGACGCTGCGCGGCGAGGACCTGCGCCAGACCGGCCAGCTCAGCGCCGAGGCGCGCACGCCGCGCGCGAGCGGCAACGCCACCATCGACACCAACTCGACCGTCAAGCCGAGCGGCCTCGGCACCGGCATCAACGCAGGCGGCGGCGCCTCGGCGAATGTGCCCGTCGTCAGCGGCAGCGCCTGGGGCACCGCCCAGGCCGACGTCCAGGCCGCGACGCCCGATGTGAAAGACACCGTGCGCGACACCGCCCACAAGGCGGAAAGCCGCCGCGACAAGATCGAACAACGCGGCGACAAGAGCGTCGACAAAGTCCTGCAGTAAGCGTTGCCAACCGGAATTCCGTACCAAGTACGGAATTCCGGACAACGTCCTTAATTCAGACGATCTGGCACGGCACCTCGGCGTCCTCGTCGAACGAATACACCGCACAAAGACGGTGGTAGCCGTCGGCAATCACTACTTTGCCATGCGCTTCGTCGCGCACGAGGAGCAGGGGCGAGAGCGGCTTGCCGTCGCGGATCTTCCGGCGGTCCCTTTCGACGTGCTCGTTGGAGACGCCGAGGAGCGAGAGCCCCGACGCGCGGAAGATGTCCTTCGCCTTGAAGCGCCGGATCGGTGCCCGGCGCAGCCGCTGCACGAGCTTCATCACCTTGGCGTCGTCGTAGACGAGGCTCAGGTACGACTCCGCGGCCGGATAGTTATGCGCCTCCGGCTTCTTCAGCCACTCGATATCGGCCATGAATAATTAAGGACGTTGGTGATTTCAATTCGTCGACGCAACGGTAGCCCTGAGTGCTTCCAAGGGCGTGCGCCAGTTTAAGGTTTCTCGAGGCCGCTCGTTCAGCAGGCGAGCGACGCGATTGAGCTCGCCCTGAGTGACGTTAGAGAGGTCTTTGCCCTTTGGGAAGTACTGACGCAACAGGCCGTTAGTGTTCTCGTTGCTGCCGCGTTGCCAAGGGCTGTGCGGATCGCAGAAGTAGACCTTTACGTCGGTGGCAACGGTGAAGTCCTTATGCGCCGCCATTTCGGCACCCCGGTCCCAGGTGAGTGAGCGACGAAGCTCGGCGGGAAGCTGGCGAATCTTTGCGGCCAAGGCCTTCGTCACGCTGAGCGTTTCCTTGCTATCGACCTTGACGAGCATGACATAGCGGGAATGACGCTCCACCAGAGTCGCGATCTGCGAACTCGCTCCGCCCATGAGCAAGTCGCCTTCCCAATGGCCCGGAACCGCGCGATCCTCAACCTCTGCCGGGCGCTGATGGATTGAGATCCCATTGACGATCGCTAAATGGGTTCCTGGGTGAGCACGCGGCCGGCGCATGAAGCCGCCGCGCCTGAGATGGCCCAGAAGCTCCTTCTTCAAGACGTTACGCGCCTGAATGAAGAGGCTCCGATAGATCGTCTCGTGCGACACCCGCATCGAGCCATCATGCGGGAATGTGCGCTGAAGGCCAATGGCAATCTGGCGCGGCGACCAATCGAGCTCCAGGTGCTGGGCGACCCAGTTCCTGAGCCGCCGGCGTCTTGCCAGTAAACAGGGCTGAGGACGCTGGGCCCGCCGCCAGGCATATGCATCTGCCTCTGTCGCCCGATAGCCGGCCGCACCACCGTTGCGGCAAATCTCTCGGCTTACCGTCGAAGCTGCTCGCCCAAGGCGCCGCCCAATCTCACGAATCGACAAACCGCTTGCCAAGCCACGGGAGATCTCTTCGCGCTCTTCAAGCCGCAGCGCTCGTGCGGCGCGACGTCGGGTCCTAGGTGCGAACCCGCCGTCGCGCCTTAAAACCAAAAGAACGCTGGGTCCAGTTCGGTGAAGACTTTCCCCGATCTCCTTGAGCGTTAACCCCCTCTTCCAGCCACGCCACACGGCCGCCCGCTCTTCGGGCGTAAACCGCCTTCTCGACATGCAACATCCTCCCTGTCAACATTGAATCAAAGGTGTTGCATCGACGGATTTACATCACCGTTGTCCGGAATTATCCCCGCGCCCGCATCGTATGATCGGGCGTGCTCGGAAAGTCCCAGCTTTTCGCGCGCCTGGAAGAGGGGCACGGCGCGCGCATCACCGTCGTCACCCCGAACCGGCGCCTTGCCCACCGCCTGACGCTCGATTTCGACGACTACCAGATCGCCCGCGGGCTCTCGTCGTGGGAAGCGGCCGACATCCTGCCCTTCGGCTCGTGGGTCGAGCGCCTCTGGGAAGACGCGCTTTATAGCGACTTGGGCGGATCGCTCCCGCTGCTCCTCACTCCCGCGCAAGAGCAGCACCTGTGGGAAGGCATCCTCGCCAAGCACGAGCTCCTCATCCGCCCGCAGGCCGCCGTGCAGTGCCGCGAGGCCTGGCGCCTGATCCACCAGTGGCGCGTCGGCACGGGGCAGGGCAACGAAGACGCCATGGCCTTCAACCAGTGGGCCGCCGCCTACAAGAAGCAGACCGCCGGAGAGATCGACGCCGCGCGGCTGCCCGATCTCATGCTGGACCACCTTTCGGCGCTGAAGCTGCCGAGCCTCGTGGTCGCCTATGCGTTCGACGTCATGCCGCCGCAGACCAGGGAATTCCTCGCGCGCTTCAGCACCGAGGAATGCGCGCCCGATCCGCTGAACGGCACGCACGTGCGCGCTCCATTCCTTTCCGCGAAGCTCGAGCTCGAGGCGGCGGCGAAGTGGGCGAGGGCGCGGCTCGAAGACGGGAAGAAGGCCATCGGCGTCGTCGTGCCGGACCTCGGCCAGCGCCGCGCCGAAGTCTCGCGCGTCTTTTCTCGCACGATGCAGCCCGGCTACAACGTCATTCCCCCGCAGGCGGGGGCCCCGTTTCCGTTCAACATCTCGCTCGGCAAGCCGCTCGCGACCTATCCGCTCGTGGCCGCTGCGCTCGGCCTGCTCGAGCTCTCGGATGGCTCCGTGGAATTCGCGCTCGCGAGCTTCCTCATCCGCTCGCCTTTCATCGGCGGCGCCGACACCGAGCTCTCCAGGCGCGCGACGCTCGACGTGCGCATCCGCAAGGACGCCGACGAGACGATCACGCTCGCCAAGCTGATCGCCGCCTCCACCGAGACCGCGCCGTTGCTGCGCAAGCGCCTGGAGATGGTTTTTGAGGTCTCGAGATCAAGACCCACTTCACCCGCCGAATGGGCGCGCCACTTTTCTTCCATCCTCGACGCTGCCGGCTTCCCCGGCGAGCGCACGCTCGACTCCGACGAATTCCAGGCGCGCGCGAAGCTGCACGAGGTGCTGGGCGAGCTGGCGAAGCTCGAGCGCATCTCGCAGCACATGTCCTTGGACGCCGCGCTCGCCACCTTGCGCCGCCTGTGCGCGGACACCTTGTTCCAGCCGGAAACTCCCGACGCCCCGATCCAGATCCTGGGCGTGATGGAAGCGCAGGCGCAGCGCTTCGACTGCCTCTGGGTCGCCGGCCTCACCGACCAGGTGTGGCCGCGCGACGCCGCGCCGAATCCCTTCATCCCCATCGCGCTGCAGAAGAAGGCCGGCATCCCGCAGGCGAGCGCCGAAGCCTCGCTCGCCTACGACCGCCGCATCACCGAAGAGTGGATGCACTCGGCGGCGGAAGTCGTCTTCTCGCATCCGACCAAGGACGAGGAGCGCAACCTCGCTCCCTCGCCGCTGATTTCCGATGTTCCGGTGAAGGACATTGCGCTGCCGGACTATCCGCGCTACCGCGATCTGCTCTTCGCTTCACGGAAGCTGGAGCAGTTCCAGGACGTAAGAGCGCCAGCCGCCAAGCTCGGCAAGCAGCGCGGCGGCACGCGCGTGCTCGCCGACCAGGCGATGTGCCCCTTCCGCGCCTTCGCGCGCTGGCGCCTCGGCGCCGACGAGATGGAAGAACCCTCGCCGGGACTCGACGCCCGCGACCGCGGCAAGCTGCTCCACGCCCTCATGCGCGAGATCTGGACGCGCGTGCGCTCGCATTCCAACCTCGCTAACGATTTGACGACCGTGATCGCCCAGTCGGCGGCGACCGCGGTCAAGGAGATGGGGCTCGAAGGAAAGTTCGCCGAGCTCGAGCGCGAGCGCCTCGCGAAGCTCGCTCGCGAATGGCTCGAGGTCGAGTCGCGCCGCGCGCCGTTCGAGGTCGAGCACCTGGAACAGCAGCGCGAGCTCAGCGTTGCAGGTTTGAAGCTGGACTCTCGCATCGACCGCATGGACAGATTGGCCGAAGGCGGCCACGTCCTCATCGACTACAAGACCGGCAACGTGATGAACGTGCGCCAGTGGGACGGCCCGCGCCCCGAAGATCCGCAGGTGCCGCTCTACGCCGTCGCCGCGCCCGAGGATCTCGCGGCCGTGAGCTTCGCGCGCCTGCGACCCGGCGCGATGAAGTTCATCGGCTACTCAAAAGCCGGCGGCATCCTGCCGGAGGTCTCCCCGCCGCGAAATCAGTGGGCCGCCGTGCTCGCCCAATGGAAAAAAGACGCGGAGGCCCTCGGCAAGGCCTTCGTCTCCGGCGACGCTCGCGTCGACCCCAAGGAAGAGCTCAAGACCTGCCGCCGCTGCGAGCTCCACACCCTGTGCCGCGTCTATGAGAAATACTGAATTCCGTACCAAGTACGTAATTATTCCGTCAGGCCCAGACGGGATAGCCCTTCGCCTTCCACGCGTAGCCGTCGTACATCTTGAGGAGCCGCTCTCGCCACGCGTAGATCGGATCATCCGGCTCGAGGAGCCGCGTCGGCGAAATGCACCGCGCCCACTGGAACGTGCCGAAGAGGACGTAATCCGCGTAGCCCGGGCCGTTGCCGGAAAGGAACGGGTTCTGCACGAGCACCGGCCTCACCGGATCGAGCGCGCCGCGAAACGCCGCCACCGCGCCCTTCGGATCCTTCCCGAACTCTTCCAGCGTCACCCCGTAGCGCTTCTCGCGCGACTCGCGGAAGTAGGCCTTGTCCTTCTCGTGGATCTTGCCGTAGATGTCCATGATGACGATGCGCATGAGGAGCGGATGCAGCGCCTTCACCGTCCACTGCGCGAGGAAGTCGGTGAGCGTGCGCGTCTCGGTGCCGCTGAAGAGCCGCGGCCGCGACGGATACACCTCGTCGAGATAAAGCGCGATCGCCCACGAGTCGTACACCGACTGGTTGCCGTCCAGCATCACCGGCACCGTCGTCGACTTGTACGGCGCGATCACATCCTTGTCGGTGAAGCGCCACGGGATCGTCTCGAAGTCCAGGCCCTTGTGCTTGAGCGCCATCTTCGCGCGCCAGCAATAGGGCGAGAAGCGCCGATCGTCTTCCGCGCCCGCCAGGTCGTAGAGCTTTATCGCCATAGGCCTTTGAGGTCACAAAATGTGACCTCAAGTTCACAGGGTACTGATTTGCTAAAGGATATGTGGTCACAAATTGTGACCACATCGGCCGCCGACCGCACGGCCTTTCAGCTAAGCAGCGACTTCGACGTAGTTGACCTGGCTGCTCGGCTCAGGAATCGGCAGGCCGTCCGCGCGCATGCCCTCGAGATGGAATGCGATCGCCCCTTGGATTTCCCGCTGCGCCTCCTCGATGGTGTCGCCGACGGCGACGCAACCCGGCAAGTCCGGAACGTATGCCGAGTAGTTGCTTTCGCCTTTCTCGATCACCACCGCGTAACGCATGCACGGCTCCATCATTTGAGTCCCGCCTGCTTAAGGATACTGTTTAGCGTTGCTGGGTGTAAATCCTTGCTCGGCTTGCCGGGCACGGTCACGCGTCCAGGCCTGCTCGGATGCTTGAACTGGCGATGGCTGCCGCGCGTTGCCACGTGCACCCATCCATCGCGTCGAAGCATTTCCAGAATCTCCGAAACTTTCACGCCGTCCTCCCCTAGCCGAGAACGAGCGAGGGTGGCAAGCGTTGACGCGCGTCGATGCTGTAATTCTCATTATCGAGCGCGGAGCTGCGACTGCCCGGGTAGTCGCGATGAGTAAGTCGATCGCCATCGCCGACGCCGCGGCGCGCGAAGCCGCCCTCGACGTCCGCCGCTCCTTCATCGTCCAGGCGCCCGCCGGCTCCGGCAAGACCGAGCTCTTGGTGCAGCGCTACGTCCGCCTCCTCTCCGCGGTGGAGAAGCCCGAGGAGGTCATAGCAATCACCTTCACCATCAAGGCGGCGGCCGAGATGCGCAGCCGCGTCCTCTCCCAGCTGAAGAACGCCGCAGACATCGGCCATCGCCTGCGCATCCAGACGATCGACGCCTTCTGCGCCTCGCTCACGCGCCAGATGCCGGTCCTCTCGCAGTTCGGCGCGCAGCCCGGCATCGTCGAGGAGGCGGACGAGCACTACGCCGACGCCGCGCACAGGACGATCGAGGAGCTCACGCCCGCCGCGTGCCGCCTGCTCCAGCACCTCGACAACAAC